>NZ_JBFOFT010000003.1:0-353664 GCF_040887425.1 Enterococcus sp. C53
CGTAAGCTGTCGTTTTTTTACGACTCAGTTATCTTATCATGGTGTGATCCCTCTGTCAACAGTTTATTTTAACTATTTTCACTAGCGATCTTTGCTCTTTCGAACAAATAATAATATACCAACAGCAAAAATAAAAGTCAATAAGAAAAAAGCTGTTTTATCAACATTTTTAGCGTAATCGATCGTTCTAATCCTATAAGTGAGAAACGTTCGCTTTTAACATGTTTTTCATTAATGATAGCCTTCTCAGCATTGCGATTGTTCAGTTTTCTATTGATGAGCCACTTCACTTAGCTCTTACCTTCTAAAATTTTCCTTAACAAAGTGTTGCTTTTATCTATTTAGACATTTTTTTGCTAGAATGAATAGTAAATAGTATCATTCTAACTCTGGAGGAACAATCTATGAAAATATTAATTGCTGATGATGATAAAGAAATTGTTGAATTACTAAGTATTTATGTTCACAATGAAGGATACGAAGCTGTTAAGGCTTATGATGGGAAAGAAGCATTATCAAAGATTCGAACGATACCTGATATTGAGTTATTGATTTTGGATATTATGATGCCTGAAATGGATGGCATGCAGGTCGTTAAAGAATTACGAAAGGAATCGCAAATCCCGATTATCATGTTGACAGCAAAAACAACCGATATGGATAAAATTAAAGGGCTTGTTGCTGGTGCTGATGATTATGTTACAAAACCATTTAATCCTTTAGAAGTTATGGCACGCGTAAAATCTTTGCTTCGTCGAACAAAAATGCAAATCACACCGGATCAACCGGATATATTAGAAGTAAACTCTTTGATTATTAACAAAGATTCCCATGAAGTAAAAACAATTGATGGGAAAGAGATTCAGCTCACAGCATTAGAATTTGGGATTCTATACTTATTAGCAAGTCATTCTAATCGTGTGTTCAGTGCAGATGAAATCTTTGAGCGTGTATGGAAACAAGAAAGTATTGTTTCCGCAAAAACTGTTATGGTCCATGTTAGTCATTTGAGAGATAAGATCGAAGAAGCAACTGGTGGAGAAAAAGTCATTCAAACCGTTTGGGGAGTGGGCTATAAAATTGATGCAAGATAAAAAAAGAGGAACAGAAAAACGGCGACGAATCAATCTAACTTCTAAGGAAATCAGTGAGTTATTAGCAGAAGGTATTATCACCGTGATTCTCCTTCTACTATTAAATGTTGCGATTTTGGTTGTCCTTACTTCAATAATTAGTAGTTCCCCTTCATTGACTAATGCGATTTGGGATTCAAAAAATATTTTTGCTCAACGATTGAATAGTGATTTATTTTGGAACGGCCGAAATTTTCTGATTCCCCTTTTCTTTCTTTTAGATATCGGCGTATTATACTGGCGGTTAATCCGTCGCTACCGACAAATGCAACTACGTCATATTATTAGCGAGCTTCACTATATCGCTAATGGTAATTATGACCATCGGATCCCTTTTGAATTAACAGGTGATCTTAGTCGTGTAGTAACAAGCATTAATGGTTTAGTCGATAGTACAGTAGCTGCGATCGAAGATGAACGGAAAATTGAAAAATCAAAAGATGAATTGATTACTAATGTGAGTCACGATATCCGTACCCCTTTAACCTCTATTATTGGTTACTTAGGATTAATCGAAGATGGTCAGTATCAAACAAAAGAGGATCTTTTGAAGTATACCCATACAGCTTATATCAAAGCAAAACAAATGAAATTACTAGTGGATGATCTTTTTGAGTATACTAAAGTCAGACAACCAGCTGTTCCGGTCAATTTTTCGGCTTTTGATCTGATCCAGCTAATTGAACAACTAGCTGCTGATTTTGAATTAGAAGCATCAAAAAAGCATATCCAAATCCTTGTATCATCACAGGTTCCATCATTAACTATGGATGGGGACACTGAAAAACTAGTTCGTGTCTTTAATAATTTACTGACGAATGCTTTAAAATACGGCAAAGGCGCTACAAAAATTGTCATTGAAGTCGAAAAAGTTGGCTCAGAAGTCGTTGCGACAGTAAAAAACAATGGAGCTATGATTCCTCGAGAATCAATCGATAATCTTTTTGACCGTTTTTACCGAGTAGAAGAGTCTCGTTCACAAGAAACCGGTGGGACGGGTTTAGGTTTAGCCATTGCTCAAAGTATCGTTGCTTTACATGGTGGTTATATTTATGCTAAATCTGATAAACACTGGACTTCATTCATCATACATCTCCCAATAAAAAGAAATGAAAAATTACCAATCAAAAGTCAGGAATATATTGACGAAAATTAAAATATCCGATATTCTTATTACAATCATTTCTATATATCATATCTATATAGCACAGAACCCAGTACATTTTATTTTTTTCAAGAGAGCTGATGGATGGTGTAAATCAGCAAAAAATAAGTTGGAAGTTCCAGTTCTTTGATGTGTACCTTTCGAAATAAGAAAGGTCGGTAAAACAGCCGTTATCTGTTAACAAGAGCAGCATATTTATATGTTGAACTCGGGTGGTACCGCGAATGTTAGACCGATTCGTCCCAAGATAATTGAGGGATGGATTGGTCTTTTTTTATTATATTTAAGGAGGAATTGCAATGTTAGATGTAAAAATGATGCGTCAAAATTTTGATTATGTTCAAGAAAAATTAATGACTCGTGGGGTCAAAAAAGAAACCTTAGCTGAATTTATGGAATTAGATGAAAGTCGTCGAAAATTACTTGTTAAAACGGAAGAATTAAAAAAATATCGTAATGATGTTTCAGCAGAAATTGCGCAATTAAAACGGAACAAAGAAGATGCAACAGCTAAAATCAATGAAATGAAAGAAGTTGGGGGCAACATTAAAGCTCTTGATGAAGAAGTAGCGCAAGTAGATGAAAAGTTACATCAAATTGCGACTACCTTACCAAATTTACCAGATGATTCTGTACCTGTTGGAAAAGACGAAGAGGACAACGTGGAAGTTCGTCGTTGGAACACGCCTCGTAATTTTTCATTTGAACCGAAACCACATTGGGAAATCGCTGAAAACTTAGGTATCTTAGACTTTGAAAGAGGGGCAAAAGTTTCTGGAAGTCGTTTTGTTTACTATAAAGGATTAGGTGCTCGCTTAGAACGTGCCGTTTATAACTTTATGCTAGATCAACACATCTATGAACATGACTATACAGAAATGATTACTCCTTATATCGTAAATAGTCGGGCTATGTTCGGAACTGGGCAATTTCCTAAGTTTAAAGAAGATGTTTTCCAATTAGAAGATACAGATTTGACATTGATCCCAACAGCGGAAGTTCCATTAACAAACTATTACAACGATGAGATCTTAGATGGGCAAGATTTACCGATTTATTTCACTGCTCTTAGTCCCGCATTTCGTTCGGAAGCAGGGAGTGCCGGCCGTGATACTCGAGGATTGATTCGTTTACACCAATTTAATAAAGTAGAAATGGTCAAATTCTCTGATGCAGAACATTCTTATGATGAGCTAGAAAAAATGACAGCCGATGCTGAAGATATTCTACAAAAATTACATTTACCTTACCGTGTAGTAGCATTATCTACTGGAGATATGGGCTTCTCTGCTGCCAAAACATATGACTTAGAAGTATGGATCCCTGCACAAGAAACATATCGTGAAATCAGCTCATGTTCAAACTGTGAAGATTTCCAAGCACGACGCGCAATGATCCGTTACCGTGATGCAGACGGAAAAATCCACTATGCTCATACACTGAATGGTTCAGGACTTGCAGTCGGCCGAACTGTCGCAGCGATCCTTGAAAACTACCAAAATGAAGATGGATCAGTGACTGTTCCAGAAGTATTAGTTCCTTACATGGGAAATTTAAAAGTAATCAAATAAATAGAGCTAGATCAAAAAGTGGACTGATAACACAATAAAAACTAGGCTCTTTGTCAAATAATGTTGATGGAGAGAAATCTTGCTATTACTTTAAATCATAAAAAGGATGACGCTAAAGTCTAGGACGGATAGAGATTCTATTCGTCCTAGACTTTTTTTCAAAAAACAACGAACCAGACAAAAATGCGGGTAGACTCCCTAAAACTTCTAATCTAAAATGTTAAAAGACAAATTCATCTGTCATATATTTGTTTGATCAAACGATCCACATCAAAGATACAGGTTTGAAATTAAATCAATCAATTAGATAGAACTATCGCATCCGCTGACAACAAAAAAACACCAAAGCTAGTAAGATTCTACTAACTTTGATGTTCATAAATCGAGCATTGTTACTTTAAATCTGGCATTCTGCTAGATTTCCCACTACTTTTATCTCTTTTTTATTAAGATTCTACTGAATAGTTAGGTGCTTCTTTTGTGATTTGGACATCATGTGGATGGGATTCTTTCAACCCATTGCCACTCATTTGGATGAATTGTGCTTCGTCACGCAATTGTTTCAAGTTGCCTGCCCCAACATAACCCATACCAGATTTTAATCCACCGATCATTTGGAAGATAATATCCGCAACGCTTCCTTTGTAGGCCACACGTCCTTCGATTCCTTCTGGTACTAATTTATTCGCTTCATTGACGCTACCTTGGAAATAACGATCTTTTGAACCTTTTTCCATTGCGCCCAATGAACCCATACCACGATAAGTTTTAAAACGTCGTCCTTGGAAAATCTCAAATTCACCTGGAGATTCATCTGTACCGGCCAACATGCTACCTAACATGACGGCATGTCCTCCAGCAGCTAATGCTTTGACGATATCACCTGAATATTTGATTCCGCCATCAGCAATAATTGCTTTGCCATATTGTCGTGCGACAGAAGCAGCATCATAAATCGCTGTTAATTGTGGTACACCTACACCGGCAACCACACGTGTTGTACAAATTGATCCTGGTCCGATACCGACTTTTACGACATCCACACCAGCATCATATAATGCTTTTGTTGCTTCCGCTGTCGCTACGTTACCGGCAATCAAAGTAGCATCTTTAAAGGTAGAACGAATTTCTTGGATTTTACGAATCACTCCAGCACTATGACCATGTGCTGTATCAATAACGATCGCATCTGCTCCTGCTTCCAACAAGGCACCTGCACGCTCAAATGTATCACTTGTTACACCAACAGCAGCAGCTACAAGTAGACGTCCATGTTCATCTTTGGCAGCGTTGGGAAATTCAATCACTTTTTCAATATCTTTGATTGTGATCAATCCACTTAAACAACCATCGTTGTCAACGATAGGTAATTTTTCAATTTTATGTTTTTGCAGTATTTTTTCTGCGTCTTTTAGAGAAGTACCGACTGGGGCTGTTACTAAGTTTTCTTTGGTCATCACATCATTGATTTCCATATGATAATCAGTTACAAAGCGCATGTCACGGTTCGTAATAATACCAACAAGTTTTCTGTTTTCTAAAGTCTCAACGATCGGTACACCGCTAATTCGATATTTGCTCATCAATTCTTCTGCATCTGCTACAAGATGTTGCGGTGTTAAGAAAAATGGATCAATGATCACACCACTTTCAGAACGTTTGACTTTGCGCACTTCGTCTGCTTGTTGACTAATTGTCATATTTTTATGAATAACACCTAATCCACCTTGTCTAGCCATCGCAATAGCCATCTTACTATCAGTTACAGTGTCCATACTTGCACTGATGATCGGGATATTCAACTTAATATTTTTTGCTAATTGTACACTCATATCCACTTCGTTTGGTAACACGTGACTTTCTGCTGGTATCAGTAAGACATCATCGAAAGTAAACCCTTTTTTCGTGAACTTTGTTTCCCAGTTGGACATTTTTAGTACCACTCCTCTAGTTTTTAGTTTATCTATTAAAATAATCGATTTTTTCTATTAAGTCAACCGTCTTCCCATAATCCGGACTGTTTCTAAGAATATCCTTATTATAAGCGTTTCCATCACAAGTCATATATGGTTAATAACGAGAAACTCTTTTAAGAGAAGCTACTGATTAAATTTACCAAGTTTCTCAAATTTTTGTTCTTTCTGTTTTAACCATTTCTCCATAAAAAATAAGAGACCACTATTCAAAACAAACAACTGTTTCAAATAATGATCCCTCATCATTGATATACATCGAATCGTACTTTAACGAATTATCTTCTAGGTACAGATAAACTTCCAACGATTCCATATTTTTTCTTCATGTAATAACGCAAAGCTAGTGCAGCAGCCCCAATAATGATGATAACTACTGGATCTAACAACGGATTCAGTACTGGAGGAAGAAGTGTGGTAGCGGAAAAGGCAACCACCCAGACCAATGTAGTTCCAGTTAAGATCAACAATGTTTTACCCATACCTGGCTTTTTACTACGATCTGCTCCCGGATACTCATATTGATAAATGTATTTATACATCAGGTAAAATACCCAACCACCAACAGCTGATCCGAAGACCAAAGTTGTGATTCCATAAGCTGGCGTTGTTCCACGTGAAAACAATCCGGTAATAGCAATCATGATACTCAACAAACCTAATAACAGGAATGTATTGTCTAGCCACATCAATAGTGGTTTAGAATTTACCTTTGCTTCAACTGGTTTGTTGATAATTGCTTCAGTTCTTTCAGAGACAGTTCCAAATAATTGTCTGGCTGTTTTTCCACCTTTTTGTTCAGACACTAAGGTTGGAAGGATGTCATGAAGTGCTTTTACCTTTTCCTCTTCGGATAGATTAGCTGCTTCTAAAGATTTTTTTAAGTCAAAAATATATTGTTGGTTTCTTTTAGTTAATTTTTCTTCTAATTGATTGTTTTCTTTTACAATTTCACGTAATTGTTCTGATTCCATGATCTAAATAGTCCTCCTTAGCCGCTACTTTAACGGTTGTCACAAAAGACATTCTAACATACTATACGTATCGTTTGATAGCCCTTTTATACATTAAAACGGAATAACATAACGTCGCCATCTTGGACTACATAGTCTTTACCTTCTAGACGAACACGGCCAGCTTCTTTGGCAGCATGCATATTTCCATAATGATCTAGATCTTCAAAAGAAACAGTTTCCGCACGGATAAATCCACGCTCAAAGTCTGAATGGATAATCCCAGCTGCTTGAGGTGCTTTGATGCCTTTTTTAAATGTCCAAGCCCGAACTTCTTGTTCTCCTGCTGTAAAGTACGTAGCTAATCCTAGCAAATCATAAGCTGCACGAATTAATTGATCTAATCCAGACTCTTCAATTCCTAAAGCTTCTAAGAATTCTGCTTTATCTTCTTCATCTAGTTCAGCAATTTCTTCCTCTGCACGTGCGCTGACTACGATAACTTCTGCATTTTCTTCGGCAGCAAAATTACGTACAGCTTGAACGTAGTGATTCGTATCGCTATCTGCTACTTCATCTTCTGCAACGTTTGCTACATATAAGATTGGTTTGGTAGTCAATAAAAACAATGATTTAACGATTTTTTGTTCTTCGTCCGTAAATTCGATAGAGCGAGCTGAACGTCCTTCTTCCAGGACTGGCTTGATTTTATCTAAAACAGCTAATTCAGCAACTGCATCTTTATCTTTCGTTTTTGCGATTTTTGCTACTCGAGTATAGCGTTTAGTGATCGATTCCAGATCTGCCAATACTAATTCTAGATTGATCGTATCAATATCCGCTAATGGGTCAACTCGTCCTTCAACATGTGTGATGTTGTCATCATCGAAACAACGGACCACATGACAAATCGCATCAACTTGGCGGATATGACTTAGAAATTGATTTCCCAAGCCTTCCCCTTTACTTGCACCTTTAACGATTCCTGCAATATCCGTAAATTCAAATGTTGTTGGCACGGTTTTTTTAGGATGAACAAGTTCAGTTAAGCGTTGTAAACGCCAATCGGGAACTTCTACCATTCCTACATTCGGATCAATGGTTGCAAAAGGATAGTTCGCTGCTTCTGCTCCAGCTTTGGTGATTGCGTTAAATAAAGTTGATTTACCGACATTGGGTAATCCAACAATTCCAGCAGTTAATGCCATAGATTTATTCACTCTTTCTCTGCATTTTTTTCAAGTACTTTTTTTAATTTTTTCTCAAATTCTCGACGAGTCATCATAACGATGTGCCCGCAATTGACGCATTTGATTTTGATGTCCGCTCCCATGCGGATGATTTCCCAACGGTTGGTCTGACAAGCATGAGGTTTTTTCATTTCAACAATATCATGTAAGTCGTACATAAAAGTCCCCTCCTTTAGTCATTTCTCTTAAGAACGGTTCCCACGTCTTTTTTGATATTCATATAGTGATCGTAAAAATTAAGGTTGATTGGTCTGAATTGAACGCTTCTTTCCTATTACTTATTCTTCATCGAATTGAATATTAAGGATATCAAGGATTCTTGTCAAATCATTTTGCGAAAGGTACTCAATTTCAATCTTTCCTTTACCGTCTTTTTCTTGGATAGCAACACTTGTACCAAACTTATCCATCAAGCGGTCTTCACTTTCACGTATATAATAAGGCTTTTCTTTTGCTAGTCGAGGGATTTTCTTTTTTTCTTTCCCATCGTTTTGATTTAATTGCGAAACAATTTGTTCCAACTGACGAACCGTTAGATTCTCCATAACTGCTCGATTCGCTAATTTTAGAATCAAACTTTTGTTTTTTAGACCTAATAAGGTACGAGCTTGTCCCATCGATAATCGTTGATCTTGGACCATTTCCTTCACTAAATCAGGTAACGTTAACAGTCGGAGATAGTTTGCGATATATGGACGACTTTTACCTAAGCGTTTCGCTACTTCTGCTTGCGTAAGTTTAAGATTTTTCATCAGCATATCATAGGCTTCAGCTTCTTCTAATGGGTTCAAGTCTTCACGTTGCAAGTTTTCCAAAACAGCGACTTGCATCATTGCTTCTTCATCAAAGTCACGAACAATTGCAGGGATGGTCGCTTTTTCTGCTAACTTAGAAGCTCGGAAACGACGTTCACCAGCAATGATTTCATATCCTTTTACTGCCGAACGACGGACGATAATCGGTTGAAACACGCCTGATTGCTCAATGGAGTTTGCCAATTCTTGAAGCGAGACTTCTTCAAATGTTTTACGTGGTTGATAAGGGTTAGGGCGTAATTCGTTTAGTGGTAATTGTACAACTGTTTCATCTTCAACATCCACAGTTTCTAAATTCTCTAAATCTTGAAATAACGCATCGATCCCTCGTCCTAATCCTTTACTTTTCTTCACGGTTAACCACTTCCTTTGCCAATGCTTGGTAAACTTCAGCTCCTCTAGAACGTGGATCATAATCAATGATCGGCATTCCATGACTTGGTGCTTCTGAAAGACGAATATTTCTTGGAATAATCGTTTCATAGACCTTCTCACGGAAATACTTTCGGACTTCTTCCACGACTTCATTTCCTAAGTTCGTACGTGCATCATACATTGTAAGTAAGACGCCTTCAATCTCCAATTCTGGATTGAAATGCTTTTGAACTAAACGAACTGTATTGAGTAATTGACTCAATCCTTCTAATGCATAATATTCACATTGCACTGGGATCAGAATAGAATCGCTAGCTGTAAATGAATTAATAGTCAAATGACCTAATGAAGGTGGGCAATCAATCAGAATATAATCATATTGATCGTTCACTTCGGCTAAAGAACCTTTCAAGCGAGACTCTCTGGCCATCATTGAAGTTAATTCGATTTCTGCTCCTGCTAATTGAAGAGTGGCAGGCACAATACTCAAATTTTCATGTTCGGTAACAAGAGTTGCTTCGGCAATCGGTAGCTCATTGACTAAGACATCATAAATATCTTGAGTAACATCTGGTTTTCGAATACCGACACCACTTGTGGCATTGCCTTGTGCATCCATATCCACTAACAAGACTCTTTTACCAAGACTAGCTAAGCAAGCACCTAAGTTAACAGTGGTCGTCGTTTTACCTACGCCACCTTTTTGGTTTGCAACAGATATTATTTGTGCCATCTCTTCTCCTCCTACTTGATTGGTTGCTTATTTGGCATACCAGGTTTTCTTGGGTATTTTTTCGGGGTGACTTTCTTCTTTTGGATTACCAAAATATGTCGCTTGTCAGATATTTTCGGTAATTCTATCGCATCTTCTTTGATAAACTTTCCCCCTAAGATTGCGATCGCATGCTTGGCTTCTATTAGTTCTTCTTCGCTTTTTGCAGCTTTCAGCGCATAAAAGTATCCTTCTTGCTTCACTAGAGGCAAACATAGTTCTGCTAAAACATTCAATCTTGCTACAGCGCGAGCAGTCACTAAGTCAAATGAAGCTCGGAATTGAGGATTTTGACCAAATGTCTCGGCACGATCGTGGTGAAGTGCCGCTGTGATACCAAGTTCTTTTGTTAATTCCGTTAAGAAGTTGATTCGTTTATTCAGTGAATCAACGATCGTGATCTGTAAGTTAGGAAACGCAATTTTCAGTGGAATACTCGGAAAACCTGCGCCTGAACCTACGTCACAAAGTGAAAGAGGCTGAGAAAAGTCCACCTCAAAAGCTAACGTTAATGAATCATAGAAATGCTTCAAATAAACGTCATTTTTTTCCGTGATGGCTGTTAAATTCATTTTTTCGTTCCACTCAACTAACCACTGATAGTAACGTTCAAATTGACTCATTTGTTGATCAGATAAATGGATGTCTTTATCTGCCAATGCTTGACGAAATTCTTCTGGTGTCATAATTAATCCTTTCATTGTGAAACAGCAATTGTTTCACGAAATCTCTTTTTACTTTAACGCAAAATGAACCGAGTTGCAATCTTTCTACCGGTAAATTTATAGGAGGTTTTAAAAAATTAAAAAGGAAGCACTAGGAAGTACACATCCTTCTATATGTAAGTAATTAAAAAAAATAAATGCCTTAACTAGGTTATCTCTAATTTTTAGCGCCAGTTGATTTTTTATTCAAATTTAAACAAAAAATGAACACATATCAAATGTATGGGTTAAAAAAATCAGCTCGTCTTTGATCCTCACTTCAAAAACGAACTGGCTTTTTTTTGTATATACTTTTATTTATTATTTTGTCTCTAATTTTCTCCGCACAACATTGAGATAGTGCTGTAACCCAACGGTCATGACCCATGCAGCACCTAAACCAATAAAACTTCCGATAACGATTCCCAAAAAGCGATATTCGATCAAGGATATCAAGTAGGCCCCACGAATTAGTGTCGATAACATCAGTGCCATCGGATTAAGAAAAATGTTGGCAACCGCATAATTTCTAGCAACCAAAAATTGTGAGATACCGTAAAGAAAAGTGATCAGAAAAATCGTTTGTAACTGAGTAAATGGTACAAAGGATAAAACAGCCGACACACATAAGCCCCCCATGGAACCAATCAAATATTGTACTTGCCGATGTTTCATTGCATCCAAATTCTCAGCTAAAAGAATAGAAGCACAAGAAAGAGTTAACCAGTAAGGATTGTGTAACTGCAATCCGTGACTAATATAGACGGAAAGAAATAAAGCAACACTGTAGAAAACAGAATCAATGATTACTAACGGTTCTTCTTGGAATCTCTCTTTTAAAGAGATTTGTTCAATGGCTTGTTCTGGACGTGAATCAAGTAACTTGGTGATAACTGCAGCAATCAATGAAAACATGACCCCCATGAAAAAATAAAGAGAAACCATTGGCAAATGATCAATCGGTAACTGCATACTTGTTCCCATCGCCGAAAGCATCGCAAAAAATAAGCCACCTGGTTTTGAAATATGGAACAACCGCAAAATAAACCGGCTGGCAAAAGCCACTACAGCTACAGCAAAAGGTTCCAACCATAAAACATAGGTTGATAACATTCCTAATACAAAGGCAAATAAAAGTCCACAACCAATGAAAAACATGCGCTTAATTAAATGTTTCATGGGTATATTTTGATAATAGAAAAAAGTAAAGATCCCTAATGAAGAAAAACTTGAAATCAAGAAATTCTGGTTTATGTATCCTAACCATAGTACGATAAAAATCAATAGCATCAGGTTCATGATACGAAATGGGTTATCTTGAATCTTATTAAAACGAAAATAAGTTTTGAACAACCAATCGCTCCTTTCTTCTATCTTTATTTAGATGTTGAGGCTCCAATGTTTCGCTCTCGTTTCTATCAACATCATTTAGTATAACAACAATTTCTTTATTTTTCATAAAAAATTAAGTGGGGGTTGAGACAAAAGTGTTTAGCATCAAGAAAGAAGAAAGAATTTCCAGAAATTGACAGAAAACACAAACACTAGTTTTTGCTGTTGATTGTTACCTACTTGATACTTCTCAAATTTTTGGCTCAGTCTATAAATAGGAGGAGACTCGAGACTTACGAGGTAATTTCCCATCAATTCTAGCTCAACCTACCCAATTGAATTGTGCCCTGGAAAAAGGAGATTTACACCATCAAAAAATGGACAAAAAGCAAAATACTTCCTATCCATTGATGGTGCTAAGATTTCTCTTTACTGGTATCGTTGCTAAAAAGACGAAAAAAAAACTATCTTCTAGAGATTCCAACAGGAGTATCTAGCTCTGAGAAATAAGCCGGAGAATCCAAAAATAGTTCCTCCTATTTTTTGAAATCTTCGGCTAATTTTCCAATGTAGCTACTTCTGGAAAACCGTAAATCAGAGGTTTTCCACTTTCGCAATCTTCCCTTGTTCGATGTAGACCATCAAAATACTTAGATCAGCGGGGTTTACACCACTGATACGGCTAGCTTGAGCGATGGTTTCTGGTTGGATTTTTTGTAGTTTTTGTTTTGCTTCTGTAGCCAATCCATTAATTGCTGCGTAGTCGATATTTTCTGGTATTTTTTTGGCTTCCATTCGTTTTAATTTTTCTACTTTTTCAAGTGCTTTTTTAATGTATCCTTCGTACTTAATCTGAATTTCAACTTGTTCAATTTCTTTCGCTGTCAATGCTTCATTTTCCGGAATAAACAACATTAAATCGCTGTAGCTAATTTCAGGTCGCTTCAAAAAGTCACTCGCTAAAACCCCGTCTTTTAATGGCGCAGCATTGATAGTTGCCAAAAATGCTTGGACTTCTTCTGTCGGTTTGATCCGGACAGTCATCAAACGTTTAATTTCTGCTTCAACAGCAGCTTTCTTTTTCAGATAAGCTTGGTATTGGTCTTCTTTGACTAAACCTACTTGGTGTCCCATCTCCGTCAAACGTAGATCTGCATTGTCATGACGCAATAATAAACGATATTCAGCACGTGAAGTGAGCAAGCGATAAGGTTCATTGGTTCCTTTAGTCACTAGGTCATCAATCATAACACCAATATAACCGTCACTGCGTTTGATGATCAAAGGCTCTTTTCCTTGGACTTTGAGCGCTGCATTGATTCCAGCAATCAGCCCTTGGCCCGCTGCTTCTTCATAACCACTAGTCCCATTCGTTTGACCTGCAGTATAAAGGTTTTCGATGACTTTCGTTTCGAGCGTTGGACGTAATTGATGGGGTTCGACAACATCATATTCGATCGCATATCCCGTACGCATCATTTCAACTTTTTCCAGTCCTGCGATAGAGTGTAGCATATCCACTTGGACATCTTCTGGTAATGAAGTCGATAATCCTTGAACGTATACTTCTTCCGTATGCAAGCCTTCTGGTTCTAAAAACAATTGATGTCTTGGTTTATCTGCAAAACGTACGATCTTATCTTCAATCGATGGACAATAGCGAGCGCCCACACCTTCAACGATTCCAGTAAACATCGGTGCACGATGCAAGTTATCACGTATGATTTTATGAGTCGTTTCACCGGTATAAGTCAACCAGCAAGATTCTTGTTCTAAGTTGTACGCACTATCTGGCGTGCTAAAACTAAAATGATTTGGTTCTTTATCGCCAGGTTGCTCTTCAGTCACTGAATAATCAATCGTACTTGATTTAACCCGAGGAGGTGTTCCTGTTTTGAAACGATCAATCGCAAAACCTAATTCTTTTAGATTATTAGCTAATCCAACAGAAGGCTGTGAATTATTTGGTCCAGATGAATACTTCAATTCTCCAATGATGATCTCGCCTCGTAAAGCTGTACCAGCAGTAATAACAACAGCTTTTGCTTGGTAGCAAGCACCAGTTGACGTCACCACACCTCGACAAACGCCCTCTTCGACGATTAATTCTTCGACGATTCCTTGACGCAACGTCAAATTAGGTTCTTTTTCTATCGTATGCTTCATTTCTGCGGAATAAGCATGCTTGTCTGCTTGCGCTCTTAAAGCACGCACAGCAGGCCCTTTTCCTGTGTTTAACATTCTCATTTGAATGTACGTTTTATCGATATTTTTACCCATTTCGCCACCAAGAGCATCGATTTCTCTCACTACGACACCTTTTGCTGGTCCTCCGACTGAAGGGTTACATGGCATGAACGCTACCATGTCTAGGTTGATAGTTAGTAATAACGTTTTGGAGCCCATTCTGGCTGCAGCCAACGCTGCTTCTGAACCAGCATGTCCTGCCCCTACAACGATGACGTCATAAGTATCTGCTTGATAATGATTCAAGTACATTTCCTCCTTTTATTTTCCTAAACAGAATTGACTGAATAATTGAGTGATTAATTCATCTTGTACACTGTCTCCAACGACTTCCCCTAAGTAGTCCCAACAGCGTGTCATATCGATTTGAACAAGATCTACAGGCATCCCTGCTTCAATCCCAGCAACTACTTCTGCTAATGAAATTGATGCTTTTTCAAGTAGAGCAATATGTCTGGTATTTGATACATACGTAGCATCTCTTTCACCGGTTTTCCCACCAAAGAATAAATCAGCGATAGCTGTTTCTAATTGATCTAAACCATCATTTTTAGCCACAGAAACGGCAAACACCGGTTCATCTTCTAACCACTGATCAAGTTCTTCTTTTTCTAACTTTTGCGGCAAATCTGTTTTATTTAAAAGTACAATCCGTTTCAAACCGTTAGTGGCTTCTAAAAGCTGCTCGTCTTCTCTGGTCAGTGGCTCACTTTGATTCAAGACCAATAAAATCAAATCCGATTCAGATAATGCTTTTCGACTTCTTTCTACTCCGATCTGTTCAACGAGATCTTCTGTTTCACGGATTCCTGCTGTATCAATTAATTTCAATGGTACACCACGAACGTTCACGTATTCTTCGATGACATCTCGTGTCGTTCCCGCAATATCTGTTACAATTGCTTTTTCTTCTCGCAATAAGTGATTCAACAAGCTTGATTTTCCGACATTTGGACGACCGATGATAGCTGTACTTAATCCTTCACGCAAGACTTTTCCTTGTTTCGATGTAGCAAGTAAAGCTTGGATCCTTTGTTGGATCATCGTCGCTTTTTCAAGCAATAATCGTGTAGTCAATTCTTCCACATCATCGTATTCAGGATAATCGATATTGACCTCCACTTGTGCTAATGTTTCTAAAATTTCTTGTCTTAATGAACGAATCAACGAAGAAAGATTGCCATCTAATTGATTTAAAGCTAATCCCATTGCTTTGTCCGTTTTTGCCCGAATTAAATCCATCACGGCTTCTGCTTGAGAAAGATCCACACGACCATTTAAGAAAGCTCTTTTTGTAAATTCTCCAGGTTCAGCTAGTCTTGCTCCTTCTCGTAATAGCAGTTGTAAAATTTGATTTACGACTACGATCCCACCATGACAATTGATTTCAACGACATCTTCACGAGTAAATGTTTTAGGTGCTAACATAACAGAAACCATCACTTCATCAATGATCTGTTCATTCTTTGGATCAGTAATATGCCCATAATGAATCGTATGACTAGGTACTTCCAATAAGCTTTTCTTGCCACAACGATAGACTTTATCTGCTAAAGCTACCGCTTGGTCTCCACTAAGTCGAACAATACTGATCGCTCCTTCTCCTGGTGGGGTAGAAATTGCAGCAATCGTATCAAATTCTAAAGTAATTTCAGCCATTTTTTCACTCCCTTTTTAATTTTACGCACAAAAAAAGTGCCCACTTCACCCTTTACAATAAATGGTGAACTTCGCACTTTGACTGCTTGTCCATGATTAAATTCTGAACATAGGTTATCATATTTAGTTACAAGACACAAGTATTGAAAATAGAGAACTCTGACAACTTCTGCTTTTTTACAATATCGTAAAAATTTTTTTCATTTATACATTCATTCTGATTTGAGGATATTGTACATTCTTTTTATTTCATCCTTTGTATCGTCGCGATCCTTTTCACGACTATTCAACATAAAAAATAGCCATTCAAAACAAATCGCTATCTCATCTCAGTTCTACAAAAAAACACACGAAGGCTAACCTCCATGTGCTTTTTCTATCAAAGTAAGACTACTTAAGCATCGTATACTCCGATAAGAATGATTTCTAATAAAATATACTTTGTTTAAAAAAGTTTGTCAATGTGATTCCTAAAAAGAACCACGCATATCAACCATTAAATTTTGTTTTTCTCAATATAACTGATCTTCTATGTATGATTGAATGAATTTTCAACTATAGGATAAAACGACATTTATTTTATCCCTATTCAGGAGGGTTTACCTCTATCTTTCCAATCCAGAGTTTAGTCTTTCTGCTTTTTTCTTTTTTGAAACTTTTTTATTTACAGCAGCAACTTTTCTCAGGTATTCTTCACCCGTTTTTCTATTATGTAACTCGTTTTTAACATCTTTCTGATTTATAAGAAACTGGTTTGTAAGCACGTCTCCAACTTTTTCTCCAGCTTCATTTACAACATCTATTAACAATTCTTTTTTTACTATTTTCATGCTTGGCGTCTCTTGCGCCAATTCTTTTTTATTTTTAAGAAAAAACGCGTAATTCTGATCAAGTAAATCACTATAACTCTGGTTCTTGACCTCATCTTTAGCAACTTTTAGCAGCATTTCATCCATACCCTCAATTTGTTTACATTGATCATACTCTTTGTCTTTAATAATTGCCTTAGTTTTATAACCTAGTGTATATTTGAATGCTAATCCTATATTTTTTACGATACATGCCCCTGTCATTTGTGACCTTGCAACATAATTTTCAAACTTACATTCTGATGCATGATGATGAAGCTCTTTTAACGGAAATTCTGTTGTCTTATGAAAAAACAACATATATTTATCTTGAAAAAAGCTTCCAAAGCTCACACCTTCTTTTCGGGACAAACTTAAAAAATCTCGCCATGTAGGAGCATATCTTCCTATACGAACAGCTTTTGAAATGGCTTCTATGTTTTCTTTTGATTCTTCAAACTCATATACATAGATTGATTTTAATTGTTTGGTATCCAGATCTACCCACAATTTTTCTACTGCTGCGAAACTCTCTACACATTCTGCTTTATCCTCCTTACTAACGCCTTTCCAAAGGTCTAATTTCTCTTTATCGGAAAAATCATTCCAGTTTTCCCATTGATAAAACGACGCTATTTTATTTAAATGCTCAAGAGAAATTTTTCCATCAACATTTGGCGCTTCATTAGGTACAAGTTGACCTCCTTTATTACAAACGCGCACTTTAATTTTATTGTCTTCTTTTTGAATAAGCAGGCTGACACTATGAACATCGCCTGTTCTTCGGTTATACATGATTGGTATAACTAAAAAACTATCCGGATCATTATTTACCAAGTCTTTCATGCATGGCTTAAAATATTTGTTATCGTAACTACATCCTATACTACCGTTTAAAGAGTTTATTAAGTTCTTTCGTTCTCTACCATTTTCTGTAAACTGTTCAGGATTTTTTTCAACTACCTTTTTATACAAATACATATACTCTATAAGGTTATCATATTTTACTCCAGCCTCATTATCCAGCATATTGGAAGTCCAATTCCATTTTTGATTAAAGACATGCGACATTTCTGCAATATATTTTTGTTCATTTTTTACATATTTTTCACGAGCTTTTTCGATATCTTTTATCATTTTTTTTCTTTTTTTCTCTTCCATTTTTCCCTTCCTTTCCCCCAGTCGTATTCACAGTAACATAGATTATTTTGGAGAAAGAAACTTTTTTTTAGAAAACAGAGAAAAAAAGATTTCTTGCAAAACACAACAAAAATAAAGTAGCGAAAAAGTAATCAGTTTACTTTTTCGCTACTTCATTGATTTAAACTTCTCTTATTTATCAAGCATTATTTCATTAACAAGCATTTGTTAATGAAGGAAACTCTTTTAGTGTTTATAATCGTTTTTTTACAGGTTCTACTACTAGATAACGATAAGGCTCGTCTCCTTCAGAATGAGTTTTCACATATTCATTCTTGCTTAATGCCGCATGGATTTGTTTTCTCTCAAATGCCGGCATTGGTTCTAAGAAGACTGGTTGACCGGATTTAATTGCTTTTTCGGCAGTACGATCTGCTAAGCGTTGAATGATTTCTTGTCTTTTTTCACGATAATTACCAACGTTTACTACTACAGATAGTTTATTTTTAGCAATACGGTGAATGAAAACTTGGGCTAAATACTGCAACGCATTTAATGTTTTGCCGTGTTTGCCAATTAAAATCCCTTGTTTTTGTGTATCTAATTGAAAAACGACGGTATTTGCTTCGCGGGTCATTTTTACTAAAGCTGGCGCATCTAATTGCTTGGTAATATCCGTGAGATAGACTGCTAATTCCGTTAAAGCTGCTTCATCGCCTAATTCACTGGTTTCTACTTCTTCTGGTTGGTCTTCTGTAAAGACTTCAATGGTTTCAGTTTCTTCTATCGTTTTTTCTAAAGGTTCTTCTACCGTTTCTTCAATCGTTTCTTCAATTGCTTCTGAAACAGTTTCACTAATTGAAGGTTCAATCTTAAGACGAGCATTCTTACGCCCGATCCCCAGAAATCCTTTCTTACCTTCATCTAGTATCTCAATTTCAACTTTCTCTTTATCCAATCCTAAATCGTTTAAACCAAGTTGGATTGCTTCATCAATTGTCGCAGCTTCATAAATCGGCATTAGCATTCCCTCCCTTATTTTTTACGTTTTTTCTTCGGACTCATGGCTTTTTTCAACGCACGTTCTTTTTCACGAATACGTTGAGCTTCTTCTTCTCGCTCTTTTCTAATCTTAAATGGATTATTGATTAGTAATGTTTGAACGACTTGGAAAGCATTAGATATTACCCAATATAATGAAAGACCACTTGCTAAGTTGACCCCCATAACTAAGATCATCACAGGCATCACAAAATTCATGATCTTCATTGATGCATTTGATTCAATTTGACTCATGCTACTTAGATACGTACTTGCAAAAGTAAATACCGCAGCAAGGATCGGTAAAATAAAGGTTGGATCTGCTGTTCCTAGATTTAACCATAAAAAGTTTCCTTGTTTTAATTCAGGCACACGTGAAATCGATTGCCATAACGCCATCAAAATCGGCATCTGTACTAACAACGGTAAACAACCAGCATATGGGTTCACATTATTTTCCGCATATAAACGTTGTTGCGCTTCACGTAACTTACTTTGTGTCTCAGGATCTTTTGAACTATATTCTTGTTGTAGTGCTTTTAATTTTGGTTGAAGTTCTTGGGTTTTTCGCATACTCTTTGTTTGAAAATGCATCAACGGCATCAAGATCACACGAATGATCAAAGTGAATAAAATAATCCCAATCCCTGCATTTCCAAATGACAATGCCTTGATCGCTTCTGCAAAATAATAAACGATGTAGCGATCCCAAATTCCTGTGCTTTGTGCACTTACTTCTCCAGTTCCACAACCGGATAAGACAACGACTAGACTGATAATGCCTGCCATCAAAAGTAAACGTTTGTATTTCTTCACTTACTCTTTTCCTCTCTATCGATTATTTTTGCAAGTTTTAAGACATGGACTAGATTGGAACGAATCTCATCGTAAGTTAGTCCCTTGACACTTGGTCTTGCAATCACGATAAAATCCAATTCCGGATCGATCTGTTCTTTTACAGAATAGACCGCCGCACGAATCTTACGTTTTACCTCATTGCGACATACTGCATTGCCCACTTTTTTACCTACTGAAAGCCCGACACGAAAATGTGGCTGGTCTTTTTTTTCTAAGCGGTAAACGACAAATTTACGATTAGCAAATGACGTTCCTGTATGGAATACGTTTTGAAACTCTCGTTCTTTTTTGACTCGATACGCTTTTCTCATTCGTTTTCTTTCCTTTTCTATCTTTCACTTACGTCCATAATCATAACATATTTCTCTTTATTCTTTCAGCTTTTCCCTAAAAAAGGGCATAAAAAAAACCACTGAAACCCCAGTGGCTTAAGCTGAAAGAACTTTTCTTCCTTTACGGCGACGGCTTGCTAAAACACGACGGCCATTTTTAGTACTCATACGTTTACGGAATCCGTGAACTTTTTGACGTTTACGTTTATTTGGTTGGTATGTTCTTTTCATGTATTCCACCTCCAAAATTTCTTATCTACTGTTAAAACACAGACATACTTTGATAGTATAACGACAATCAAGGTAATTTGTCAATATAAAATGAAAGGAAACTTCTGGATTTATGCATTCTATTTTTCCACAGTTTAGTTTTTTTTCGTGTGATTCGTTTGTGGAAAAAGTTATACACAAGATTTATCCACAATTATTTTTTAGGGTTTTTTACACAGAATAAACACCTGTAAAAAAAGTAATCCACAAACAGTCATTTATCTGTGAATTGAATGCTTAACTCCTTGATAAACAAAGATTTTTTATCCACAACCTACCTGGAATTTCTGTCTTTAAAACACACTTATCCACCTGTTGATTAGTGATGTGGATAAGTATTTTTCCTCGTTGTGATTTTTTTTGTTTTTTTCTCTCTTAATTTTGTGGATAATCTCAAATAAAAAATTTTTTCTGCTCTTTCTGTGGAAAACTATATGAAAAAATGATAAATTAGTACTAGTTATTCACTTTTTAATGAAGGAGGAAGCCTTATATGGTATCCCTCGATGCTTTATGGAACGAATTAAAAACAACTTATCAAAAGGATCTCTCACCTGCGAGCTATAATACTTGGATCGAAACCGCTCATCCACGTTCATTGGATCAGAGTCAATTAGTCGTCGAAGTACCAAGTAAAATTCATAAAGAATATTGGGAAAAGAATCTAACAACCAAAATTGTTGAAGTTGGTTACATGCTAACTGGAAAAGAGATCATTCCAAGGTTTGTAACTGGTGAAGAGGTGGAGCAAGAAGTCGTCGAAGAAATTAAAAGTCCTAAAATACCTGTTGCAAATCCAATAAAGAAGGCGATGTTGAACCCGAAATATACATTTGATACCTTCGTTATCGGTAAAGGAAACCAAATGGCTCATGCGGCAGCTTTAGTCGTTGCAGAAGACCCTGGTTCCATTTATAATCCTTTGTTCTTTTATGGTGGTGTCGGCCTCGGTAAAACCCATTTGATGCATGCTATCGGACATCAAATGTTGTTAAGCGAGCCTGATGCAAAGGTCAAATACGTTAGTAGTGAAACATTTGCCAATGACTTTATTAACTCGATCCAAAACAAAACTGCAGAGGAATTTCGCCAAGAATACCGAAACGTCGATCTTTTGTTGGTCGATGATATTCAATTCTTTGCTGAAAAAGAAGCTACACAGGAAGAATTTTTCCATACTTTCAATGCACTCTACAATGAAGGAAAACAAATTGTATTGACGAGTGATCGTTTACCAAATGAGATTCCAAAATTACAAGAACGTTTGGTTTCACGTTTTGCGTGGGGATTGTCAGTTGATATCACACCACCCGATTTAGAAACGAGAACTGCGATTTTACGTAAAAAAGCAGCAGCCGAACGTTTGGAAATACCCGATGATACCTTGAGTTACATTGCCGGACAAATTGATTCAAACATCCGTGAATTAGAAGGAGCACTCGTTCGCGTTCAAGCATTTGCTGCGATGAATAGTGAAGATATCTCAACTAGTTTAGCTGCAGATGCACTGAAAACACTAAAATCTGGTAAAGGTCATCCGCAATTATCTATCTTACAGATCCAAGAAGAAGTCGCGAAATATTATCATATTCAGTTAAAAGACCTAAAAGGAAAAAAACGTGTCAAATCAATCGTTGTACCGAGACAAATCGCTATGTACTTAGCAAGAGAGCTAACGGATAGTTCTTTACCAAAAATTGGTGCTGAATTTGGTGGGAAAGACCATACAACAGTGATTCATGCTCACGAAAAAATCCAGCAATTAATGGAATCAAGTGTCAGCATGCAAAATGAAGTATCCGAAATCAAAAATTTCTTATTAAATTAACTTTGAAAAACGAAAAAACGCTTTGTGGATAAAGTCAAAAAAAGCCTAAAAGTTATACACAGATTTTCCACAGCTGTTTTTTCTTTTATTTCTTGCATTTTTTTAGTTTTCCACAGAATCAACAGTACCTAATACTTTTATTATTTATATATTAACTAATAATAAATAAACGCTTAAAGGAGACACAACATGAAAGTAACTTTAAATCGAGCAAGTTTTATGCAAGAATTGCAAACTGTTCAACGTGCTATTTCAAGTAAAACCACTATTCCAATCTTGACTGGAGTCAAAATTACTTTGACTCAAGAAGGATTAACGCTAACTGGGAGTAATGCAGATATTTCTATTGAAACTTTTTTATCTGTTGAAAATGAAAAAGCCCAAATGCAAATTGAATCAACTGGAGCAATTGTGTTACAAGCTCGTTTCTTTAGTGAAATTATCCGTCGCTTACCAGAAGACACCTTTACTCTTGAAGTCTTAGAGAATAAACAAGTAGCCATTACTTCAGGAAAAGCCAACTTCTTAGTAAATGGGTTAGATGCAGACAATTACCCTCATTTACCTGTCGTTGAAAGCCATAATCAAATGAAATTACCGGTACATGTCTTAACGAAATTGATCAATGAAACAGTATTCGCTGTCTCACAACATGAAAGTCGTCCAATTCTAACAGGGGTCCATTTTATTTTAGAAGGAAATTCTCTTTTGGCTGTCGCAACTGATTCCCACCGTCTAAGCCAACGAGTGATTCCAGTTGAACAAGCAGCTGATCATTTTGATATCGTGATTCCTGGTAAAAGTCTGACTGAATTATCTCGTTCATTGACAAATGAAGAAGAAATCGTTGAGATCAGTATAATGGAAAACCAAGTACTCTTTAAAACAGAAAACATGTATTTTTATTCCCGTCTGTTGGAAGGAAACTACCCCGATACGAATCGGTTGATTCCTTCAAGCTTCAACACAGAAGTAGAATTTTCTGTTCCAAGTTTCCTTGCAGCGATTGAACGTGCCTCATTACTTTCTCATGAAGGACGTAATAATATCGTTCGTTTATCCATCCAATCAGATGCGGTGATTCTATATGGAAACTCACCTGAAATCGGAAAAGTAGAAGAAAGTCTGAATTATGTGGCAAGTAGTGGGGATCCTTTGGATATTTCCTTTAACCCTGATTACATGAAAGCTGCGTTACGTGCATTTGGTGATATGAGTATCAAAGTGAAATTTATTTCTTCTATTCGTCCGTTTACATTAGAACCAACAGAAGATGGTGTTCAATTTATCCAGTTAATCACACCAGTACGTACGAACTAATCTGTATATCATTTTGAAAAAGTAATGAAAAAAACAAAAAATAAACAAAAAGCCATAAAATCACTTTTAAGGCTTTTTGTTTATTTTTGTTTAAAACACCTTTTTTCGCTTAAATCGTCTTATATGGAAAAATATATGGATAAATTTGTTTTATTGCCTAAAAAAAGGTATAATAGAGTATACATTTATTAATGAAAATGAGGGATGAACATTGAAACAACAAGTCATTCTAAAAACAGAATTTATGACGTTGGGTCAAATGCTAAAAGAAGTCACAGTAATTAGCAGTGGTGGACAAGCAAAATGGTATTTAGCTGAAAACACTGTCTTGGTAGACGGCGAACCAGAGAATCGTCGTGGACGAAAACTTTATCCCGGCATGATGGTTGAAGTTCCAGAAGTGGGAACTTTTTTTATGGTAAAAAAAGGAATAAACGATAATGAGGCTGAATAAGCTGTATCTAAAAAATTATCGAAACTATCAGGAATTAAAGATTACGTTTACTAAAAACCTTGTCATTTTTTTAGGAGAAAATGCCCAAGGTAAGACGAATCTTTTGGAAAGTATTTATGTTTTGGCTATGACGAGAAGTCACCGTACCAGCAGTGAGCAAGAATTGATCGGATGGCAAGGCGAGCAAGCACTGATCCAGGGCGAAGTGACAAAAGGAACCTCTAAGATTCCTTTGGAGATCCTTCTTTCAAAAAAGGGACGCAAAACAAAGATCAATCATATCGAACAAAAAAAATTAAGTAGCTATGTTGGTCAATTAAATGTCATTTTATTTGCACCTGAAGACCTTTCATTAGTAAAGGGTAGTCCGCAGATCAGGCGAAAATTTCTTGATATGGAGTTAGGACAGATCAATCCGATCTATCTTTACGATTTGGTTCAATATCAAGGTATTCTAAAACAAAGAAATCAATATTTGAAACAACTGAATGAAAAAAAACAAACAGATTTACTTTATTTAGATATTTTATCTGAACAGTTAGCTGAATTTGGAAGTAAAGTATTGAAAGCACGTGCACAGTTTGTTCGACGACTGGAATTTTGGGCAAATACATTGCACCAACAAATCACCCATCAAAAAGAGCAATTAGAGATTGAATATGTCACCTCGTTTTCTTCTTTAAGTACACAAACACAAGAAGAGATCCAAACACAATTTTTAGAATTGTTGAATCAAAACAAAAAGAAAGATATGTTTCGCGGAACAACGACAATTGGACCACATCGTGATGATCTTTCTTTTTTCGTCAATCAAAAAAACGTGCAAACGTATGGTTCTCAAGGACAGCAGCGGACCACTGCTTTAAGTGTCAAGTTGGCTGAAATTGATTTGATCAAAGAAGAAACTGGGGAGTATCCAATTCTTTTACTTGATGATGTAATGAGTGAGCTAGATGATAATCGCCAACTACATTTACTAGAAACGATTGAAGGAAAGGTACAGACTTTCTTAACAACAACGACACTTGATCATGTAAAAAACAAAATGACTGTTGAACCAGAGATTTTTTATGTTCAGCAAGGGGAAATAAAAGGAGAAGAAGGCTAAATGACAGATGAAAAAAGTTTAGTAGAACGTGCAAAAGAATATGATGCCAGTCAGATCCAAGTTCTTGAAGGACTTGAAGCCGTTCGAAAACGTCCTGGTATGTATATCGGCTCCACAAGTTCGGAAGGATTACATCACTTAGTATGGGAAATCGTTGATAACTCTATCGATGAAGTCCTAGCAGGATTTGCGACGAAAATCCAAGTAATAATTGAAAAAGATAACAGTATTACTGTCATCGATGATGGCCGAGGTATCCCCGTTGATATCCAAGCCAAAACTGGTCGTCCAGCGGTAGAAACGGTGTTTACGGTACTCCATGCTGGTGGGAAATTCGGCGGAGGCGGTTATAAAGTATCTGGTGGTCTTCACGGGGTAGGTTCTTCGGTTGTAAATGCGCTCTCCACTCAGCTTGATGTAAAAGTCTACAAAGATGGAAATGTGTACTATCAGGAATATCGTCGTGGTGCTGTTGTCGATGATCTGAAGATTATTGAACAAACCGATCGAAACGGGACAACTGTTCATTTTATACCAGATCCAGAAATCTTTACGGAAACAACAGTTTTTGATTTTAATAAGCTAGCGACCCGTATCCGCGAATTAGCATTCTTGAACCGGGGAATGAAGATCTCGATTGAAGATAAGAGAGAAGAATCTCCAGTAGTAAAAGAGTACCATTATGACGGTGGGATCAAGAGCTATGTGGAATATTTGAATGCAAATAAAACGGTCATTTTTCCAGAGCCAGTTTATTTAGAAGGAGAACAACAAGACATCACGGTAGAAGTTTCCATGCAATATACCGATGGTTACCACTCCAACATCATGAGTTTTGCAAATAATATCCATACTTATGAAGGTGGTACGCATGAATCTGGCTTCAAGACAGCGTTGACACGTGTGATCAATGACTATGCACGTAAACAAAAATTGATGAAAGAAAATGATGATAACTTAACTGGTGAAGATGTGCGGGAAGGACTGACCGCAGTAATTTCGATCAAACACCCAGATCCACAATTTGAAGGGCAAACCAAAACAAAATTAGGTAATTCTGAAGTTCGGACAGTAACAGATCGTCTGTTTAGCGAGCATTTCATGAAATTCTTGTTAGAAAATCCAAGTGTTGGACGACAAATCATTGAAAAAGGATTGTTGGCTTCTAAAGCACGTCTAGCAGCGAAACGTGCCCGTGAAGTAACCAGAAGAAAAGGCGCATTAGAAATCAGTAATTTGCCTGGTAAACTGGCCGATTGCTCAAGTAATGATCCAGAAAAATGCGAATTGTTCATCGTCGAAGGAGATTCTGCCGGCGGTTCAGCAAAACAAGGGCGAAATCGTGAATTTCAAGCAATTTTACCGATTCGTGGGAAAATCTTAAATGTTGAAAAAGCAAGTATGGATAAAATTCTAGCCAATGAAGAAATCCGCTCTTTATTTACCGCTATGGGAACAGGATTCGGTGAAGACTTCGATGTTTCCAAAGCTCGTTACCACAAATTAGTGATTATGACGGATGCCGATGTCGATGGTGCCCATATTCGAACATTGCTCTTAACCTTGTTTTATCGTTATATGCGCCCAATTGTTGAAGCGGGATATGTTTATATTGCACAACCGCCGCTATACGGGGTAAAACAAGGGAAAAAAATCACGTATGTACAACCCGGTAAAAACGCTGAAGAAGATTTGAAACAAGTAGTTGCTTCTCTACCAGCTACACCAAAACCAAGTGTTCAACGATACAAAGGGTTAGGTGAAATGGATGACCATCAACTATGGGAAACAACGATGGACCCTAGCAATCGTATGATGGCTCGTGTTAGTGTGGATGATGCTATCGCAGCTGATCAAATTTTTGAAATGTTAATGGGTGATCGAGTGGAACCTCGTCGTGCATTCATTGAAGAAAATGCCCATTATGTGAAAAACTTAGATATTTAGTCATGAAGGAGGAAAAAAGATGAGTGAAGAAATCAGAGAGAACATCCATGATGTCAATCTAACTAGCGAAATGAAAGACTCCTTCATCGATTATGCGATGAGTGTTATTGTTGCTCGTGCACTACCGGATGTTCGAGATGGGTTAAAACCTGTTCATCGCCGTATTTTATACGGGATGAACGAATTGGGTGTGACCCCAGATAAAGCCCATAAAAAATCTGCCAGAATCGTTGGGGATGTTATGGGTAAGTATCACCCCCATGGAGACAGTGCTATTTATGAATCCATGGTACGGATGGCACAACCATTTAGTTATCGGTACATGCTAGTGGATGGACATGGTAACTTTGGTTCTGTCGATGGTGATGGAGCAGCTGCGATGCGGTACACCGAAGCACGTATGAGTAAAATTGCCACGGAGATGCTACGGGATATCAATAAAAATACTGTAGATTTCCAAAGTAACTATGACGATACAGAAAGGGAACCAGTCGTACTTCCAGCACGCTTTCCTAATCTGCTAGTTAACGGAACAACAGGGATCGCAGTTGGTATGGCGACGAATATCCCCCCTCATAATTTATCTGAGGTAGTAGCAGCGATCGATCTATTGATGGAAAATCCAGAAGTAACAACCAATGAATTGATGGAAGTTTTACCTGGTCCCGATTTTCCAACCGGTGGTCTCGTAATGGGTAAATCAGGTATTCGCCGTGCTTACGAAACGGGGAAAGGGTCAATAACTGTTCGAGCAAAAGTAGAAATCACGGAGATGCCTAATGGCAAAGAACGAATTATCGTAACGGAACTTCCTTATATGGTCAATAAAGCAAAATTGATCGAACGAATCTCTGAATTACACCGTGATAAACGGATTGAAGGAATTACGGATTTGCGTGATGAGTCTTCTCGTGAAGGAATGCGGATCGTTATCGATATCCGCCGTGATGCAAGTGCTTCGGTTATTTTAAATAACCTGTATAAGTTGACTTCATTACAAAATTCATTTGGTTTCAATATGCTGGCCATTGAAAAAGGCGTTCCTAAAGTACTGAGTCTTAAACAAATACTTGAAAACTATGTAGAGCATCAGCGTGAAGTGATCACTCGCCGAACGATTTTTGAAAAAGAAAAGGCAGAAGCACGAGCTCACATTTTAGAAGGTTTACGGATCGCATTGGACCATATTGATGAAATCATTGCAATTATCCGTGGGTCTAAATCTGACGATGAAGCAAAAACAACGATGATTGATCGTTTTGAATTATCTGATCGACAAGCGCAAGCGATCTTAGATATGCGTTTACGTCGTCTAACTGGTTTAGAACGTGAGAAAATCGAAAATGAATACCAAGAATTATTACGATTGATCGAAGATTTAACGGATATTCTTGCTCGTCCAGAACGTGTGACCGAAATCATCAAAACAGAGCTAGCAGAATTAAACCAACGTTTTGGTGACAAACGTCGTACAGAATTACTAGTGGGTGAAGTTTTAAGTCTTGAAGATGAAGACTTGATCGAAGAAGAAGAAATCGTTATTACACTCACGAACAATGGGTATATCAAACGTTTAGCGAACAATGAATTTAGAGCACAACGTCGTGGTGGACGCGGTGTACAAGGAATGGGCGTGCATAACGATGACTTCGTCAAAAACCTTGTCTCTTGTTCGACACATGACACCTTGCTATTCTTTACCAATAACGGGAAAGTCTATCGTGCCAAAGGATATGAAATTCCAGAATATGGTCGAACTGCGAAAGGAATTCCAATCATTAACTTGTTAGGGATCGATTCAAGTGAAAAAATTCAAGCAATTATCGCAGTCACCGGTGAAGCTCAAGAAGGACATTACCTCTTCTTCACTACTCGTCAAGGAACGGTGAAACGGACCACCGTAACTGCTTTTGCGAATATCCGCAGTAATGGATTGATTGCGATTGGCTTAAAAGAAGACGATGAATTAGTCAACGTGTTGTTAACAGATGGTCAATCAAACATTATCATTGGTACACATGATGGTTATTCGGTAACGTTTGCGGAAGGAGCTGTTCGGGACATGGGACGGACAGCGTCAGGAGTTCGAGGTATTCGTTTAAGAGAAGACGATTATGTGATTGGTGCTGCCTTGATGAATGAAAATCATGAAGTCTTGATCATTACTGAAAAAGGCTATGGTAAACGAACGAAAGTGAAAGAGTATCCAGTGAAAGGTCGCGGCGGTAAAGGGATCAAAACAGCCAATATCACTGAAAAAAATGGTCCATTAGCTGGACTAGCCACGATTGTTGGAACAGAAGATATCATGCTGATCACAGATAAAGGCGTTATTATTCGTTTCAATGTCTCAACTGTTTCTCAAACTGGACGTGCTACACTTGGCGTACGTTTGATCAAAATGGAAGCTGATACGAAGGTTGTGACAATGGCGGCCGTCGAGCCAGAAAGCACAGAAGAAACTGAGACACCAACAGAGACCGTGGAAGATACCACAATAGATAAAACAGAAGAATAGTCAAAAAACAGGGCTTGTCTCAGCGATGGGAAGCTTGTAAAAATAAGCCACAACCTCCGATACACAATGATTGTCGGAGGTTGTGGCTTATTATTGTTTTATGTTCATGGATTCTTTTGCAACATAAAAAAGAATCCACCTACGAATAGCTCTTGTAGTTTTTATACTTTGTTATTGTAGGAGATCGTGTTTTTCAAGAGATTCAAAAAGAGAACTTTCGGCAGTCATTTAGTAAAGCATCTTATTAAAAACTTCTTTCTACACTATTTTCCCTTCAGCTTATTGCTTTTTTCACTCTATACGTGTATAATTAAAGATTGTGAGTAGTCTAATTTATTAGAAAACTCTCCTTGCTCTTGGGAATCTAAGAGCCGAAAGTCCATAGGGAGGTGAAAATCAATGGAAAATACGAAATATGAAATCATGTACATTATTCGTCCAAACATTGATGAAGAAGCAAAAACTGCTTTAATCGAACGTTTCGATGCAATCTTGAAAGATAACGGAGCTGAAGTTATCGAATCTAAAGATTGGGAAAAACGCCGTTTAGCGTATGAAATGAACGGTTACCGTGAAGGTATCTATCACATCGTTAAAGTGTCTTCTCCATCATCAGCAACTGCTGTCAATGAATTTGACCGTCTTGCTAAAATCAACGACGATATCATTCGTCACATGATCGTGAAAGAAGAAGCATAATTTATTGTTTCATGTGGAACAATAGAACAACGATGAGAGGAGATGAATCTTTTGATTAATAATGTTGTACTAGTTGGACGTCTAACTAAAGATCCGGATTTACGATATACATCAAGTGGCACTGCAGTAGCAACGTTTACTTTAGCTGTTAATCGTAATTTTACTAGCCAAAACGGCAATCGTGAGGCTGACTTTATTAATTGTGTGATTTGGCGTAAATCAGCAGAGACATTAGCAAACTATGCTCGTAAGGGGACTCTTTTAGGAGTTACTGGACGTATCCAAACTCGTTCTTATGATAATCAGCAAGGACAACGTGTATACGTAACAGAAGTAGTTGCTGAAAACTTCCAATTATTGGAAAGTCGTGCTGCATCTGAAAATCGTCAACAAACTGGCGGTTACCAAAGCTCTGGTCAATCGACAAATGATTTTGGCGGAAGTAATAACTATAATCAAACATCTCAATCATCCAACGGTATGCCTGATTTTGATCGTGACAATTCTGATCCATTTGGTTCAAGTTCAACGATCGACATTTCAGACGATGATTTACCATTCTAAACGAATTTGATAGGAGGGAAATAGAATGGCACAACAAAGAAGAGGCGGACGTAAACGTCGTAAAGTAGACTATATTGCTGCTAACCATATTGAATATATCGATTATAAAGATATTGAATTACTAAAAAGATTTATCTCAGAACGTGGAAAAATCTTGCCACGTCGTGTAACAGGTACAGGCGCTAAAAACCAACGTAAAATTACTGTTGCTATCAAACGCGCACGTATCATGGGCTTACTACCTTTCGTAAGTGAAGATTAATTGAAATAATGAAACGAGGAAATGGTTTTACTACCGTTCCCTCGTTTTTTACTTTTTGAGAATAAATGTTTAGATGTTTTATTATCAAAAAAAAGAGTGTCATCTATACTTAGAAGAATCATAGAGAAAAGCATCCACGATTTTCGTTTAGGATTGGGGATAAAGAATACTATCTTTAAAAATTCCATCTCCCCAAATCTGACTTTCCGACAAGCTGCTCTCAATCAACTCGATTGGTTGCTGATTGACTAAGATCATTGCACAACGGTAGCCAGCGAAAGGTTGATAAAGAGGCATGATGATTTCTTGTCCTTTCAATGCTAGCTCAATGTTATCGACTGTAAAAGCAACATGAGCTTCTTTTTGAATGATTGGATCAAGACGACAATCGGGACCAAAGGCATGGAGTTCGATTGGCATAGATAAAGAATTTTTCACATCCAGTGAGTACATATCGAATAAAGGACTATACTTTGTTTCTGGATGATCTTTGATTTCTTCCAGATCGATTGGTTTACCGATATGATGGAAGCTTAATTTGTTCATTTTATTCATATAATGCTCCTTTGCCTTTTATAAATTGCTCATTTGAACATTCAAAGTAGTAATAATTTGCTTTATTTCGGTTTGAGGTTAGATGATAACTGTCATTTCAAGGTTGAAAACAAGTTATTCTACCATTTTTTTTAATACAGTGAAAAGTATTTTCAGTTAAATAATCAAGCATTTGTTTAGTCGCTTGAATACGGGAAGTTATGGTAAAATTAAACTAATCAACTATGGGAGGAAGAAGATGGAAAAAGAAAAAGAAAACTTAACCCCTAGACCTCTCTTCATTTTTTTATTTTTATTGCTTGAAGTACTGGTTGTATTATTTATGCCATTTCGTTTTGTTAGCGCTTTGGTTGTGCTTTTGATGAACCTTTTTGGCTTACGTTATTGGTTGAAATTAAAACGATGGCTAATGATAAAAAATCGTGAAAAAATCCAACAAGCCTCAACGGTGGCTGAGAACAATCTTGCTTATGTCTCCGAAGTGATGCCAGTAGGAGTGATTGCGTACCAACCAACAAGCCAAAAAATTGAATGGTTGAACCCACTCGCCTTAAAAATCAAAGATCAAAGCAGCTTAACAGAAGAAGAACTATTAGATGCTTTTTTTTCGGCAAAAGAGAAAAAGAAAAAACAAGTATATTTAGCAGATCGAACCTTTCAATTTGAAATGGATACAGTAAAGGGGGTCGTTTATTTCAACGATATCACCCAAAATCAATTGTTGAAGCTCCATCAAACCAACAGTCAGCCAGTGATTGGTATCTTATCAATTGATAATTATGCAGATGCTATCGATAAGTTAGATGACAAAGAAATCTCTTATCTCAATTCGTTTGTGACTACAATGGTGTCTGATTGGATGAACGAATACCATGTCTTTTTTAAGCGGATCACTGCAGAACGCTTTTTCTTTGTCGCACAAATGATTGATTTGAAAAAAATGATGGACAAAAAATTTGATCTGTTGGATCGTTTACGTGCAGAAGCAGAGCGACAAAATTTGCCAATTACTCTAAGTATGGGGATTGCTTACGGTCAAGATTCGTTAGATGAAATTGGGGGAGAAGCCCAAAATAATTTGGACATTGCTCTAGTTCGAGGTGGCGACCAAGTTGTCGTGAAAGAACTACGTGAGGGAGCAAAACCTGTTTACTATGGAGGAAAATCAGCTAAGTCAGTCAAACGAACCCGTGTACGTTCACGAGCGATGAGTACTGCACTTCGTAAGATTTTTACTGAAACTGGCGATGTATTTATCATGGGGCATAAATTCCCCGATATGGATGCTATTGGTTCAGCATTTGGGGTAAGTTGCTTAGCTCGTTTCAATCAAAAAAAAGCGTATATCGTACTTGATGAAAACGAGATTATTCCAGACGTAGAACGATGTTTAGAGGAAATTCATAAACACCCTGAACTAGAAGCACAGCTGATTTCGCCCAAAAAAGCGATGGAGCTTAAAAAAGAAGAAGACCTGCTAGTTATGGTAGATTACCACAAACCCTCGCTATCGATCTCTCAGAGCCTATATGAGCAATTTGATAAGATCGTTATTATTGATCATCATCGACGTGGGGAGGAGTTCCCAAGTAAGCCGCTGTTGACGTATATCGAATCTTCTGCTTCTTCTGCTTCAGAGTTAGTAACAGAACTAATTCAGTATCAAAGCAATCGCACGAATCGCTTAGATCGTTTTGAAGCGACGTTGTTATTGGCAGGCATGACTGTTGATACGAACAGTTTTAATGTACGCACAACAGCACGAACTTTTGATGTAGCAAGTTATTTAAGGTCTTGTAGTGCGGATGCTTCCCTAGTACAATATTTATTGAGTTCAGATTTAGCAACCTATTTGGAAATCAGCCATTTGATTGCACAGAGCGAATATGTAACTTCAGATATTGTCGTAGCAGCTGGGACAGATGAAAAGGAATATAATAGTGTGATCGCTGCGAAAACGGCAGACACCCTCTTATCAATGATCAATATCAATGGGGCTTTTGTCATCACGAAACGAACGGACGGGCTAGTCGGGATCAGTGCTCGTAGTTCGGGCACGATCAATGTTCAAGTGATCATGGAGTCTCTTGGCGGCGGCGGTCATTTCACCAATGCAGCGACCCAATTGGAAGGTGTCACAGTAGAAGAAACCAAACAGCGTTTACTTGCTGCAATCAAAGAAAATAGGAATCAATTATATGATAAGGAGTAATGGATATGAAAGTCATTTTCTTACAAGATGTAAAAGGTAAAGGAAAAAAAGGTGACGTTAAAGAAGTACCGAATGGTTACGCACAAAATTTCCTATTAAAAAATAATTTGGCAAAAGAAGCAAATAAAAGTAGTATTAGCCAATTAGCTGGACAAAAAAAGGCACAAGAAAAACAAGAAGCTGAAATTTTAGAAGAAGCAAAAGAACTAAAAGGATTTTTAGAAAAAGAAGAAACGGTTGTCGAACTGAAAGCCAAAGCTGGTGAAGATGGACGTTTATTCGGTTCAATCCCTTCAAAACAAATTGCTGAAGGATTGAACAAGCAATACAAAGTAAAACTAGATAAACGAAAAATCGAATTGAATAATCCAATCCGTACGTTAGGTTACACGAACGTACCAGTCAAATTGCATCATGAAGTGACTGCAACGATCAAAGTGCATGTGGTAGCAGAATAGCTACCTCACCAATCATTTCTGTTAGCAGTCTCTTGAGGTTTTGTAATAGGACTTGTTGAGAAATGATCGCAGAGACTGAGAGTTCTCTTCAAAAAGAAATCAGCCGGATTTTGATGAATCATGTCAAAATCCGGCTGATTTTTTTCATTTAATGGTAAAGATATTTGATAGGATGGTATGGAAAGCATACTTTCTTTTCAATTGATTTTAGCTACTTTATTCTTACAAGATTATGTGCTTTTTAATACCCTAGATCAAAAAAGTGGGACATTAACCAGATTTTTTTGTTCATGTCCTAGACTCTTTAAGCTTAGATTATTTTTTCTTGCGATATTTCAAAAATAGTAATATCATCACAAGGATTGTTGAATAAATTAATAAGGTTCCCAGTCTCATATACTACACTGCGTTTGTGACGTTAAACTGCAAATCGGAAATTCTGCTGTTAAAGTCATCCGCACTCCTCCATTTGATCTATTTTTACTAATCATTGTTTTTACATCACTTTGACCTTGATCGCAACGTTTGGCTAATACTGCAGCACCAATAATTGTCCCAACTACAGCTCCAATCACACCACCAATTACAGCACCATAACCCGCACCATTTACTGCTAAACCAACAGAACAAAAACCTAAATAGTCTCTTAAATTAGCTAATCCTGTCTTACTAGTGGCATAATCGTTGATACCACCATTAACAAATTTTTCTGACCACCCGGTAGTATCGTAAAGTCCTCGTGCGAACGTATTGTCACCATAAGCATAGTGGACTTCAGCGCCATCATATTTTAAGATAAGAGACTGGATCAAAGCTTTTGTTTCTGCTGAGTCTGGCTGATTCAGTAACTGTTGTTTGATCTCTGGACGATTCACTTCTTGCACAAAAGTTTTGTATAATTCATTGGATTCGACAATCTTGACTTGATCTAGTTAAAAATGGTTTTCAGCTGGTACACTAGCGGTTTTCTCAGCTGCATCAACGATTTGTGTTACTCCTGGTACTACGGATCCAAATAAAGACAGACAAGACAATAAAATAGCAACGAGTTTCATTTTTTTCGTAACACATTTCCTCCTAAAATTTTTTGCGCGGGATAGAAAACGATTTCTTTGATGGATTCTTGCACAATCAATAGTATATAGTATTAAATAATCATAAGCGATCTATTTTTTGTCAAAAATGAAAAAACAGGAAAAAAGTTTCCTTTTTTTTTTCGATTATGACAACACCTATTGAACATATAGCTAGTTTGGTACTAGCATAAAGGATCACTTGACTGATATACTTTTTATAGTTGTTTCATTTTATCAAGGGATCTTCGTTCTCAAAGTTTTTGCTAGTTTAAGATTTTGATGAATCTACATATGTATTTTTTGTACTTATTCTTGGTATTGACTGTCTCTTTTATTGATTTCGAAAGATAAGCAACCATTACACTCACTTTTTTAAAGTGACTTTTTTACGATTTTCTTGTAAAATAAAGCAATTGAAGACAAGGAGCGATATGTATGAATGAAGTGTGGCAGGATCGAATTCCACCGCAAAATATTGAAGCTGAACAAGCGGTTTTAGGATCGGTTTTTTTAGATGCTGAAACGATCATTGATGCCATGGAGTACATAGAACCGAAAGACTTTTATCGTCGGGGACATCAAATCATTTTTGAAACAATGATCGAATTAAATGACCGTAATGAAGCAATAGATGTAGTGACTGTAAAAGATCGGTTGGAGCAAGCGAACTTATTAGAAGATGCTGGTGGGTTAAGCTACCTTTCAGATTTAGCGTTAGCAGTACCTACTGCAGCAAATATCGTCTACTATGCGAAAATCGTTGAAGAAAAATCATTGCTTCGCACACTGATCCAAACAGCTACTGGGATCGTGACAAAAGGGTTTGAACAAGGGGAAGAAGTCCAATCGATTCTGGATGATGCCGAGCGCAGTATTTTAGAAGTATCCGAAAAAAGAAACCGCAGTGGCTTTCTATCTATTGCAGAAGTCTTGAACTCAACCATTGAAAATATTGACCAGCTGGCCCAAAATAATGAAGAAATCACAGGATTACCGACTGGATACAAAGGACTTGATAAAATGACAGCAGGTTTTCAACCTGAGGAATTGATCATCCTAGCAGCTCGGCCTGCGGTAGGGAAAACAGCTTTCGCATTAAATATAGCTCAAAATGTCGGGACAAAAACCGATCGTTCAGTTGCTATTTTTAGTTTGGAAATGGGGGCTGAGTCACTTGTTAATCGGATGCTTTGTGCGGAAGGGTCGATCGAAGCAAGCCATTTGCGTACCGGTCAACTTTCTGAAGAAGAGTGGTCCAATTTGATCGTTGCAATGGGTAGTTTGTCACGGGCAAATATCTTTATTGATGATACTCCAGGAATAAAAATTTCTGAGATTCGTGCCAAATGCAGAAAATTAGCGCAGGAAAAAGGAAATCTTGGATTGATCTTGATTGACTACTTGCAATTGATTGAAGGAAACGGGAGAGAAAATCGTCAACAAGAAGTATCTGATATTTCACGTCAATTAAAAAAGCTAGCCAAAGAATTAAAAGTACCCGTTATTGCGTTGTCTCAGCTTTCCCGTGGAGTAGAACAACGTCAAGATAAACGTCCTGTATTAAGTGATATCCGTGAATCGGGTTCCATTGAGCAAGATGCTGATATCGTAGCCTTCTTATATCGAGATGATTACTATGAAAGAGAAGGTGGCGAAGACAATGAGGATAACGAACCAAAAAACGACAATGTCATTGAAGTCATCATCGAAAAAAACCGTAGTGGTGCCCGTGGTACAGTAGAATTACTGTTTATCAAAGAATACAACAAATTTTCGTCGTTATCCCCGAGAGAAGAATATTGATTATAAATTGACTATAAAAAAGCACCTCCAAATTATCTCGTTAATTTGGAGGTGCTTTTTTAGCTATCGATCATTCCAACTGTTCTTTATCAAAAGAAAACGCAGCAGAATCACATTTGGGAAATAATAGTATAGTAAATTAGGAAGCAGTCTACCCTAGTAATCATTATTTCTAATAAGCAAAGATGTTTAGATTACGATTCTGTCAGTGGCAACGAGTAATAAACCCTAAAAAACTATCTTATTTGCTTTGTACTAAAGGAATTTTCTTCTCTGAATAGTTTGGTTTACACTAGTTTCTATTTAAAATGTATCATCGTTCGTTTTTCAAGCGTTTTTATAAAATAAATAAAAGAATCATTCGATTTTAGTTGAATAAGTAATGAGTTATTGTTACAATAATTCAGGATTAAATAAAATAAAACGAGGTGTTCAAATGTCATCTGTAGTAGTGGTAGGTACACAATGGGGCGACGAAGGGAAAGGAAAAATTACTGACTTTCTTAGTGAAAATGCTGAAGTGATCGCACGGTACCAAGGTGGCGATAATGCAGGACACACGATCAAATTCAACGGTGTTACTTATAAACTGCATTTGATTCCTTCGGGGATTTTTTATAAAGATAAAATCAGTGTGATCGGGAATGGTGTGGTAGTCAATCCTAAATCATTAGTCAAAGAGTTAGCTTATTTACATGAAAAAGGTGTAACTACTGATAACTTACGTATTTCTGACCGAGCACATGTTATTTTGCCTTATCACATCAAGTTGGATCAATTACAAGAAGATGCAAAAGGTGAAAATAAAATCGGTACAACAATCAAAGGGATCGGACCAGCATACATGGACAAAGCAGCTCGTGTAGGGATCCGCATCGCTGACTTACTAGACAAAGAAATTTTTGAAGAACGCTTACGTTTAAACTTAGAAGATAAAAACCGTCAATTTGTAAAAATGTTTGATTCTGAGCCAATTGATTTTGACTCGATATTTGAAGAATATTATGAATATGGTCAACAAATCAAACAGTATGTTACTGATACATCTGTCATTTTAAATGATGCCCTAGATGCAGGAAAACGAGTATTATTTGAAGGCGCACAAGGGGTTATGCTGGATATCGACCAAGGAACCTATCCATTTGTTACTTCTTCAAACCCAGTCGCAGGTGGCGTAACGATCGGTAGTGGCGTAGGTCCATCTAAAATCAATAAAGTTGTTGGTGTATGTAAAGCTTATACTTCTCGTGTAGGAGATGGTCCATTCCCAACTGAATTGTTTGATGAAACGGGACAACAAATTCGTGAAGTTGGTCGCGAATACGGAACGACTACAGGTCGTCCACGACGTGTGGGATGGTTTGATTCAGTAGTGATGCGTCACTCAAAACGTGTTTCAGGAATTACTAATCTATCCCTTAATTCAATTGATGTCTTAAGTGGACTTGATACAGTAAAAATTTGTACAGCTTATGAGCTCGATGGAGAATTGATTTATCATTATCCAGCAAGTTTGAAAGAATTGAAACGTTGTAAACCTGTTTATGAAGAACTTCCAGGTTGGTCTGAAGATATTACAGCATGCAAAACACTTGCTGAATTACCAGAAAATGCACGTAACTATGTCAGACGTATTTCTGAACTCGTAGGTGTGCGTATTTCAACATTTTCTGTTGGACCTGATAGAACACAAACAAATATCTTAGAAAGCGTCTGGGCACAAATTTAAGCCATTCAGCTAAGTTCGTTGAGACAGGACATTCTTGTTCCTTAAGAATGAACGAAATAGCAGAAGTATAGGTAAGAATGCTCATGCGGTAAAGAAAGAAAACGTCGAAACTGCGAAATTTGTTTTTAACATTTTTGTAGATTTTGGCGTTTTTTTTCAATAAGTAATCAAAGTTGGTTTAGAGGTGAGCGTTGTTCTTCTTTTTAATCATCCATTTAAATTTTACGAAGACAATGGTTTTCCTTTTTACAAACATAGTTAACGTTATTTTCCATGCAAGAGATTTGCTATAATAGGAGTTAAGGGTAAAATGAAAAGTTGAAGGAGTTGAAGGGTGTGTATCAAATCGTAACCGATTCATGTTGTGATCTGCCTTATCAAGTGCTACAAGCAGCCAAGGTTGATTATTTATCAATGAAGATCCAGTTAGATGAAGAAGAATTAGTAGATGATCTGGGAAAAACGTTTAATTATGATCATTATATGGAACAATTAAGAAATGGGGCTACCCCAACGACCTCACAAATCAATGTGGGTCAATACTTAGAATTTTTCCGTCCTTATGTTGAACAAAATATTCCTATCCTTTATGTTGCTTTTTCCAGTGCTTTAAGTGGATCCTATAGTAGTGCGTTACAAGCAGTAGAATTATTAAAAGAAGAATATCCAGATCCACAAGTAAAGGTCTTTGATACAAAAGCCGCAAGCGTTGGGGAAGGGTTATTAGTATTGGAAGCTGTTCGATTGAAAAACGAGGGGAAAACATTAGAAGAGAACTTAGAATGGTTAGAAAACAATTACTTAAAAGTACATTCTTGGGTAACCGTTGATGATCTCAAACACCTTGAACGTGGGGGGCGTATCTCTAAAACTAGTGCTACACTAGGTAGTATTCTAAACGTGAAGCCAATTATCACAGTCGATCAGGAAGGACGTTTGACGAATATCAGCAAAGTACGAGGACGAAATAAATCGATACAAAAAATTGTTGAAGAAACTGTTAAAACCATTGTCGCTCCATTAGAACAAACTGTTTATATTGCTTATGCTGGCGATTTAGAAAGTGCTGAAAAAACAAAACAATTACTTGAAGAGAATATTAAGATGAAAGAAGTTAAGTTATATCCACTTGGCCCTACCATCGCAAGCCATACAGGATATGGATGTATTGCGATATTCTCAATGGGAATCACTCGATAAAAAATTGTAGTCATTGTAGAAGAAATGCCCCAAAAAAGAACCATTCAGAAGAAAAAGAATATTCTTCGAGTGGTTCTTTTTAAGAATATAAAATAACTGATTTATATTAAGTTAAATCTTTTGTCGATAGTAAGTACTTCCTAAATTTGCTATAATAAAGCCAGTAATTCGTGGAGTGTAAAAGATGGTAGCTAATCTCTTGAACAAGGGGTGATGCTTATGGTTAAAAGCTTTTTCCCTAGAAAGGAATAAAGTTGTCAGTATATGAAGCAATACAACTCATGCTCGCATTTGCGACATTTGTGTTGTTGTTAATTGACAAAAAAGACCAAAAAAAATAACCATCTAAACCACTTTTAGCAGAGTTTTTAGATGGTATATATACCCAAAAAATAAAGCTACCGTCTTTTTAACGGCACGAGTTACTGATGAAGGGGTTGTTAGAGCAATCCCTTTTTCACTATCCATTATAGCTTATCAATTGGAAAAAAGTAAAGCTGTTGATTAAAAAAAATGAAGGCACACGAATCAAATACATGACAGGTAAAAAATAACATTATTATTTAAAAATAAAGTTAATGAGGATAGCAAGTTTTCGCTAAGTTTGCTACAATAAAACCAGTAATTCGTGGAGTGTAAAAGATGGTAGCTAATCTCTTAGATAAGGGGTGATGCTTATGGTTAAGAGCTTTGTCCCTGGAAAGGAATAAAGTTGTCAGTATATGAAGCAATACAACTCATGCTCGCATTTGCGACATTTGTGTTGTTGTTAATTGACAAAAAAGACCAAAAAAAATAACCATCTAAATCACTTTTAGCAGAGTTTTTAGATGGTTAATTACTTAAACAAAGCTACCGTCTTTTTAACGGCACGAATTACTGATGAAGGGGTTGTTAGAGCAATCTCTTTTTCATTTTCCATTATAGCTTATCAATTGGAAAAAAGTAAAGCGGTTGATTGAAAAAAAGTTTTTAAAACCATTAAGAAAATAGATTAAATAGTTTAAAAAAAAATGAGGCATACGATACACAAATCAACTAACTATCAGCTGAAAAATAACTATTTTATTTTAAGTTAAAGCTAATATTGATAGTAAGTTTTCGCTAAGTTTGCTACAATAAAACCAGTAATTCGTGGAGTGTAAAAGATGGTAGCTAATCTCTTAGATAAGGGGTGATGCTTATGGTTAAGAGCTTTGTCCCTGGAAAGGAATAAAGTTGTCAGTATATGAAGCACTGCAACTCATGCTCGCATTTGCGACATTTGTGCTGTTGCTAATTGACAAAAAAGACCAAAAAAATAACCATCTAAACCACTTTTAGCCAAGTTTTTAGATGGTCAATACTATAAAAAAGCTACCGTCTTTTTAACGGCACGAATTACTGATGAAGGGATTGTTTGCGCAATCCCTTTTTCATTACCAATTATAGCTTATCAGTTAGAAAAAATAAAGCGGTTAATAAAGCAAATAAGAGAAAAAATAATGGTCTCCTTCATACTATAGATTATAGACAGTAAATGGAACTCAGGTACCTCTAGCTAGTTGTGAAAAACAGTGCTTATGATAAAAGAAAGGGACATCTCACCGTCTGATGAGATGTCCCTGATAGGCTATTTTCTTAAGTCTACATGATTGTTGCTTTACTTCCAGAGATCTTCTAATTGTTTTTGGATATCTTTATTTTCTAAAAATTCATCATAGGTTGTATCTGCTCGATCGATAACACCTTTATCAGAAACAGCAATGATACGATTAGCCAATGTTTGGATAAATTGATGGTCATGTGAAGCAAAAAGGATAGAACCAGTAAAGGCCATCAAGCCATCGTTTAGTGCTGTAATCGATTCTAGGTCTAAATGGTTTGTAGGATCATCTAAAACTAGGACATTTGCTTTAGAAAGCATCATTTTAGAAAGCATGCAACGCACTTTTTCACCACCAGAAAGGACATTGACAGGTTTTAATACTTCTTCCCCAGAAAATAGCATGCGTCCTAAAAAGCTTCGTAAGAATGTATTATCGTCTTCTTCTTTACTTGCATACTGACGTAACCAATCTAAGATCGTCAATTCATTGTCAAATTCTTTCGTAGTATCTTTTGGTAGATAAGAATTGCTCGTTGTTACGCCCCATCTTACGGTTCCAGTATCAGGAGTGATTTCACCCATGATTACTTTAAACAAAGTTGTAGTTGTAATATCATTTTCAGCAACGAACGCAACTTTATCTTCTTTGCTTAAATTAAATGATATATCATTTAATATTTTCTTACCGTCGATCGTTACACTCACATTTTCGACCTGTAAGAGATCATTACCAATTTCACGTTCTGGTTTAAATCCAACGAATGGATAACGACGTGAAGAAGGTTGAATATCATCAAGAGTGATTTTTTCTAACATTTTCTTACGAGAAGTTGCCTGTTTAGATTTTGAAGCATTCGCACTAAAACGAGCAATAAATTCTTGTAGTTCTTTGATTTGTTCCTCTTTTTTGGCATTGGCATTTGCTTGTAATTTTGCAGCAAGTTGACTTGATTCTAACCAAAAATCATAGTTACCAACGTATAATTTGATTTTTCCAAAATCTAAATCTGCCATATGGGTACATACTTTATTTAAGAAATGACGGTCATGAGAAACAACGATAACCGTATTTTCAAATTCAATTAAAAATTCTTCTAACCAGTTGATGGATTGGATATCTAATCCATTCGTAGGCTCATCAAGGAGTAACACATCCGGTTTACCAAACAATGTTTGAGCTAAAAGTACTTTGACTTTTTGACCACCAGTAAGTTCACTCATCAATTGATGGTGCAATTCTTCTGGAATATTCAGTCCTTGTAGTAAAACAGCAGCTTCAGGTTCAGCTTCCCAACCATTTAATTCAGCAAACTCACCTTCTAATTCAGCTGCTCGGATACCATCTTCATCAGTGAAATCTTCTTTCATATAGATAGCGTCTTTTTCTTTCATAACTTCGTATAAACGCTTATGTCCCATAATAACTGTTTCTAAAACTGTATATTCTTCATAGTCATAATGGTTTTGTTTCAATACAGCCATTCGCTCATCTGGTCCCATGGAAACAGTCCCTGTAGAAGGTTGTAAGTCTCCTGATAATACTTTAAGGAACGTTGATTTACCTGCACCATTTGCACCTATTAAGCCATAGCAATTTCCTGGAGTAAATTTAATATTAACATCATCAAATAGTTTGCGGTCTGAAAAGTGCAAACTTACATCATTTACAGTAATCAATTTTTTTCCTCACTTTATCTTTATAATATTTAACGAGCCTCCTAGAATTATATAGGGGAAAAGAGAAAGTTTCAAGGTAATCAATTATTCTTTGTGTTTCACGTGGAACATGACGACAAAAACTCATGAAAGAATGGAAAAAATTGTATCTATGAAGCAATGATGAGATTCGAAAGTGGTTAAGAAAGACAAAATGTTTATTATTTAGTAGAAGAATAAGTTGGTAATGAGTTTACAGAAAGTTAAAGGTGGAGCAGCTTTTACTAAAAAATAATAGCAGCAAAAGCTGATCAGAAAAGAAATTACTTTTGCTTTTCATCACCAGCATATGTTTTGACGTTATTTAAAGAGAGCGTTAGTATAATAATAGATTAAAATGAAAGTTGGAATGAAAATGAATGAAAGAAAAACACTAGACTGGGGATCATTAATTTTAGGGATTTTATTTGTCCTTGTTTCATTAATCTCTTTTCAAGATCCTGTTGGTAATTTAGTGGCGATTGTCGTTGTTTTTGCTATTTTTGCCTTTTTAAAAGGAATTTTTGAATTATTTGTACGAAATCGCATGAAAGAATTGACAGGATATAAAGGGAAAATGCCGTTGGTTATTGGTATCATTGATATTTTAGTCGGGATTTTCTTCTTGTTCAATATTGGTGCAGGAGTAGTTGCTTTACCGTTTGTTTTTGCCATTTGGTTTATTGCCGACTCTATCTTAGCTTTATTTACAGCTGATTTAGCGAAAGGTTATAGCACAGGCTACTATTGGTTTACAGTAATCATCAATATTTTGGGTGTGGTATTAGGATGTATACTATTGTTTAATCCTATTTCCTCCGCTTTGACTTTAAGTTTTCTTGTCGGTTTTTATTTTATGCTCTTTGGAATCAACCATATCGTATATGCTTTCAGATAAACAAAGTAAAGTATATAAAGAAGCAATCAGGCTGAATTTTCCTGGTTGCTTCTTTTTTTATAGTTGATATGTCTGAATCTCTCAAAGAGTAGAGGTTCAATTATTTCCTTTTTTCATATAATTCATTCAATACAGGTAAATCATGCACTTCGTATTTTTCTTTGAATTGTTTGATTTCTTCTTCTGTATATTTTCTTGGATCAAGATGAAGATCTTCAACCGGTAAAGGACGTTTGTTATTGATTTTTACATCAATTACTACTGGTCGTTGGGATTTTTTAGCGGCCTCAAATGCAGGTCTTAATTGGTGATACTCAGTAATCGTGAAACCATCAGCTCCCAGTGCTTCACTCGCTTTTCCGAAGTCAGCCTCTTCTAAAAACACACCAAATTTTTTCTGTTCAGTATCTTCTTGTTCTGCTTCAATAAACCCAAACGATGTATTCGATAAAACCACATTAATAATCGGTAGTTGGTATTTCACTTGTGTAATGATATCTTGCATCACCATTGCAAAACCACCATCACCGCTTAAAGTAAAGACTTGTCGATTAGGATAACTTAATTGTGCAGCAATGCCACCTGGAACACCATTCCCCATTGTAGCGAACCAACCAGAGGTCGTGTGTTTTTGTTTGCCGTTCATGTCTAATAATCGAATGGAATGGATCGTCGTATTCCCAACATCTGTTACAAAAATCGCATCTTCTTCAGCGATCCGATTGATTTCTTTATAAACAGCTTCAGGACGAATCGGTTGGTCTTCAAGGTCAGCGAATGAGTTTAACCAGTTTACCCAATTCGCTTTGTTTTCTTGGTTGGCTAGATACCAGCGATCTTCAGGACGTGGTTTGCCCAGCTTTGTTAATCTCGCTAATGTGGTATTGGCATCCCCTAAAATGGTATGGGAGGTAGCATGTCTTCGACCAAATTTTGAAGCATCGATGTCCACTTGGATAAATTCAGCCTCTGGGTTAAAGAACGCACGACCAAAAGGAAAGTCACTACCCATAAATAAAATCAAGTCGGCCTCTGCTAATGCTTCATTTGCAGGTTTTGTGGCCACACGTCCAGCAAAGCCTAGAAAGTTTTTATAGTTATCTGGAATGATGCCTTTCGCTAAAACAGAAGCAACAACTGGCATGGAAAAGTGTTCTGTAAAATCTTTGATTTGTGAAAAGCCATTACGAGTACCTTGTCCAATGTAAAGTACAGGCTTTTTAGCTTTTTCAATAAAAGGAAGAGCAGCAATTACATCTTTTTCATCAGGAAGGACAGTACCTGTTTTATGAGTAGCTGCGTTAGATATTTTCTCTTCTTCAATGTCTGCAAAACCTAAATCAACAGGGATGGTTACAATAGCTACTCCTTTATTTTCATAGGCTGCTTTGATTGCTTCGTCCACTACATGAGGTAAACTTTCAGGTGTCATAACTGTCCGATTATAGACACTAACATCTGCAAAAATTGGATTTTCATTTAATTCTTGGAAAGAGTTATAGTTCATAGCAGTAGTTGCAACTTGTCCAAGCAACGCAACAACTGGAACATGATCCATTTGTGCATCATACAAACCATTGATCAAATGCGTGGCGCCTGGTCCAGCAGAACCAAAAACAGCCCCAACTTTTCCTGTTAGTTTCGCATCGGCTGCTGCGGCTAGCGCTCCTACTTCTTCGTGACGTACTTGGATATATTTTATTTGATCTTTTTCATGATAAAGAGCATCCATGATTGAATTAAACGAACCACCAGGAATCCCATAAATATGCTCGATTCCCCAACTTTCCATTACTTTGACCATTGCGATACCAGCATTGATTGTTGCCATATTCTCCCACTCCTTTATCAAATGAATGATAAAATTTCGTAACTTTATTAATTAAAGTATAGTGCTTTAAGAATAAAAGCCCAACTGATTCGCTTTTTCACACAAACAGTAGTCATGATTTTTTGAATATGCTAGAGTAATAAGTAAAGGCACGAAAGGAGAATAAAATGACAGAATGGCTACTAAGCTTAGCCCCGTGGCAACAAGCATTAGCGGGGACAGCATTTACGTATTTTATGACAGCTCTGGGGGCTGGGTTGGTATTTTTCTTTAAAGAAATCAAAAAAGAAGTATTGAATCTCATGCTTGGTTTTGCTTCGGGGGTCATGATTGCTGCTAGTTTTTGGTCATTGCTTGATCCTGCGATTACAAAAGCTGAAGAAAATGGCGATATCGCTTGGCTGGTCGTTAGTATTGGTTTTGGATTAGGTGGTGTCTTTCTTTATATCGCTGATAAAACGCTTCCCCATATGCACTTTGGCCCACAGCACGAAAAAGAAGGCCTACCTACGCATTTAAAACGAACAATCTTATTAGTTTTTTCGATCACCTTGCACAATATCCCTGAAGGTTTGGCTGTAGGGGTAGCATTTGGGGCTGCCAGTACAGCCGATAATCCAACAGCGGCCGTTTTGGCAGCCATTTCGGTTGCATTGGGTATTGGAATTCAGAATTTTCCGGAAGGTGCAGCTGTTTCGATTCCTTTAAGACAAGAAGGATTGAGTCGAACAAAGGCATTTATATATGGACAAGCTTCAGGTATTGTTGAACCGATCGCAGGTGTGATTGGTGCGGTGCTAGTGACACGAGTAACCATCCTTTTACCTTATGCACTGGCATTTGCAGCAGGTGCGATGATCTATGTGGTTGTTGAGGAATTAATTCCCGAAGCCCAACAAACATTATCAAGTAAACGACATTTTGCCGTTTTTGGGGTGATGTTAGGTTTTATCATTATGATGGTACTAGATGTAGCTTTAGGGTAATACCATCAAATGATATATCATTTGGAACAACTGATAAAAATATAACGAAAAAAGCAGCACAAGACTGGGGAATCTGTCGTGTGCTGCTTTTTTCAATATTAGTAATATTTTCGATGATGTCGACGATTTGTTCCAGAAATTACACGAATTAGCCAAATAATGATTGCAATAGGAATGAGTAATTTAATTGCAAACCATAAAATACTAGTAAAAAGGCTAATTACAAAACTACCTATAATGAATACCATTACTAGCATGAAAATAGTTGAAAAAGTATTTTTTTGTCCCATACAAACCCCTCATTTCTTTCTAGTTCCCAAAATAAGTTAAATTTAATAAAAATGTACTTAGAACTTAGCTTATTTATTAGAGAACTAGGATAGTTAAATCCTCTTGTTTCATTGAGTATAGCAGTATAAAGTGAGCGTTACCTCCAACTATAGACTGATTTAGTTACTTTTTTCTAGCTATCTTTACTACAATAAGTCAGAAAAGGAGGCAAAAATATGCCAAAAAATCGTTTAGAAGCTTTTACCGATGCAGTTATCGCAATCATTATGACTATCTTGGTCTTAGAGCTTCACCAGCCAAACACTGACACTTGGCAAGCGCTAAGTGCCTTAGGATATCGTTTTATGATCTATATTGTCAGCTTTTTTACATTGGTCATCTATTGGAATAATCATCATCATATGTTTCAAGTCGTTCATAAAGTAAATTGGCGAGTTTTGTGGGCAAATAGCTTTTTTATCTTTGCTTTATCATTTTTTCCCTTTGTCACGTCTTGGATCAGCGAGTATAGTCATAGTTTAGCGCCAGAGATCACATACGGTGTAGTAACTTTAGGAGCTAATATTGCTTACTATATTTTAGCAAGAGAGTTGGTTCAGTCTGATCCTAAAAATAAAAAGAATATCAAAGAATTACTAGATAACTATCGAAAATCCTACTGGTCAATTGGGTTAAATATTTTAGGAATTATTTTAGGCTATGTCATTACACCAATAGCTGTTTTAGTAACGAATGCTGTGATTTTACTTGGTTGGCTGATTCCTAGCCGTAAAATCGAATCTCAATATAGTAATTAAAGATGTTCAAAAAAATTAAGAGAAATATAACAAAAAGATAAAAAAATGGTCGAACTTCTAGAGGAAAATCTTCCTTGAAGAGGGATGCTTATGATCAATCAAAAAAAATTGAATATCGGTCTAACTACGAGCATGATAACGATCCTTATCTATATAGATCATCGGCAATGTAGTTTATTGGTTATTTTGTTATCTATGATGATTCCATTTGTTGTAGCATTAAAGAAGTAAGAAGCGTTTATTTTTGATCCCGGATCTTTCAGTCTAAAGAATTGAAAGATCCGGGATTCGTTGTATCTAATTATACACAGACACGTATCAGAGAGGTAATCTGTTCCGAAAGTTTTCCACAGGGGATAACGAAAACGAAAAGTTCCAACCTATCGATAAAAGCAGGTATACAATATTTTTGTATAAATATTAAATGAATAGGCAGACAACAATTTATATAGATTGATCCATCTGATTAAATAACTTTCGGTTTTCGAACATAGTGTTATTTTATCTTTTTAAAATAACGGATTTAATAATTGGTTTATTTTTTTCACAAGAAGAATCAAATAAATTAGGAAAAATGACGAAAAACAAAGGAAACAAGCCGTCTCGAATGAAATAGTTAGTATAAAAGATCAATGGTCGAGTGGGAGAAGAAAAAAAATAAACAGAAAAGTTATTCGAGGTTCTTTCCATTGAAAAGATAAAAGCCAATCAAATATACCTTGTAGGGGTATATTTGATTGGTCAGTCTGTTGTATGAGTGGCACTTGCGACAGGATAATTTTTTTATAAGCAAAGTAGCGTGCTTCTTTTTTTGCTATGCCAAAAGAATCAGATAGCTGTAAATTTTGAGGTGAGAATTGTATGGCGGGGATTGAAAATGTCTGTTTTTGTTTGTCTATAATTGAAATAGAAAAGTTGATTTCTTCTTGTTCGGCATTTGCTAACGTCACATAAGAATGTCTGTCGAAATGGATACCAACTACTGTGTAAATGCCCAGTAATTGAAGTTGATCTCCTTCAATTTTTACTAGTTCATCTTTTGTTGGCACATATTCCATCTTGGCTCCAGTAGTCATTTTCATTTCAGCTTTTGAAGTAACATCTTTTACAGGAGAAGCAAAGTATTCAATCATAAAAAATAAAGCAATTAAACCTAAAAAACTACTAACTATAATAATTGTTTTCTTCACCTTGGACACTCCCATCTAACAGTTATGACGTAAAAAAGTACATTTATGATAAAAATAGTTTTTTAATCATTAAAAATGGTATAATATATGCCTTTTTTTATTAATTTTTGTTATTAATTAATTGCTTTAAAAACAGTATAAATTTAAATATAAAAAAAATAAAGCATAAAATACTTAATTTTAGCAGTTTGTTTTACTGAAGGAATGTTTCAATCAAATAAATTATTTCGCTAAAATAATTTATTTAGTTATTTTTTAAAATGAGAAGGCGAATGATACTATTTTCTGTTGGCAAGATCAGCATTCTGATTATTTGAAAGGTCTAAGGGCAAAAAAAGGCCATAAATGATCTATTTATAAAATAGGTAGATAGGATTGCTTATTTTTCATATTTTTTATACCCATTTTTACTATTTTTTTGAAAAAAAAATTCTAATTCGTTAAAAATTTTCTTTAAAATATAAATAGGAACATTCAAATAGAAAAAAGTGAATGCTTTTTTATAGTTGGTAAAAAGAGGGGAGGAAGTAAATGTTAAATATTTTATCGAAAAAAATGAAACGACAGTTACTTCTACTGGAATTGCTTTTTGAAGGAGAAACCTATCGCTTTCAAGATTTAGAATCTCAATTAAAGTGTTCTTCAAAAACATTGAGAAATGACTTGATGGATATCGATTCTTATGCAAAAGAAATTAATATACATACTGATCGTGAGAATGGGATATTTGCAGAAATTGCTCCTCATGTCACAGAAGAATATATTTACCGAATTATTATGAATGAATCGATTGAGTATCAATTTTTAGAAGCAATCGTGTTAAATAAATATACGAACTACTTGGAAGTAACGGAACAACTATTTATTTCAGAGAGCACTTTAAGACGAATGGTGAAGCGCATCAACCTTTCCTTAGAGCAATATCACTTAAGAATTCGAGGATTGATTCGATTAACGGGAAATACACAATTAATTGAAAAGTTGACGATCCAGTTACTTTTAGAAAAATATGTGTGTTTAGAAGAGGCCTTCAATGAAGAAATTTGTCAAAAAAGTCGTCAATTATACTTAAAATACATAACGAATAATCAACTTCAAGATATAATTCGTAAACTGGAACACCGAAAACATAATCAGCTTTTATTTTATATTGCTATGAAAATTTACCAAGTAAAAAACGAAAAACAATTTATTGAAAAAGAGCAGAATAATCTTTTATGCCTAGAATCAAATGAGAAGCAAAATACTTCTTTATGGTTATCTCTTGAAGAGGATCAGGATCTGATAAAATACATCTTTGAACAGCCGTTTGTTTGTTCGCTACTGGATATACAGAACAACAGCGATGACTACCAACAAAAACCTTATTTAACAAAGATGGTTGGGATATTGCTTGATTATTTGGAAATAAAATATCAGATCAAATATGAAGAACGACAAGAAATCTGCTATAAAATAATTAATGATGGCGACTATATGGAAAATCTTTCTTTTATTTTATATGATAAACATCATCAGTTTTTAAAACAGATACTTCCAGAAATCGAAAGTATTCAAGTAGGACTAAAGAATTATTTAATTAACAAGGATCAAAAAGAGTTATTAAAGTATATGAAAAATGACGAATTTACCAGAAAATTAGTCGCTTTGTTACTTGTCTACTGGCATGATCTGCTAAAAAAGATTGAAACGAGTAAACAAATTAGGGCTTTGATTGTAACCAATTCTGAACAATATGCTAGCTACATTATTGCAAAGCTTGAGCTTTATCTAGGAGGACGATATCGTTTTGTAGCCAGCAAAACCCCGGTAGTTACAGATCAGATGCTACATAAGGAAAATTATGATTGTATTGTTTCCAATACGATGCTGAACAGACAGTTCAATATCCCTATATTTGGTATTTCTATATATCCCAAATCAAGAGAAATTCAAAACTTGATTTTCTTTTATCAACAAACAAGAACAGAAATTACATAGCGTGTTTGATAGTTATTAACTTTGAGAAATTGTTAGTTTGAACATAGGTGGTCAATAAGGGGAAACGCTGATCAATGGTGAATGAATATTCCACAGATAAAAGAAACAAAAAGAAGAGATAGGTTAAAAGTTAACCTAATTTTATGGGCTCTTTGTTAAATGATATGATATTGGTAAAGAGAAATCTTAGAATCATTTGGACAGAAAGAAGAAAAACTTCTTTCTGTTCTTTTAGAGAAGGCAAATATTTCCTCATTGTTTTGGTAGTAATTCAAGTAAGTTTGCAGTAAAAATTACTCATTTAATATTAATGAAAAGTTTAATGTACTTTGCTATTATGGACTAATTAATTAGGAAACAGATGGAGGTTCTCAATGGAAGTACTGAGATTAGTTAGTCAATTTTATGCAATTATAGCGATACCCGTCTTTATTTTTTGTGGTTTTAGATTACGTAATCAAAGAAGGGCTATGGAAAAGAAGAAAAAAAATAAAGTGAGTGAAATGTTCCCCGAACTTAGTAAAGAGGACTTAAAGCTGAGAAAAACAGCAATTATAAATTATCAAAATATGTATTTGAATACCACTTTTAAAAGAGGTATTCAAATGTTATTGACTGTTGCATTACTTGCAAGTATTATAGGCGCTTTGGTCACTAGTATGCTTTATCAAGATTTTTCGACTAGTTTCCTATTTATCAGTGCATTAACCTTTTGTATTTTACTTCTTAGTATAATCGCTCCGTCAAGTCAGAAACAAACACAGTTTTGGGAGAATTATCTAAATCAACATCCCGATAATCCATTGAAAATCGTTCTGTTGGACAGGGAAGATGTCGAAAAGATAACTGCAATAAGAAAAAAACAAGTTATTAACTTTATGGTCATCGAGTTAGCTTTTCTGATTTTTTACGTTCTTTATTTTTAGCAAGATCTCCGATTTTATACGAATAGTCAATTGATTGTCAAAGATAAGAGTGGCAAGAAATTAGAACGATTGATTGGAATGGAGATAGAAAGAATTTTATCAAAAGGCTACAGAATAAGTGTGATAATAAAAAACAGCCAACAAACATTGATTTAACAACGTTTGTTGGCTGTTTTTTATTATTCCCACTCAATAGCCTATTAGAAAGTAAGAACATTCTATGCTGATTTATTGGGATTTTTGATGATATTGTTAGGGTAATTAGGATTTGAATTGAATTAAACTGTGACCAAAAGTGTGACCATTAAAATATTGTAAACAAGCTAACTTATAATATTTTGGTTTGATAATATGTGAAAATCTATATTGCTTAACGGTATAAGAAATTATTAATCTAGTTATAGAATGAACGATATATAGTTAGTAAAAGAACGCATAAAAATTTTTCTCTCTGCCATTTTATCTATATTATCTTCATATAAATCGTAATAACATTCTTTCACCATATCAATCATATCCCACTTTACTTTATACAAAGTCTCTTCTGATAAAAAATCAGGAATACATGAAGGATCGAATTCTAGCGGCGGAAAAAGTTTTAAGGTATCTACATCAACTATTTTCAAAGTATCTTTTAAGAAGAAATAATATAATTCATTTTTAGCTATATCTGTCATTTCAAAGTAATGAAATATTCCATTTTTATTTTGACTACCGTAATAAAAAATGGAAAGTTTAAAGTTTGATTGAGTTTCTAAAGTATATAGATTTTTTTCGTTTGCAATTTTTTTTAATAACTTTATATACGTAGAAATTATTATAGATAAGCTATCCATAATACTTTTTTTAGAATCCATTGAAAAATAGAATTGTGTTAGAAAGCGATCTAAAGGAGGTAACTTTTCGCTTTGCAAATAACCATCTAACTTTTGTATTGACCAATTAAAATCCTTAAAATTTTCATCTATATAATTATATCTTCCATTTTTATAAAAATCGGTTAACAAATTAAAAATCTTGTTTTCTTTTTTGCTAAAGTTTATATTATGCAGTTTAGCTATTATTGATTTTAATTCTTCTAAATTATGTTGGGTTAAAAACTTTTTTTGATTATTCTCTATTTTGCTATCGTCTAGTAGTAAAATTATCTTTTGTATTCGTTCTATACCGACAGAAATATTATAAAAAATATTAAAAATTTCGTAGTCTAAAATAGCTTCTCCAGTATTGTACAGAGCTTCACATCCAGTAAAAAGAAATTCACCTACATTGTGCATCTCCATATTCAATTGTATGCGTATATCATTATCAAACATTTCAATTTTTACCTCTAATTATAAATTTTTTCTTTTATAGTAAGACTATATATTATTTGTGCATTTTTTGTTATTGTCAGTTTTTGTATAATTAAATCATGTTCAAGATGCTTTACATCCCCAGAATGAAAGGAAATCTCAAAAATAAGGTTAGGCTGTTCATAAAGCAAAAAAATAATAGAAATGGTAAAGGAAATAGTAAAAATAATGTCTATGGTGAATCTATAGTTTATTTTTAATGATTCTATATGTATGTTTTACATAATCGAATCTAGTGAGAATAGTATAATACCAGTGATTAGAGCTAAGCTAAACATTATTTTTGTAGGTAATTTAAAAAAGTCAGTTGCAATTAAATCAATATCCATCAATAAAATCTGATACCTTTCTAGCCAGGAATATTTTTAAAAGCGTTTGCTAATTCTTGAATGTTTTTAAATCGAATATTTTTATCTGGGTTCAATCCAATCTCTAAAAATTTTTTTATATTATTATCTTTATTTTTCGATATGTTTGTTTTACCAGTTAACACAAAGTAAAGTAATCTAGTTAAAGCAAAGATTTCATGTGAGATATTGTAATTTGAAAAACCGTCAAGCTCTAAAGATGGATCATTAAACCATCCTTTCATATCAGTATTAAAGGATGTCATCTGCAAATTAGGAACTTTTACCAATCCAAAATCAGCTATTTTCACAATCTGGGTATCATCATATATTTTTAAGAGTACATTTTTAGGATTGATATCTCTGTGAAACAGACCCTTAGAATGAATGTAATAAAAAGCTTTAAGAATCTGATTTCCAATATTCTTTCTTTGAGTGAAGCTCAGTTTATCATTGTTTTGAAGAATATAATGGTATAAGTTTACATCCATAAGTTCCATATAATACATATGTTTTTGTTCATCATAATTATAGACTTCAACAATATAAGGGGAATTAAGTTCTTTCATTTGGTTATACTCTTCTTTAAAACGCAATAGTTCTTTTGCAGTTAAATTTTTCTTAGCCACTTTAATTGCAAATTCCTTATTATAAAATTCATCTTTGTATTTAAAAACATCAGCATATGATCCACTACCAATATTTTGTTTTAATTGATAAATTACTCTATTTTTCGTTTTTTTGATAGCAACGGTATCATCAAAAATAAACATAGGCTTAGTATAATAGAGGATCACTTTATTCATATTTGGGGGTAATGCACTACCTCCGCTTTCAGAAAGAAAAGTTTCGCAATTACTAATTAGATTAGTATAGTATTCATCTAATTGAAACGCATATGGGGTCGCTGAGAGTTCCCTAATTAAATCATTAGTGATTTGTATTATATGAATTAATTCTCGGCTAGGATCTGCCCAAAAGTGAGCTTCGGAATCTTTTGTGGGTAATCTATCATTCATCAATTTGAAAAGTGTTTGAAATTCTTTGTGTAATGTTGATAATATTATCTGTAATCTTTCGCTTTGAATACTTTTATATAAATTAATGTATTCAAAATTAGTAATATGCTCTATCTCTCTATATTGAGACTCAATAAAATTAGTGATGTCCATATGTTTCAGCTCCCGTGGCAATTCTTTATGGTTTATTATGTACTATCAATCATTTGATAGTCAATTCTCTATCTATAAAGTTATTGGTTGCAATAACAAAAAAAGAGGCATGGACTACTTTAATATTAAGGGATTCACGGTTTCTTTGAATGTTTCCATTCAATAACCTATTAGGAAGTAAGAATTTCAACACTAATTTATATAATAGAAAAATCAGAGATACTAACAAGAATTAGTAATAAATGTATGTTATGTTTTAGAGAAAAAATTATCGCCTACTTTTGAAGTTAAGGGACTTGATGAAGTAGCAGAAAAAGCAACAGGAATTGCTAATATAGATGATATTAAGCGAATGATTGATGAGGGTGTCAAGAGAGAATATAAAAGTTCTGAAGAAAATCAATATTCTTGGGATACACAATACGATATAAAAGAAGAAAAATTAGTGTATCGTCAACTCAGTAAAGATGAGGATAATGCTAATAGTTGGTCGGATAGTACTATGAGTAAAGGTGGAAATGGTAATCTAATAAAAATATTTACAATTAAGTTATACTCTGGAGGAACTAAAGGGAAGTTAGAAGATACAAAAACTGTTATCATTGGTTATAGTAATATTGTATTAAATGATAAAAAAGAAGCCGATGTAGCGGATATAATACAAATTGAAGATACAAAAGATGATACTTATTCATTAGAATCGGCAATTAAACTTTATGAAGGTTATGGATATACAGAAGTTAAATAAGATAAAGAGTGTCTAGAAATTTAAATCCTAGACACTTTTTTTATTTAGAAAAAAATATTTAAAAAGTCTTTGTTATTTTTATATCTATATTTATTTATTAAGCACCGAGCATAATCGGGATGACAATTTTTGTTAAAAATCAAGTATTCTGTTAATCGATTGAATAAGGCTGCTTTACTCATAAAAAAATATTTAGCTACTTCTTCAAATGAATTAAATTTAATAACTGCATGTTTCAATGCTAAATCGTTTGCCATCAAGACACTAGCACCAACATTAGCACGGTATTCTTTAGGTAGGTCTTCTGAAAAATAACCATTTTCTGAAATCATATCAGAAAATGTATAACCTTCATTGGCATAAGGAATATCTTTGTAGAGATGTACAACTTCATGCATTTCAGTGAAATTTCTTCTTTCACACATTAGATTTCTATTTATCGTAATAAGAACTTCATTTAGTATTTTAGTTGTAGATCCCAGCATTTTATCTCTAAGTTGTTTTTTGAAATCATAGTATATGATTTCGGCAATATCTTTTTCTATTATATAGCCTTCTATATCAAAACACTTTATTTTCTCTATGTTTTTTGAGTAATAGAGACTGACTTCATATGCTAGTTTGTTTGCAAAATCTACGGCTTCAAAATAAAGTTCTTCACGAATAAAATCCAACGTAACAACCACCCAACCTATTTTTTATCTTTTCTAGCTTTTGCTTTTTGAATTAGAAAATTCATATACTCATTTAATTCTTCTTCTAGTTCTTCTATATCTTCTGTATTCATGTTAGCAGTATTTATACGAAAATGAGAAATAATACTATCTCCAATAGTATCTTCTTCTTTTTTTGGGGGGGTTGGATCGGATGTTCTGTCCGTTAGGTAATCTATGGAAACTTTAAAATAATCAGCAAATTTAATTAATTCATTGTCTCTAATTGGTCGTACACCAGATTCGATTTTATTATACACACTTCTATCCATATGTAGTGCGTCTGCAAGTTCTTTTTGAGTTAAATCGTTGCTTTCACGAAGATATTTTAAACGCTCATATGTTTTCAATACAATCACCTTCAATCAACTGGTTTAATATAGTTTACCATGTATCTAAAATGAATCTTAATAAATATTCAAAATAGAACTTGACATTTCTCTTTCAGCACTATAAACTATGGATGTAGAGATTTGAAATAGAACATATTATTTCTTTTTTAGAATCTCAAATGAGAATAAACAAAAAAGCGTTCACGAGAAGAAAATAAATTTCTGTTCCGTAAACACTCAAAATAAAACCTAGACAATTTTATTTTAAGTGATTTGACGGAATAATACAAGAAGGATATTTTCCTTTACGGTTATAAGTCTTGTTGAGGTGGAGCAACCCAGCCGTTGAATGGTTTGCAAGGTGGCAATGGAATCTGTAAATAGAGCCATGTCAAAGAGGATTTGAGATAGAAGGTTTCTAGCTATTATTAAGGACTAGGTTTTCCGTTTTGACTGCAAGTAAGTAGTAGGGCATTGAAAACATTGGAGTAATTTCCGCTTAATGATAGAAGGGTGGCTATTCTTAAAGAATCTGATTATTTTCTATAACCATGTCGTGATGACACGTTGAAAGTAATTGCTGAAACAAACAAGATGAGAAGGTTTGTAGAGGCTTGACAAGAGGAGGAGTGTTGTACACCGTATATGGTAGGTCTAGTAACGTGCCGTGATACGATTAATGATCGTTAGCACGTTGAAGAATTGATTCTATGAAACGAATGGATAATGCTTATTTTATTTCATGGCGCAAGCGAATTTTTAAGTTATTATTAGCAGTATGCACATTCTACTACCATGAATAAAGAATCACTAAATTTTTAAAGTTAGTGTTTTAAAATAATTTTTCTGAAAAAGCATTTAACTTTAAATTAAAACATATGTTAAGTAGCACAACTAGAAAACTCTGGTTGTGCTTTTTTATTTGAAATAAAAAAAGTAACAGAACGGAAGGTGTTGCTTATTGTGTGACTTTTATGTTTCGTGTGTAATGATAAGCATAATGTTTATAGGGATGATCTATTTTATAAAAGAAAGAGACTGGATGAACGTATTATTTTCTGGAGTAATATTTTTTCTTGAATGTATTCAATTAATCTATTTTTTAAACAATAAATAAATACTTCGAATAGACTGAAAAAGTATAAAAGCAAATAAAACAATATATTCGAGATTCGACCAAATATAGGTTTGGAGTTTAAATCGATATAATTTGTGGTGAATTCTGAAATCTGGAGTTCTTGGTCTTAATCCAATAATTTTTCTTGTTCTATTTAATTCGTTGTAATAACTTCTAGAAAATTTTTGATACATTATATTAAGTTTTTTAGGCTTTATGGACTTGTTCTTTGTTTGAACAAGAGCCTCTAATGGAATTAGTAAACTATCAGAAATATAAAATAGTAATTTTTCTTTGATGAAAGTGTTGTGTAGTTTTATTAAGTGTTCTATCACTTCATTTTTATTTTCTGTTGTTATGTTCACAAATAAATTACATTCGATATCTTCATAAAAAGGAATAAATATTTTTTCTATTAATTCAGAAGCATATTTCTGTGTAAAAGCAAGAGAATTTGTTTTCTTTGAATTAAAAATTAACCACATTAAATTGATGGCACTTAGTATTGAATTAAAGCTATTAAAAAAATTCAAAATGTGCAACTCCTTTAGTCCAGTTTTAATCTTAATTAATTATAACAAAAAACAATTTGAAAGAAGGAAATTATTTTGGCAAATCGTATTCAAGAAGTAGCTTTGAATGAAAAACAATTAGGTAAGAAAATTAAAGCAGTATTTCGTATGGAACGGGATATGTATGTTAACGGTAGTCCAGTGAGAGGATGTGTATTTTCTGCGTCTAGCGCAGAACAACGTGATTTTGAAATTTTTGTTCCGGGGTTAAGAAACTCTCAATCCTTTAATGGTCGTAAAGAAATTCGTTTGACAGATCCAGTTGTTCGCATTAGTGCAAAACGAAATAATATTGGAAATAGCCGATCATTGGATCTAGTTGTTTATGCAAAACGCTTAGAGGTAGTAGGAGGGAACAAGTAATTATGAGTTTAACATTTAAAGATAATATTATTGAAAATTTTGACGTTGTAGGTACTTTTGGCAAAATGAATTTTTTGGAAGTTGAAACAATTTTTGAACGTGATACAGAAAATAAAGTTACTGATGTCGCAAGAGAAAAACGTGTAACAATCTATTCTGAAAAATTAAACGATCAAGTAGAAATAGCAATTGCACCAGATTATGAAGTAAAAGGCATTGAATATGATGATGAAATTGAATTAACAGGACATGTCACTGCAAGAGCTTGGTTAAGTACGTATGAAGGTTATAACAACTCAGTACAATCAGAACAAGCTTTCAAAATTCGTGCTGCTGGAATTAAAAAAGTGGGCGCTACTAACGTGCCACCAATTCAACCAGCAAAAGAAAAACAAGAAAATAAATAATTATTGTCACGTACAATGACAGAGTTTTGAAATGATAAACTACTTATTCGGACGAACGTTGGTTACGTTTAATAACCATTTAGGGCATTCTAATGAGTGCCCTTTTATTATTAATTTGTGTCAGTAATTGTTCTATTGATAGGCATTAGTAATAAATATAAAGGAGGGAAAAGTACGAAAAAAGGAAGTACATTTCTATATAGGGGGAGTTTAGAAAGAGAAATTGAAAAATCGTAAAAGAGTATTAAAAGATTTTATTCTTCTTGGAGAAGAGGAATTAAAGAAGGAGAGGGAAAAAATGAAACAGGGGAAACGCCCCACTAGAAAAGAAAAAGAGTTGTTGAAAAATAAACACTTGAATCCAGTTAATTGGCTAGTAGAAAGACGTTATTCTACTAGTATTATTTTTTTCATAGAGAAAGTAAAAATTTGAGAAAGATTTCTCTAGTGTGAGGAGTGGTATTCTTTGGAAGAGCAAGTACTTGATTATTTAAAGAAACAATATAAAAAAAGAATTAAAATCAATGAGTTAATTTCAGCTTTAGGGATGACTAGAGTTGAAAAGTTACAATTTCTAGGATCAATAAAACACTTTGAACGACTAGAAAAAACCTATATAAAATTAAATCAGCGAGTTTATTGTTGCTTGCAGATCATACCGTAACAAAAATGACTTAAAATTGATCGTTTATGACGTTGTTATTTTTAGTGTTATCTAACATGATATACTTTTAAGTGTATGTCTTATTGATCTATATATTCATAATGAAAAGAGGATAAAAGATGAAAAAAGCGACAATAAAAGGCTTAGTACTAGGCGCAATGGTGCTTGGAGGCTTCGCAATCGGTCAAGCAACTTTTGCTGATAGTTCCATTCCAATGTATCGAGTTTATAATCCATATAGTGGAGAGCATTTGTACACTCGAACGACTGCCGAACGAGATAGTTTAACTCGTATTGGCTGGCGCTATGAGGGCGTAGCATGGAATGCTCCAACTAGCGGAACTCCTGTTTATCGTTTGTATAACCGTTATAATGGTGAACATTTTTACACGATTGATGCAGGCGAGCGAGACAAAATTTCACACACTGGTTGGACGTATGAAGGTGTGGCTTTCTACTCCTACAATGGGGCAAGTGGTGTACCTGTAACTCGTTTATATAATAAATACGTTAATTGGCACCATTACACGTTAGATCAAAATGAAAAAAATGTGATCAGTAAACAAGGCTGGAAGATTGAAGGTACAGGCTGGTATGCAATGCCAAATAGCACACCAAATCCGACACCAGCGCCAGTCAATAGCAAAGTATTGAATGTACCTGTTGTTTGGCAAGGAGATACGATGTTGTGTGAAGGGGCTTCGTTATTAGAAGGTCTGCACTATAAAGGCGTAGCCACGAACCAATCTCTAACAAGTTTTGTTAATTCTATGCCAAAAGCTTCAGATGGCAACCCATACCATGGCTATTCTGGCGAATGGCGCCACAACGTAAGCGGTACGTATCAAGGTATGATGGCTGATCCAGTTGTACAATGGGCGAAAAATGTAGGTGGAAATGCTGTCAATATCACAGGCTCTGGTACAAATGGTATTAAGAATGAAATTCGAAATGGTAACCCAGTGGTTACATGGATCACTTACAATTATGCTTCTCCACAATTTAAACAAATGTCGTGGGGGCGAGCAGTATGGAACGGACATGTGGTCTTAGTTGATGGTTTTAGAGACGGTGCTTATCATGTTGTCGATCCTGTCTTTGGGGCAAAATGGATCAATGCGTCTACGTACGAAAATGCCTTTAACGTTACAGGTATGGCAGTAGCAGTACGATAGAAAAAATTAAATAGATATTTAAAAAGACTTCTAAAGGATTATTTTAGAAGTCTTTTTTTGTATACAAAAAATGAAAAGAGGGAAAAAGATGATTCATAAAAAGGTATTTTTGTATTCAGCAGTGGTATTAAGTATGGCTGGTTTAGGTGTTGGTGCTGGTAAAAGCGTAGCGAATGCAAGTGAAACAAAAGCTTCCATTAATTATACAGCACCCAAAAATATGGAGTATTCATTAGTTGGCGGAGAAATTAAAGGTTATATGCGTGTCAAACGTTCAGATGGATCGCTCGAATATATGATTACGCATGATTTTGTTGATAAAAATGGTAGTGAAGCTTATTGTATGGATTCTGAGAAGCCTTCTCCTAATGGTCATACCTTAGCTCTTCAAGGAAAACTAGGCGATGAGTTTTATAGAATGTACGAAGCGGGTTATGCTAAAAAAGGTAATCTGAATAATTTACCTGTAGCAAATACGCAAGAAGCAAGATATGCAACTCAAATGGTTTCATGGATCTTGTCGGGAAATTTCAAAGCTTCGGATATTGTTTGGTCTACTCCTGAACATTCGCAAGAAGAAATTGATCGAGTACACAAAGCATTTGATATTATTTGGGATCACGTTCAAAATGGTAAAACGTCTACTGATACAACCTATGATTTGAAAAAGGTCAATGAATCAGAAGATGATATTTACTATAACTATAAGTTCAAATCAGAAGCAAATAAAACAGATGGTAAAGCAAGCGTCAGCTTTGACAAGGAAATTCCCGGCATGCGGATTTTGAACAAAGACGGCAAAGAAATTTCAAAAGACAATTTACCACTTAATCAAGAAATTACCATTCAAATTCCAAAAGGTACACCAACAGGTGAATTGAAAATTACGTCTGAGGGCGATATTAAATCTGTCCATGTTTTTAAATACGGTGGGGATTCTGCGGTACAACCAGCGAATTCATTAATCAGCGTTGATGATGAACATAAGACAGATGAACAGAAAATCAATTGGAAATTGAAAGATATTGTGATTGGGACAACAGCTACTGACAAAGCAGACAATGATAAAGTACTTGCGCCAGATACAACGGCTACGGTTGTTGATGAAGTGTCTTATCAAAATCTGATTGTCGGTAAAGAGTATACTGTTACAGGAAAAGTAATGGATAAGGAAACAGGAAAACCATTGATGATTGACGGAAAAGAAGTAACTAAAAGTGCTAAATTTACAGCAAAAACTGCGAATGGAAAACAAAATGTCGAATTTACTTTTGATACTGCAGGTTTAGATGATAAAGAGCTAGTTGTTTTTGAAAATCTTTATTTTGGCACGAAAGTAATTGCTACGCATGCGGATATCAATGACAAAGGGCAAACTGTCAAAGTGGATAAGAAAACGCCGAAAATCGGTACAACAGCCACCGATAAAGCCGATAAAGATAAAACACTGGCAAACGATCAAAAAGTAACAGTCAATGATGAAGTTGCCTATAAAGGATTAGTTGTTGGCAAAGAGTACACTGTTACAGGAAAACTAATGGACAAAGAAACAGGAAAAGCTTTATTAGTGGACGGAAAAGAAGTGACTGGAACAGCCAAATTTGTTGCCAAAACGCCTGACGGCAAGGTAAATGTTGAATTTACGTTTAATACCGCTGGACTAGAAAATAAAGAACTTGTAGCCTTTGAAAGTGTCAAAATTGGCGAAAAAGTGATCGCTACGCATGCGGATTTAAACGATAAAGGACAAACTGTCAAAGTAAATAAACCAGAAACACCATTGCCACAAACTGGATCAGAAAACTATCAATCAAAAGGATTGCTTGGTCTAGCTTTAGCTGGGGTGTCTGCTTTTCTAGTGTCTGCTTATTCCATTATTAAACGCAAAAATACAGCTAAATAAGAGTGAAAAAGGAGTATCGAAAAAATCGGTACTCCTTTTTTATATAAGGAGAAGATGATGAAAAAATTATTTGTACATTGGAAATTGATTGTTGTTTCACTGACTATTTTTTTGATTGCTGGACTTAGTTCTTATTTTTATTTTGGACACCAGCAACAAGAATTAGATAAAACGACTCAAAGCGTTCAAAGTACCGCTATTCAAGCAATGGAGAAAAAGGAGAAACAGCAGAAAAAAACGAACAGTAGTCAGACAGCAGGATCAGATTCAACAGACGCAAGACAGAGCAATGAGATCAAAATTAGTGATCCTAAAAAACAACCTGATTATGTTGGTAAAGATGTTAAGCCATTGACTGTGGAAGCAATGAAGAAAGTGAATGCTGAAAAAGTCGTTTCTACTTTTGGAGCTGGCATGATTCAAATTCCTAGTATCAATATGAATCTTCCAATTGTAGAAGGAATGAGTCAAGAAAATTTAAGTGTTGGTGCTGGAACAATGAAAGCTAATCAAGAATTGGGAAAAGGCAACTTCACTTTAGCTGGGCATTATATGACAAATGCTGGCTTGCTTTTTGGTGGCATTAAAAACGTGAAAAAAAATGATCTTGTACAAGTTACTTATAAAAATAAAACCATGAATTTCAAGGTCACAAAAGTAAAACAGATTACAGCAGAAGATAATCAAGTGATTTTCGATTCAGAAGGAAATGGGATTTTGACGCTAATTACTTGTGATAGTTCAGTTGCTGGCACTGATGGTCGATTAATGGTTCGTTGTGAGCCAGTTTAGGAGGGGATAGCATGATTTTATTTATAGGTGGTTTATTTATCGGCATGTCGTTTGGAATCGCTGTGATGGCTATTTTATCAGCTGGAAAGTGTGAAGACATACGAATGGAAAAAGAAAGTCATTCATAAGGGAATGAGATTAGATGAATATTACTTATTTAGGTACAGAAATGAAGCTTTCTGAGTATCTGTATCGTTATGAAGAAATGATGCTGTATGTTTTGCAAAAATCAAGTTTTGCGGATTTATCGTCTGATCGCTCAAAAGATTTGTTAAAAGCAGAATTGCGTAAAGCAGAAACAGGTTGGCATGAATTTTATAGTGCCAATCGTCGTGGACCCGATTATGCATATTTACAAGAACAAATTACTAATTTTGGGGTCTATCGGTCAGGTTTATTTGACTGTCGAGACGAAGAACTGACCGAAGATAATTTTGTTCATTATCATATTGAATCCTTACAATCGGAAAAGCTATTGTCGATCTTCCAATTCGAGAAAGCCGATTTACATTTTATTGAGAAATACGAGCGAAAGCGTGCTTCTGAATATTTTAATGAACGTAATCAATATCTGAAGGGATATGAAAATGATCGGATTTCTGTGAACGAAACCATGCAACGGATCGGTTATCAGCAATTAAGACAAAGCTTTTTAGCTGATCCATTGATTGAATCTTACAGAAAACAGATATAGGAGGGTTCTATGAGTGAATTTAAACAGAAAATGGAAAGGCAACTCGCGGAAGAAAAAAAGGCTAAAATCCAGCGGAAAATCAATGATTATGAATCTGATATAAAAGTGTTAGAGAAAATTGGGAATACTGAAAATACGTTTTTGAAGCTCTCTAAATTCTTTTTTTCTGGAGAGAGAGGATTTAAAGAGTTTTATTACTTTATAGCAGTTTCTCAATTTGTTGTTTTTCTTTTATTTCCATATATTCATTCTGTTTTTTTTACGGAAGTCTTAGTATTTAGTCTCATTTTGCTTGGTTTGATTGTATTGACCTATTGGAATGTCTCTATTAAAAGACTTAATAAGTATCTAAATAAATTGATCTATAAAGAACTTCAAGAATTAGAGTTCGCTCTGGAAGGTGTCAAAGAACAGCTTAGGAGAGAGACAGACAAGCAGAGAGGAAATAAAAGGAAGGTGATGTAATGAAAAAATTAATCCAATATCGTGGTAGGCGTATACGCTATTCTAGTAGAAATTTATTGAATTTCTATAAATTTTTTCTTCTGTCACCTGTACTAGTTCTTTTAGGATATTTTGTGGGATACAAACAAATTTATCTTTTGGTAATAAAAAGTGTGCAGAAGTGGCAAGTTTATGTGTTACCTGTAGTATTTATTATGGCTTGTTTAATTGGTTCTTTATTATTAATTAATTTACTGATTAAGTGGTCAATTATTCGGTCTGGATATTTCTCAAAAGTGGAGCAACGCCAAATCCTTTCTCGTATGTTGATTGATAACAACTATTACACAAAAAAACAAATCAAAACTAGTGATGGTAAGTTGAAGGAAAAAATCAAATTTCCTAAAGTTTATTTCAAAGCTTCAAAAGAGAGCGTATTTGTTTCATTTGAAACTTCCGGAAATAAATTTCAAGAAAAGTTTGAATCTATAGGCGGTTTCCTAGAAACAGCTTTTCATGCTGATAATATTGCTACTGTCGATGAAAAAGGTTTTATTATCTATGAGTTGGTTGTTGATGTTTATGAAAAACGTATATCTATTATAGATATGAAAGCCGATAAAGGCAAAGTACAACTGATGAAGGGGTTGTATTGGTATTTCGACAAAGACCCGCATTTACTTTTAGGAGGCGGAACAGGCGGAGGAAAGACGTTTACTTTACTGTCTTTAATTTATGCTCTTTGCGGAATTGCGGATATTGAGATTTGTGATCCTAAAAATAGTGATTTGATGGCTTTAGGCAAATTACCCTTATTTTTTGGAAAAGTTCACACTGGGAAGGAAGCTATTACCAATTGTTTAAAAACGGGTGTTGAGTTAATGAATAGTCGTTTTGAAATGATGAACAATAGTCCAAAGTATAGTATGGGGAAAAATTATGCCTATTATGGATTAAAGCCTAAATTCATTGTTATTGATGAATTGGCTGCTTTCAAAGCTGAATTAGCAGGAGATTATAAAACTGAGGGAGAATTTGACGAACATTTGTCTCAATTGGTTTTGAAAGGACGTCAATGTGGGATCTTTTTAATTGTTGCTATGCAACGTCCAGATGGAGAATTTATTAAAACAGCTTTACGTGATAATTTCATGTTTCGCATGTCCGTGGGGCGTTTGTCTGAAACAGGCTTATTTATGATTTTTGGAGACGAAAATAAAAATAAGAAATTCAAATTTGTTGAAAAAATTAATGGATTGAAAGTTTACGGTCGTGGTTATGTGGCTCGTGGAGGAGAAATTGCACGTGAATTTTATAGTCCACAAGTCCCTGACTCGTTCGATTTTATCACTGAATTTATAAAAATTAACGATAAATTAGGCTATGAACGAGTATCAGAAGACGTGAAAGTGGAAGTATCGAAAAAAATATCGGAACATTTGGAAAAAGAAATACTCGATGATATTGACAATGTTTTAAATGCGGAAAATGAAATACTTAATGAATTAAGTAATAAATTTGTTGATTAAGTCTTAAAATATAATCAATTATTTATATTTCCGATGTGGAAAATATTGTTTTACTTTTTTATTTTGGGTTAATGAGTAATTCCAAAGTTTAAATCCTAAATTTACAGGATAAATAATGAGTAGTATTGAATTGGAAGTAGTATCAAAAAAATTCACAGTATAAGATTTATTAATCAAGAGAAGGAATGTAACTATAATAGTGATTATTTCTATAACTTGACTTAATTTATTTTTGTCAAATTCTATGTAGATGTTATTTGACGAAAATAGGTTTGGAACAATGAATTTTGGATTGTGGTTCCATTTATTTAACAAATAAATAGTGAAAAAAATAGCTGGAATAAAATAGAAAAAAACCATACTAATAAACCAAGTCAGTGTATCTTCTGCTTGGATATTTTGGAGTAAGCTTGTACCTAAAAGTAAAAGTGAAACGCATAGTAGACTGAATAATAAGGATAAAAAACCTGTAACTAAAATAAAGATAGTATGAGCTAAGTATTCTTCGATATTTCTTTTTCCCATGGGTAGATTCCTTTCTCAAACATTATTTAATAGTAAAACAAAAAAATTAATAAAAGTAAATATTTCGTCAGAAAGGAGATATAATTGTACGATTTTAATGATGTTTTAAATGAACTTAATTATTCTATTTCGTTAAAAACTTTAAAATCTTGGTGTATTAAGATTGAAAAAATGACTGATACCAAATTTCAGCGTAGATATGCTAAAAATAGAAATGGAAAAAATTATAGTTACAAAGTTTTTGATAGTTCTCAACTTGTGCAATTGAAACAGTTGTCAGATTTAAGATCAGAAAACAAGCCATTAAATGAAGCTATTTATAAGATTTTCATGTCGGAAGACGGGAAAAGAAAACAAGAAGAAATTGCTTTATCGAAACTGGAGTTTGAAGAAAGTAAAGCTGATACTAAGAAATTAATTGAATTGACTAAAAAGGTATTACAAGAGAATGCAGATTTAAAAAAACGAATTCTACGGTTAGAAAATTTAGCGAACGTGGAGACTAGTAGCCGCTGAAATTGTCGCTGACTTCGTAGCAGGAAAAGGGGTGGCGCCATAAGGCGCACACCTCTTTTCCTGCGTGAAACGTAAGTAGTGACGTATATTTCAAGTGTTGCTAGGCGTGCGTGTGGTGGGCTTGTCCCGCCACACGCAATCTACCCCCGTTTTATAACATGGGGGTAGAAATTACAAACCTATTAAAAAAAGTCGCTTACTTTTCTTGTCCCGCAAGGGATTGAGCGATTTTAATTTTGTCACATTTTTTATTAGCGCCTGTCACATTCTTAAGAAAGAAGGTTTTGATGTTTGAGAAGTATTGATTTAAAACGATTCAGAAAGGAGTTGGGGCTAAAACAAAAAGAATTAGCTGATAAATTGGAAGTTGAACGTAGTTTGATTTCTAAAATTGAATCGGGGAAGCGAACGATTTCTAAAGAACTAGAAATGAAAATTATTGATAGGCTTCACCTTGATGGTGGTCGAGCTTCTGTTGAAGCGAAAATTGATTTCTTAAGAATTCGATTTAAGACTTTAGATATACAAACGATTATTGAAAAACTTTTGCATATGGATATGAATTGGTTTACTCATGAAGAACGTGGATTTTACCATTACACTGAAACTTTTTCATACGGTTCTATTCGATTATTTAGAAATCCTGAGGATATGAATATGGGAATAATGTTAGATTTGTCGGGTGAAGGTTGCCGTCAACTGGAAGATATTTTTGAGGAAGATAACAACCGTAGCTGGACAGAATTTTTTAGATCATTGTATGATGATGATATTTTTGGAAAAAATATTATTGTTGATACAAAAATTACTCGTATTGATATTGCTCTTGATGAATTGATTGTTGAAGGGAAACCTAATTTTAATCTATATAAATTAAAGGAAAAAATGGAACAGGGGTTAGTAAGTACCACTTTTAAAAATTTCGATTTTAATGGTGGTTTTTCTTTTGAAAAAAGTAATCTAGTTAACAAAGGCTTGTCTCTATATTTTGGTAGTCGGCAATCTCCGCTTTACTTTAATTTTTATCAAAAAGACTATGAACTAGCTCGTAAAGAAGGACTTTCGGTTGAAGAAGCGAGAGAAAAATATGAAATAAAAAATAGATATGAGATACGGCTTTCTGATGAGAAAGCTTTTTTATTTGTTGAATATTTTTTATCAAGTGGAGAAAGCCTAGATTGGTTAGTGAAAGAAGTTGTTAATGCGTCTCTGACTGTTTTTGATGTGGAAGATGGAATGAAAGTATATTGCAAAGAATGGTATGACGTGATTGATAAATTAGAAGGACTTCGATTATCAGTTCATGCTGAGAAGCCGTCAATTGAAAAAACGTTAAGGTGGTTATCAAATTATTTAGCTCCTTCTCTAAAAATGATTAAGTTAATTGATTTAAGATTAGGGACTAACGAATTGATGGAACGAATTGACTTTGCGGAGTTAAAAGAAAAACATGAGGAATTGATTGATCAAGTCTGTGTTAGTGCAAAAGACCTACTCTTCACTACGGATCAAAATAGCGAAGTACGTAACTACATGGAACAAGAATTTAATTTAGAAGAAGAATATCCATTTTAAAATTGGGAGGTAAAAAAATTGGACGTAAGCAGAGAATTTATTTTAAGGATCACGAGACAATGTGGTTTTGTTAGTGAAAAACTAGAGAAAACAACAGCCACTTTGAATAGGATCATGAAACAGATTGAAGAGCTGGATAAGGAAGGTAATTTAACAATCCCATATCTAAAAAAACGTACAGCAACGGGAGCGTCAGAAATTAGTGATCGGCAATATGAAATAAAAAGAAGTGATTATTTATATCCCATATACGAGAACTTTATGGAACCAATTGATAAGCTTTGTTGGAGTGATTATTTCTTATCTATCAAAAAATTTAATTTAACGGTTGCTGATTTTAATGATTTTATAGATAGATATAAATATTTCGTTCCTAAAAATAGGGAACAGATTGAAAACTTAGTAAGAAATGAGCTTCGTAAAAAAGGTTTTATTGTTGATAGTTATTTTGAGGGTGATTACGATACGTGGATTGGTGTTTATGCACGTCCAAAAGATAAACCAACCTATCTTGATCCTGCGACTGCGGAGGAAGCCCGTCTACAGGATAAATATAGAGTAGATGGTTTCAAACAGGATTTTTCGGAATGGTTTGAATGGAAAATAAAAAATGGTGAAATAATTAATCAATTGTAATGTTAGGCAAGTGATACTAAAAGACTTTTGAATTTTAATTTAACAGGAGGTGGTACTAATGCCTATTGTACCTATCTTTAGAGAACAAAGTGACTTTTACAAAAAATATGGTAAGTACTCTATTCCAGATATGCTTAGGCTGCATGGATTTAGTGTATTTGAGAATGAAATTGATGATGAAGATATTGTTTATATTGAACAATATAAGCAATTTTTAATGACTAAAGGCATTATTGATGTCCCTATTTATTTTAAGAAAGAGTTTGTGGCTGAATTTTCTTTAGAACATACTAGTCTTTTTGCAGAAGGTTATTATCGTCGGAAACCTACTGGAGAAAAGATGTATAACAGTTATTCCTATTATTTTTATACAGGAGGTTATTACTCACATAAAGGAGTGACGAGGAAAAGAATTTATGCTGAAAGAGTAAATAAAATTACTTTTCTTAAAATATTTGAAGAACATTTAGAAAAAGGTTATTCGTAACTAATATCAAAATCCATAAACAAAAAGGCATGTGAAAAATAATCATGCCTTTTTATTTATTTTGATAATGGAAAAAAATTTAATATTTTTAATGAATTATACCGCAAAAAAGTTATCGGAAAGGAAACTAAGATGGATTTTAAATTTAAAAAGAAGGAAAAAGAGAAAACAGAAAGTGTGCCTAAGAAAAAAGGAATCCAAACAAAAGGAGTGAAACGTGTCGTCATGGGTGGGTTAGTGCTGGTTTTGTTTTCGGGTGTGGGCGCATATATCAAAGCTGGTGCAGTGAGTAATCATATTTCCAAAGTGGAAAAATCAGTTGTGCTATTAAAAAATGATGTTGACGGTTCGAATCAGAAACAAATTACGTTTACGCCAGAATTACAGTCTTTCATGGATCGTTTTGTAGATGAGTACATGAATATTTCCAATGATAATGAAGCCTTTAAGGAACGGGCCCAAAATCTTGAGAAAAATTTCTATGCTGACGGATTAGCAGAAGATGAAGTTTCTTTTTCTGCCCAACGTTCTTTGAAAAAAGCGATGCTGGTGTCATTAAAAAATGTGGACGGTGTGTCAGTTGCCAGCTATCAAGTCAATTATGAGATTGAAACGCCAGTAACAAAGAAGATTGAAGAAAAGCACAAAGACAGTAAAGGAAAAGAAACGACGACGACAAAAGAAGTGACAGATACTAAAAAAGTAGAAGCAACGCAAGTTTTGAATATTCCTTTTAGTACGAAGAACCATGCGTTTTGTGTGGTTGCCTATCCTTATTTTACTGAACCAGTCACAACTAAAGCAAAAGTAAAATCTATTACTTATGATATGGAAAAATTAAAAGCGGTTGATGATGAAACAGACAAAGACGCACAGAAATTTGTTTCTGAGTTTCTAACGAAATATTGTGAAAGTTCGTCTGCTGATATGGCGTATATGATGGATAGTCCTGAGGGATTAAATGGGAATTTTACATTAGATAAAGTGGAATCAAAAGTTTATAAAGCGAGTGATGGTTTAATTGTGAAGGCTGATGTTTCTTTGAAAGATAAGGATACGTCGATTTTGCAAAAAGAACAATTAACACTCCATTTAGTAAAAAAATCTGATAAATATTATGTGAAAAAATTAAGTCATACATGGAAGGATAGTGAATAATTCATGGATTTGAAAGGTTTATTAACTTTTATTTTACAACAGGGAAAATATGTTGTGATTGGAATTATCATTTTTAATGTAGCCAAACATTTTTCTAAGTCAAAAGTGGCAGGGATCGTGGCAGCTTTAATTCTTGGTGGGTTAGCATGGTTCTTTTTAGGAAACCCTGAAAAAGTACTAGATGCCATTGGAAATGTGTTAAGTAAAGCGTTTGGTGGTTAGTATGGATTGGGAAGCTTACAACTATACGTCCATATTTAAAGAACCTTACCGTATTCAAGATATTCCGAATATTGTTCGGCTACCATTTTCAATTGTTGTAGTAGATGCTGTGACGGCAGTTGTAGTGGCTTTACTCATAAACTTATTTTTTGGATCAATGATCGCAACATTGGCAAAAACATTTCAAATTATGTATATGCTGTGCTATGTCGGTCTACCGATTGGGTCAGTGATGTTAATGAATAAAATTCAACCTGATGGAAAGAAAATTTATTATTATCTGTTGGATTCGCTGATTTACTATTTCACGGTACAATTGCCAGATATGATTATTTGTGAAGGAAAAAAATGTAAACGAGAAGAGATCACGGAGTCGATTCAATTTAAATAATTTTTAGGTCGTATGTTGTCGAAGGCATACGACTTTTTCATTAAATAAATTTAGAAAGAAGGAAAAGTATGATTACTGTGGAAAGCCCGCTTAAAGCGTTAAAAGATCACTTAATGTTAAACAATGAAGGAGATATTTGGGGCTATTATGAAGTTACGCCTAAAACAATTTCTCAAAATAATCCCAAAGCCATGCAAGACAATAAAGAAATGATGGCAAGTTTATTGAACCTTTTACGGACATATGAAGACATTGATTTAACCATGTATCCTAGAACCCTAAATTTAAGAAGTCGATTTGATAAATTAGCCGAAGGATTTGATCCTAAAAGCCGAGAAATTGGCGAGTATTACGCCAATGAAACCATTCATGTGTTAGAACAAGAATTAGGTAATGTTTATCGTCCGTCTTTTTTGTTAGGGGTAAAAATCAAAGATGCCTATATTGCAGAAGACGTAAAGGAATTGGCGAAAAAGATGTCAGACGCTGTTGTCCAAGAAATAGTCTCTCTTGTTGGCTATGAAATAGCTGATCCTAGTGCTTTATTTGAACAAGTGAAGCTGTCAGAACAAGAACTGACGCAGATTTTATTTTCCTATTCCATTCGTCCATTGTCTAAAAATGAAATGATTTATGCGAATCGCATGCAATATATCCGAGGAATGAAACATAAGATTGAAGATGAAAATTGTATTACGAATGTACAAAATATTCAATCTTCCGTTTTAAGTCCTTTGAAAACGGGAAAAGGAATTTTAAAAATAGAAGATGAATTAGGCGAAAGTTATGTGTCGTTTTTACCTGTTGGGAAGTTTCCTGACAATATGAAAAATATCAATTTATTCCAATTTGTACAAGATTTGCGTTTTCCAGTGGAGTTAAGAGTCAAATTACATTATCCCGAAATCAAAGGAGTAAATGGGGTATCTACTAAATTAGGGTGGTTAACGAATCGTTTTAAAGAAGAACAACAAGTACAAGAAGCAGAAGGCGGAGAAGCTTCCAGTCGTACGAAATCTATTCGCTTTTTAGCCAGCGCCTTGCGTGAAAAGTTAGAACAAAATCAACCAGTGATGGATTGGTTGGCTTGTTTAGTCGTCTACGGTCAAACAAGAGAAGAAGTGAGAGAACGTTCCTTACAGATTATTAAGTCTTTAGATGATGTAATCAAGGTTTATAAAGGGAAAAAAGATCAATTTTCTTTGTTTTATAAAATGGCAATGGGACAAGCTTTAGGTGCACAAAAACACTGGGTACAACGAACGACGTGTGAAGCAGTCGCAGAATTGTTATTTGCGACGATTGAAGAGCTAGGGATGAGTTCAGGAAATTATATTGGTCGATTAGATGTATTAGGCACAGAAGGCTCTAGGGGCGAAAAAACGCCATTAGAAGAGTTTATCTATGCGTCTAATAAATATGTCTTTCTGAATCCTTTAGCGATTGCAGAAGGGATCACAGGGGCATTATATGACGCTCCCCATATTGCGGTAACTGGTAAAACAGGGAAAGGAAAATCGTTCTTAGTTGGCTTGCTATTTCTATATAGTTCCTTTTTAGATGTACAAAGTTTGTTTGTAGATCCAAAAGGCGAAAAAAGAAAATGGTTTAAGAAAGTGATCCATGATCCCTACTATCAAGAAAACTATCCTTTGTTTGTAAAGCACTTGGAAAGCTTTAACTATGTCACGTTAGACGCTTCAAAGAAAAGTAATTATGGGGTACTTGATCCAATGATTTACCTTGATCGGAACAACGCGAAACAAGTAGCACAAGATATGATCGATGAATTAAGCCCATTGAAAAATAATTTCTTGTTAAAAGGGGCGGTACTTAGTTCTATAGAACAAGTGCTAAACCAGCGAGATCAACATGAAACAGTGGGGTTAATGAAAGTGATTGACTTGTTACGTTCGCACGAGAACAAAACAGTCAAGGAATATGGCGATTTTCTTTACTTAACGATTAATGATTCCATTTTACGATTAGGCTTCTCCTATGGCGAAAATGCTGGACTGAGTTTCCATGAGAAAGTCACGATTTTAGAAATTCAAGATTTAAAATTGCCAAAAGATGGGCTTGATCCTTCGTTGTATAGTGACGCTGACAGGAAATCTTTGTGCTTAATGATTAGTCTAGGACGTTTTTGTGAAATGTTTGGAAAACGAGATATCTCGCATAAAACAGCGATTTATTTTACAGAAGCTTGGGTCTTTAACAAGTCAAACTCTGGACGTGCGATTATTAGTGCAATGGCTCGTGTCGGTCGTTCACAGATGAATCAATTGGTTTTAGATACGCAGTTTATTGATGACTTAGGGTCTGATGATGAAAAAGGGAATTTTGGTGTGGTTTTTGCTTTTGATGAAGATAGCGAACGAGAAAAAATTCTTCACCATTTAGGACTTGAAGTGAACGAGAAAAACTTGAAAGAAATGAAACGAATGATTAAAGGTCAATGTTGGATGCGTGATCCCTATGGACGGTTTGGCAAACTGAATGTTCATTGTCCGTTTGAAGAAATGGCAGCCGCACTCAAAACAACAGAAAAAACAAGTAATAGTGAAGCAGAAGAACAGGTGGCATAGGAGGTGCTTTTGTGAAGTTCTTAAAAAAACTGAATATAGGTAAAAAGAAAGCTTTGTTTCTGACTGGAACAGGGCTTTTTTACTTATTGATTCGCACAGTGCCAGCGTTGGCAGTAGGAAAGAATTTAACAGATATTTACAAGGTAGGAACGTACCATATTGATACGTTTTCTTCTTACATGGTAGATGCTGATTTTTCTTTAACCAGTGTGATCTTTGGCGATACTGGGGTTGCTTTCTTCAAAATGATTTCTAATGGTGGTTTTTATGTAGACAAGTTGATGTGGCAAGTAAATGACGCTATTATTGAGAAATTATATAAAGGAGCAGAAATGGATCACTTGATCCATACTTTCTTTACGTTTTCGCAAAATATCTATAATAGTTTATTTAATGTGTTCGGGTTAACTTTAATTGGTGTTTATGTGTTGTACGTGTTTTATTTAAAGATGTTTAAGTCGCCACAACGTGCAACAAGTGCGTTTGTAAAAATGTGTTTGGTGGTCGGATTTTCAGTTGTTTGGTTCGGTCATGGAAATGTAGCGAGTCAAGGTGAAAAATTTACCAAAAATATTGATACGTGGTCAACTTCTGTGGAAGGACTGATTTTTCAGGCAACGAATGGTGTAGAAGGACTGGAAGTTGCGACAAATAGTGATGATGCCATTAAACAAATTCGGAACATGTATTATCAAAAAGCGGTGGTTGATCCGTATTTGTTGTTAAACTACGGAACCACTAATTTACAAGAATTAGATCATGCAAGTATTGATCCCACAGAGTTTTTGAGTAAAAAATATACAGATAAAGAAAAAAAAACTATTGATACGAATCTGGGTGAAGCTAAAAAAGAGGACAAAAATGAAACCTATCGTCAGTATATCAAGCCTGAAATGGGTCTGTATAAAGCGGTAATCGGCGTAGCTACGCCAGTGTTAAATATGACAATTGGAAATCCTATTTTAATAATTGGAATGGTACGTTTTATCTTCCAATTAGGTGCAATGTTGATGTTGATTGCTCTTCCTTTTCTTCTGCTTTTGTCTTTTTTCCCGACATTAGATTATTTGCTTTTTAAAGGATTCCGTTCGTTTGTTGGTTTTATGTTTCAGAAATCCATTTATAGTGTATTGATCTTAGTCGCATTTTTAGTGTTCAATGTCGTGGATACGTTGATTCCTATGGGGACAATCGTTTCCTTTATTGTCAATATGATGATTAAAGGAATCATTGGATTGATTGCTTTCTTCAAACGAAAAGCCATTTTGCAAAAGCTAGGATTAGGACAGGCAGATGCGACGCTTCGTACGGTTAAGCATGGTGCCAAACAAGCGAAACAGGAAACAAAAGAGCGAGTTCGTTCGGGGATTGATCGGACGCAAAAATTAGCGTTAAAAACAGCGTCAGTCGCTGGTTATGGCTATCGTGGGGGAAAAGCTACGATTAATGGGATTCAATCCCTGAATCGTAACTTGCAGAACCTTAAAAATCGTCCGAATGAAGCTACGCCTACTAATGGTCGTGTTATTAATCCTATGGAAATTGGCATGCGGAATAAACAACAAATTCCATATTCAGGTAAGAAAGTGATCTATGGGAATCACATAAAAGGACAACCTTCTAATTTAACCAAAGAAGGTGTGACCGCTCCTGTAGGGTTACCATTTAATCCGATGAAAAATCGAACGGTGCAAAATGGAGAACAAAGTCAAAAGATGAATCCGCCAAGATTAATGACTTTAACTCGCAACCCGATCAATTATGCAGGACAAAAAATTCCATTGATTAATCGAACGATACCACGTGTAACATTGGATTCTCGTTATAGCCAGCCACGTGAAAATGTGCGTCGTTTGAATCATAGCAACGTCAGAATAACTCGAACACCAATTGATCGCACAGGACAAAAAATTCCTTTAACAAATCCATATACGCCACATTTAGTATTGGATAAAAAATTCCATTCAGATGTCAAACAAGTTCAAAATGTAACGAATCAATATCGAAAAGAAGTACAGCCGATAGAGGAAAAAGTGATAAAGAAAAAACAAATCCAAACTTTGCCAAGCGGACGTACACCACAAAAAAAGCTAGGTGGCGTTTATGAAAAATAAAGGCTGTTTTGGTTGCTTTGGTTGTCTTGGGTTACTTGTTCTTCTTGTCATGTCGTTTCTGTTGTTTTTCTTAGGTATGGATGATTCTGATACAAGTGGATCAACTGCTGGTGGAACAGAATTTAATGGTGTATATACGGAAGATTTACCTTCTTATCCTGAAATCAAAGGAGTTGGAAATGTACCTGATGAAATCGCCCAATTAGCGGTAGGATCGGCTGTAAAGTATCACTTATTGCCGAGTGTCATAATTAGTCAATGGGCTTATGAAAGTGAATGGGGGCATTCTGCGTCTGCTAAAAACGACAATAATTTTTTCGGAATCACTTGGTTTGAAGGGTGTCCTTTTCCGAAAGGGACAGCTCGTGGTGTCGGCGGTTCAGAAGGTGGAAATTATATGAAATTTCCGAATAAAAAATCAGCCTTTAGTTATTATGGCTATATGGTAGCTTCTCAAACTAATTTTAATGCGTGTATAGGAAACAAGAGTCCAGAACAATGCTTGTTGACGTTAGGGCGCGGGGGATATGCTGCAGCAGGAATTACAATGAATAGCCCATACTTTACAGGTTGTATGTCCATTATTAAGTCGAATAATCTGACCCAGTATGATGATTTTGCGATCAAAAACTGGAAAGATTTTGGCGGGAACACAGGTGGTTCAGTTGGTGGTGGCTGGGGATGGCCATTTCCTGACGCTGGACAAGGTTCTTTTGCAGGCGGTCAATTATTTGGGAAAAATCCTGGTGGGGAATTTCGAGAAAATGGTTTTCATGACGGATTGGATTTTGGATCGGTGGATCACCCTGGAAATGAAATTCATGCCATTCATGGTGGAACGGTCACTTATGTTGGAAATCCCGGTATTTCGGGGTTAGGTGCTTGTGTGATTGTCATTAATGACAGTGGATTGAATATGGTTTATCAAGAGTTCGCCACAAGTACCAGCAATGCAAAGGTTAAAGTAGGCGATAAGGTCAAATTGGGAGACGTAATCGGTATACGTGATACAGAACATTTACATTTAGGAATCACGAAAAAAGATTGGCTACAAGCGGAATCGAGTGCGTTTACTGATAATGGGACGTGGCTTGATCCATTAAAAATTATCACCACTGGTAAATATTAATTGTTCGCTTTTTGTGTTTGATTTTTTCCCATTTTTCTTGACTGCAGTTGGAAAAATAAATGCAAAAAGCGAATATTGTTTTTGAAGTCAAATTTTTGGAAAAGAGGGAAATAATGAAACGAATTACTTGTATTATTTTATTGTTGATCGGTCTTCTATTTGTTGGAGTGAAGTATCATGAATTACAAGAAAAGTATCACGATCACGAAGCTACGATCACGAAGTTAAAAAAAGAAAAAAGTGAGAAGTCAATTGTCATATCTGAGCCACAAACTGATAGTAACAGAGAAAAAGACGATAAAACAAAAGAAATCCTAGAATCTTTTGTGTACTCTTATGTTAATTTCCACTCTATTGATGATCGAAATCAATCAGTGATGGATTTTGTAACAGAAGACTGTCAAAAAGAAAATGCGCTTGATGTAAAAGTTCATGCGGATTTTGATAGTAAGGGAACGATTGAAAGTAGCTATCAAAGTATAGCTGATCCAGATAGTTTTATTGTGTTAGGAAAAGAAGAAAGCCGTGGAGCGTCTCACGCGTTCTTGATGAATGTTCATTTTATCAATGACAAAATAGATTCTTATACTTACAAATATATGGCACAAAACTAAATAGTGTTTGTTATAATAAGATAAAAAGGAGTTTTTTCAATGAAACGTTTTGTAGGTGTTGCTTTGTTATTAATCTCTTTAGGGATTTTTGGGGCTTGTGGTAGTCAAACCAATAAACTTGATGAGAAGGCTCAAAAAGCAGAAAAAGAGGTGCTTAGTTATTGGAATGAACTACACAAAGAAAAACGAGAAGAAGAACATGGTTCTACATTTGAAGGAAAGTTAACAGAGAAAGATGTAGAAAAAGTTTATTACTCTGGAAAAGATTTTAATGAGTATGTTTTTGTCACAAAAGTTCAATTGTATTCTGATCCTCAATTAAAGGAAAAAGAAAATGAAATTACTAATTACTATATGTATAAAAATGGTGATTCAAATGTAATCAGTGATAAAGAATTTGAACAGTTGATTAAAGATAAAAGTAATCATTTCGAGAAAATTTACCAAGAATAATAAATAGAAATTAAGGACATTGCTTATACAGCAATGTTTTTTTTTATAAAATTAGGAGAGGATTTGAATGGAGAAAGTAGAAAAAAAGTATGATGTCATGATTGATCGTAATTGTTTAATTGAAATGGGATTTAAAACTAGTCAAGCTTCAAAAATTATTCGAGCTTCTAAAGAATAATGGGCAAACGATGAAGGATAGCGTAAGACAAATAGCAGTTTACTTCTCTCTAATGATCAATATGTTATTTTAATTTAAATTAGGTAAGTGATCACATGGTAAAAAAGTTAAGACATAAAGTATTATGACAAGAATATGAAGTGAATTTATGATTTGTATTTTTTATGGACGAATATATTTAAAAAATTTCTGGGTTAATTTCAATAGGGATAACTCAGTCTTTAAAGAGAAAATGAAATATTGTAATACTACGTAATTTCACAAAAAATATATTTACGATTATGATGCTAAAAATAACTTTTATGAATTCAAAATATATGTTTATGAAATCCGTTTCCATATTCTATGAATTTAAAATTTCGGATGACAAAAACGTTAGTTAAAATAACTTAAATGTAAGTTATTTTAATATAAATAATGTGCTACCATTCTAAATAAGAACAATTATATATTGTTCAAAAATGAAAGAAGGAATGAAGTATGGAAAAATTAACTGTGAAAGAAATGTCGCAAGTAGTTGGCGGAAAGTACTATGGTAACGGAGTATCATGTAATAAAAAGGGATGTAGTGTTGATTGGGGAAAAGCTATTGGTATTATTGGAAATAATGCTGCTGCTAATTTAGCTACTGGCGGAAAAGCAGGGTGGAAAGGTTAATTTAGTTATTTTGTTTTGTATATGAATACATTTTCGAATACTCATTCATTAAAATATCTGGATGAGTATTCATATTTATAGGTGATTTTTTGAGAATAAAATTGATAAAACAATATAATGAAGTTGACTGTGGTCTTGCTTGTATGCAGATGATCTTAAATAATTATCATTCATGGGTTTCTGTAGAAATATTAAGAGACTTAACAGAAACTGATTCTGAAGGTACCAGTGCATTAGGGATAGTGAGCGGTTTTTCTAAAGTAGGGATAAATTGTGAAGCATATAAAGCTCGCAATAATGTATGGAAAGAAAATAAATTTAATTATCCAGTAATTGCTAACATAGTAACAGATAATCAATATCTTCATTATTGTATTGTATACGGCGTAAAAAAAAATAAATTATTAATAGCTGATCCTGCAATTGGAAAATACAAAGAATCAATAGAAACATTTGATAAAAAATGGACTGGTGTTATTTTAGTACCTAAAAAAATGCCTAATTTCCAAGCTATAGATAATAAATCAAAAAGTATCTTTTCATCAATAAAGTTGTTAAAAAAACAATATAAAAAATTATTATTTGTAACATTTATTTCATTTATAATAACGATTATAGGGATACTATCTAGTTATTATTTTAGAATTTTGGTAGATTGGTTGGTTCCTGATAGAGATTTTTTAAATCTTTTTATGATATCAGTTAGTTATATTATAGGTATATTTATAACAACAATATTTGAAATAGCCAGAAGATATATTTTAGAAAAATTAGGGCAAGATGTAGGTAGAGATATTTTATTTAAATATTTAGAACATATTTTTGTTTTACCTGTTTCCTTTTTTTCTAAAAGGAAAACTGGAGATATAGTATCTAGATTCTCTGATGCTAATAAAATCATAGAAGCTTTAGCTAGCTTTACAATATCTATTTTATTAGATTTAAGTTCAGTTATAGTTGTAGGGCTGATACTGATTAACATTAATAAACAATTGTTTTTAATAACTTTAAGTTCTATACCTTTTTATATTATAATTATTTTAGGATCGAATAAAAAGATGATTCGATTAAATGTAGAAGAGATGCAAAAGAATTCAATATTAGATTCAAACTTTATTGAATCATTAAACGGTATATATACTATAAAAGCACTTTGTAGTGAGAAAAAAATTGTAAACCAAATATATAAAAGTTTAAATGATTTTTTTGATGTATCATTAAAACGAAATATGTATGATTCTGTAACTCAAAATTTAAAAATAATGATATCTTTTTTAACGTCGGCGTTTGTATTGTGGATTGGTTCATATGATATTATTAATGGTAAAATTACAATAGGAGAATTAATATCTTTCAATTCATTATCTATATTTTTCTCTGCACCTATACAAAACATAATAAATCTACAAGAAAAATTTCAAAAAGCACAAGTGGCAAATACTCGACTTAACGATGTATTTTCTATAGATCATGAAGACAAAGATAAGCTTATTCATTTGGAACGATTACCTGAAAACTCAATAATTACATTTGAAAATGTATATTTTACTTATTCTTCCAAATATTCTAACGTATTAGATAATATAAATCTTTCTTTACCTCTAAACAAAAACATAGGAATAAAAGGTGATAGTGGTGTGGGAAAGTCAACTTTAGCACAACTTCTAGCTGGATTTTATGTACCAGATAGCGGGAAAATTTGTATAAATGAGAAAAATATTGAAAATATTAATAGAAAAGACTTACGTAAATTAATTACTTATGTTCCTCAAGAATCTTTTATTGTGAGTGGATCTATTAAAGATAATTTAGTTTTAGGTTTAGAAAGTGTCCCTAATGAAAAAGAATTTGATAAAGTATTGAAAGATACTTGTTTGTGGAGTTTTATTAATGAGCTTCCTCTGGGTCTTGATACGTATCTAGAAGAAAATGGAACGAATTTATCAGGTGGTCAAAAGCAAAGAATAGCTCTAGCAAGAGTTTTATTATCAGAAAGTAAAGTTTTATTGTTAGATGAAGCTACGAGTGCTCTAGATTCTAAAACTGAAATGCGACTTTTTGATAAGTTATTAACATACTCTAATAAGACATTAATAATAATATCCCATAACCTTAACTTAATAAACAAGTGCGATTTGATAATTGATTTAGATAAAAAGTGACTTCGAGAAATTATAATAAAATTATTTAAAAGTAAATTAAAATTAAGGAGGATTAATAAATGAGTAATTTAAAATGGTTTTCTGGCGGAGATGATCGAAGCAAAAGAGCAGAAATAATTATTACTGAATTATTAGATGATTTAGAGACAGATTTAGGAAATGATTCCCTTCGAATGGTATTGCAAACCTACCTTGGAAATCTGAAAAATGAAGGAACTTCAGTACCTTTAATTTTAAGTCGTATGAATTTAGAAATATCAAATGCAATAAAAAAAGACGGTGTATCTTTAAATGCAAAGCAATCAAAAAAATTAAAAGAATTGATGTCTATATCTAATATAAGATATGGTTATTAGTAATTTCCTTATTTCTTATATTAAATTAAAGATAATTAAATGAATAATAATTATACTTTAATATCTAAAATTATATGAAATATTTGGAAAACTATGAAATTTAAGTGTTCGCTAATAATTATTTCCTACTTTCAAGCTATTTGTAAACAAAAAGCAAATTTATTGACCCGTAAGGTCTAGGTGTGATCTTTATGACTAAGAGTAGAAATCAATCTGTTACAGATTTTGTAACAGAAAACCTTAAAAAAGTATATTTTTTAGAATTAGATTTCTAATGTGCATTTTTTGAGTATTAAGGAGCAAGTATACAAAAATTTATGAAGCTGATTAAATTTGAATAAAAATATGCAGGAACGCTACTATTTTTAGTAGTGTTCTTTTTTATATTTGAATAAAAAATGAGGTGTTTAAATGGTAGTTATAACAAAAAATGAATTAATGAAATTAGGTTATGGGAAGTATCAGTCTGAAAGAATCATACGACAGGCAAAAGCAATTATGGTTTCAAAAGGCTATACCTATTACGAAAATAGAAGATTAGGACTAGTACCTGTTGAATCTGTAGAAGAAGTTTTAGGTATGAAGATAGAGGTAGAGGAGGATTTTCAGAATCATGGTTAATTTTAAAAAAGATAAAAACGGGAAATATTATTTTACTGCTAGTTTGGGATTCGACAAACGAACAGGGAAAAGAGTACAAAAAAAACGTAGGGGGTTTAAAACAATTAAAGAAGCAAAAAAAGCGTATGCCGAACTTATTTCTAATTATGGAAAAGAAGCAGAAACTTCTCAAAGTACTATGTTGTTTGAGGAGTTTTTTTATAAATTATTCCTACCTTATTATCAAGGGAAAGTGGAAGAAAGAACATATAAAAATCGGTTATCTACAATCAAAAAAACTTTTTCTTATTTCTTTAAAATGGAGTTAAGAGAAATACGTCCAATTGACATTCAAAAGTGGCAAAATAATTTATTGAGCAAATATAAAAACTCTTATGTAAGAAACATATATGGGATTTTTCAGATGTCATTAGATCGAGCAGTTGTTTTGGGACTACTTGAAAAAAATCCTGCAAAAGTTATTGGAAATGTGAAGAAAAAGAAAACTGCAGTTGATTTTTGGACAAAAGAAGAATTTGAAAAAGTTATTTCAACTTTTTATATTGATGATTTGTACCAACATTTTGGTTTTATTTGTATTTGGTTACTTTTTATGACCGGTATGCGTTTGGGAGAAGCCACTGCATTAACTTGGAAAGATATTGATTTTGAAAATAAAAACTTGCGTGTGAATAAAACACTCTATTATAAGAATGCCAAAACCTATGAGTTTGTAGAACCAAAAACAGCTTCTAGTATTCGTACAATCGAACTAGACGACGATACAATTACCTTTTTAAAAGCTTGGAAGGAGCGTCAAGATTCAATAGGAGGCATGTCGTTTGTACTTTCTTATAATGGAATACCTACTCAGAAATATACAATCCGTCATATTATGAGAAGACATGCAACGATTGCTGGTGTTCATATGATCCGCATACATGGGTTAAGGCATAGTCATGCTTCTTTGCTTATATCACAACAAAAAGATGCACTTCGAATTAAGGAAAGGTTAGGACATGCTGATGTACAAACGACTTTAGGAACTTATGGTCATTTGTATCCAAATTCATTGAGAGAGATAGCGAATGATTTAACTGGATCTATCCAAACTAATTTTTCTAAAAGCAACCTGACACCTGAAACTAAGAATCAGTTTACGACAGATAAAAAAAGGAATAATGAACACAAGTGTGACCAAACTGTGACCACGCCAAAAGAAAACCGCTAGAAAACCTATAATATAGGCATTTCTAGCGGTTTATTTATTATTCCCACTCCACAGTTGCAGGTGGTTTAGAAGTGATGTCGTACACGATACGGTTGACGTGAGCGACTTCGTTTACGATGCGGACAGAGATTTTTTGTAAAACATCCCATGGGATACGGGCAAAGTCTGCTGTCATCCCATCAATAGAAGTGACTGCACGGATACCTACTGTATAGTCGTAAGTACGGCCATCGCCCATTACACCGACAGAGCGGATTCCTGGTAGAACAGTGAAATATTGCCAAATGTCACGATCTAAGCCAGCTGCTGCGATTTCTTCACGTAAGATCGCATCTGATTCACGGACGATTTCTAGTTTTTCTTCACTGATTTCACCCAAGACACGGATACCTAGACCAGGACCTGGGAAAGGTTGACGCCAAACGATTGAATCTGGCATTCCTAGTTGTGTTCCTAATTCACGGACTTCATCTTTGAATAATGTGTTCAAAGGTTCGATCAATTGGAATTGCATGTCTTCTGGTAGTCCACCCACGTTATGGTGAGATTTGATCGTTTGAGCAGTTTCCGTTCCACTTTCGATCACATCAGTATAAAGTGTTCCTTGGGCTAAGAAAGCAATTCCTTCTTCTCCCGCTAATTTTGTTGCTTCATCATCAAAAACATACACAAATTCATTACCAATGATTTTACGTTTTTGCTCAGGATCAGAAACGCCGGCTAACTTGTCTAAGAAACGTTTTCTTGCATCCACTTTGATAATATTTAGACCAAATTTCCCGCCTAAGCTTTCCATTACTTGGTCTGCTTCGCCTTTACGCAATAAACCATGGTCAACAAAGATGGAAGTTAGCTGATCACCGATTGCTTTTTGTAAAAGAACACCAACGACACTAGAATCCACGCCGCCAGAAAGTCCAAGCAATACTTTTTTATCGCCAACTTGTTCACGAATTTTTTCGATTTGCATATCGATGAAGTTATTCATTGTCCAGTTTCCTTCACAATGACAAACATCAAAAGCAAAATGACGGAGTAATTCGATTCCGTATTCAGAATGACGAACTTCTGCATGGAATTGGATACCATAGAAATTACGTTTTGTGTCTTGGATGGATGCGATCGGGCAGTCTTTACTTGTACCAACGATTTCAAATCCTTCAGGAACTTGGGTTACTAAGTCCCCGTGGCTCATCCAAACGGTTTGTTGTTTAGGTGTGTCATTGAACAATACTGCATCGTCACTGGTTACTTCTAACTGAGCTTTTCCGTATTCACGGTTTTTAGCTGGTTCAACTTTCCCACCTAGCTTATACGTAATCAATTGCATACCGTAGCAAATACCCAATACAGGAATCCCTAAGTTAAAGATTTCTGGATCGATTCCAAAAGCATTTTCATCATACACACTGTTAGGACCACCGGAAAGAATGATTCCTTTTGGATTCATTGCTTTTACTTCTTCAGCAGAAACCCGATGGCTCAATAATTCAGAAAAAACTCCTAAATCACGGATGCGTCGTGTAATCAATTGGTTATACTGGCTACCGTAGTCTAATACGATAATCTTTTCAACGTTTGTCATGTCGGCAACGTTTGTCACATTTATTACCCCTATCCCTTTAAATTTTATCTCAAAATAGAATAAACTATTTTAAAATGCTAATATTTTCGCATGAAAATCGAATCGATAATATGATTTTCAGTTTTATGGAGAATTATATCTGCTCTGCCACGAGTAGGCAAGATATATTCGTTTAAATTTTTCAAATTCACATTTTTCCATACTTCTTGCGCCATTTTAAATGCATCGTCACGATCGCCAATAGCAAATTGATAGTAATAATTTTGTGGATTTTGAAAAGCGGTGTCGAGTAAGGCACCGAATCGATCTAAATACCATTTTTCAATTAATGATGAATCAGCATCAACATAAACAGAAAAATCAAAAAAATCACTGACATAGATTTGTTGATTAGCAGGCAGTTGCAGCGTGTTGATTCCTTCAACAATCAGAATATCAGGTTGTTGGATCAATTCATATTCGCCAGGAATGATATTGTAAATGTCATGTGAATAAACAGGTACTTTTATTTCTTCCTGACCGGATTTTACTCGATTAAGAAAATCGATCAACATCTCCATATCATAACTTTCTGGGAATCCTTTACGATTCATGATCCCTCGTTCTTTTAACGTTTCATTAGGATATAAAAAACCATCAGTTGTAATCAACTGAACATTCCTGCGTTTAAATGTACGTGATAAGATCGTTTGTAACAGGCGAGCTGTTGTGCTTTTTCCAACGGCAACACTCCCAGCAATTCCAATAATAAATGGCGGTACTTCGACATATTTATGAAGAAATAGACCTTTACTTAATGAAAGAGATTCAAATTCTTTCATATATAGATAAATCAAATGAGCAAGAGGAACATAGATATCTCGAACATCTTGCATTGAAATACGGTCATTTAAACTTTTGATGTTATCTAGCTCGTCTTGGGTCAAAGGTGCTTGTCCATTACGATAAAATTCACGCCATTCTTCTCTTGCCACACGGTAGTAGTTCATTGGATCATTCATAATAGCCTCCTGCATTCTCCCATCAATGGAATCATTTTAACATAAAACACGGCTAAACCCCACCACTAAACGAGAATGGTTATAAGTCTCTTATTTTTAACTGAATAAATAAAAAGGATGACATATCAAAATTCATTCTGTTCGTGTTTCTGATCAACTATTTATTTAAACTAGGAAAAATAGACATTGCATGCCAATTGATAAAAGGATAGACTAAGAAACAAGAAACAATATAAAAAGGATGAACGATATGACGAATCATTATTATTCGCAAGAGCCAACGACAGAACATGACTTTGAACAATGGTCATTTGAATTAAAAGGAAAAAACTTCCAATTTGTAACAGATTCAGGAGTATTTTCACGTGAAACAGTCGACTTTGGTTCACGAGTGTTAATTGATACCTTTAATTGGGAAGAGCTGCCAGCTGATGGCAAAATTTTGGATGTTGGTTGTGGCTATGGTCCGATTGGATTGGCGATCGCTTTTGCTAGTCAGCGATTTGTTGAGATGGTCGATATTAACTCTCGGGCAGTAGAATTAGCTCAAGGAAATGCGAACCGCAATGGGATCAAACAGGTGGATATTCATCAATCGAATATCTATGAAGCAGTTCATGAAGAAACTTATGCAGCAATCGTCAGCAATCCGCCAATTCGTGCCGGTAAAAAAGTGGTACACGAAATTTTAACCGAAGCATATCCAAGGTTAAAATCGGGTGGAACACTAACCATTGTCATTCAAAAAAAACAAGGGGCTCCTAGTGCGAAAAGCAAAATGGCAGAGACCTTTGGGAATGCTGAAATCGTCCATAAAGAGAAAGGGTACTATATCATCAAAAGTATCAAAGAATAACTGTTTGATTGTGGTGTTTGAGACTAAATAAAAAGCTATGACAAAATAACACACTCTAAAAGCAACCGAAGAATCCTAAAATAGAAGTAACTATTTTCGGGTCCTTCGGTTTATTTTTGTCCCTTTCTTTCTATTAAAAAACAGGCGATAGGTACTCTAGGTCATGGGAATATGGAGATCGTAAAAAAGTTGATGAAAGGAGTGAGACACTTCGCTAACTAGTGGAACTTTTTCCTATTGAAAAGTGGCGTATTTCAAGGAGCTAATAATTGAATAACGTTTCTTCCTTTTTTAGAAAACAAAACTAGCATGGTATTGAAAAATTTGAGTGACTTGAAAGGAGAATAAAAAGATGACACAAACCAGAATGATAGTAGATACTAAATCTATTTTAGAATTACCCATGTATAACCAGGAAAACGTATTAAGGTATTTAGAAAAAGACCATGTCGAAATGGCTACAACATTTAAAGCATGGGAAGAAAAGGCGAAGGGGATCGTCCAGAACAATAAAACGAAAAGAGAAAAATTAAATAGCAAAAGAGAAAAAAGTGAAGTTCAGCCAGATGATCAACATGTTGCTTTAACAAATGAACTTTTAGATCTCTTAGATGGATTAGTACATCATGGTTTGCATCAGTATCGTCCCACGCTGGTGTCTAAGTATAAAAATCTATTGATATGGAAAGATCAAGAAAAATTTGATTTCTTACTTAAGAATCGAGATGCTAAGAACGGGTTCACTCAAATCATGAATGACAAGCCTATGATTAAGCTTTACCAAAAAAAACCAAAGAAATTTGCTCAGATCAAAAAAGGCTACCATTCTCAAAAAAACAACGATGTCCTATTTGTTGGAAACATGCTGCTGTTTGAACTACTTGATTTTTCTCGCTCAGAGAGGGAACAACTGGTAAAAGAATTTCTAACCCATACGATTCCCAACGATCAGCGACGAGACAACTTAAATCAAGAAATTCAAAATCGTCCTGCGGCAACGCTTGACAAGCTTTCACAGAGAAATAAAACAGTCTATTGGGAGTTTGTTAGTATTAGAAGTGTGGCAGATTATTCTAAAGTAAAACATGTGAAAGAACAAATTGATCATCAAGATGGATTGACTCCAGAAGAAAAACAGGCACTTCATAACGATTTAGATGCACGTATCGCCAAATTTAATAGTCAAGCTATACTGTTTGAAGAAGCAGTTGCGGATTTAAGTGAAAAAAATAAGGATTTACATAAGATGTTCAAAAAAGATGTACCACAAGAGCGAATTGACTTGCTCAAAGGAATCAAAGATGAGTCAAATTTGGATTGGCTAACAAAGAATGTGTTGACCGAAGAATTAGTAAGAAAACAAGTGGCTCAAGAAAAACTAGATACATATAAAGCACTGATGAGTGACAAACAATTGACCCGAGAAGTGGTAGCTAGCATCAAACAAAGCAAAGAGTATTCAGAAGAAATAAAAAAAGCTCTCATTTCTGAAATTAATCCCTCAGAGGAAGCGAAAAAGAACAACATCAAAAAAATATCAGTTATCAAACAGGAATTTTTCATTAGAAAGCAACTGTTAGAAGTACTAAAAGAACGAGTGGCAACGGATAAAACCTATCAGCCGCTTTTTGAACAAATAGAAAAAGCCACGAATAGTAATGAAAAACAAAAGGAACATGTAACTGCTCAAAGTGATATCAAAGAGTGCCAAAAGTTTATAAGTGAAAATAAATGGGAAGAGGAAATGATTAAAAGAATCAATCAAGAGGAACGAATCCCTCCACATTTGAAAGTAATCGTTTTATCTGAGTTAAAGGAACCAACAGCAAAAAATCAACGAGTTGGTGGAGAAAATCGGCAAGATTCCACACTTGTTGCTCTTGTTTTAAAGTCTCACGTTCAAAATATACAACTAGGATACCAACAAGAGGTTTATCAAAAGACGAAGAAGGAGCAACAAATTGATCATCGCATGATTAAATACGAACAAAAGTTACAAAAAATTCTAAAGATAAGAACAGGACTCTTTGATGCCATAAATAGATTTGAGAGCCAAGAGAAACAACTGATAGGGGATGGGGGAAAGATTTCTGTTCCCAAGGATGAACAAGAAAAAGCCAGTCAACAAGCTACGCTGACTAAAAAAGATTTGCAAGAGAATGAAGAGCAGAGGCTAGCTATGGATATCGGAGAGCTTCTTATGAAAGGAAATACGGCAGACTATTTTCAGGCAGTCGATAAACATGATTTAAACTTTTTAAATCTTAGGCAACAAGTAAGGCAAGATCCAAAGATTCCTATTGACAATAAAAAACCTTTCCTTGAACAGCTAACAACGATGATCGCCACGGATCGAACGGCAGGTTATCAAAAAGAGCTTCAACTTTTTTCATCTGTTCGAGAAAAGATTCTAGAACTCCATAATGAAATCTTAAACGATCAGGAAATAGCTCATGATGAGAAAAAATACTTCTCAAGCAGGTAGATGGAATGGTAGGAGCGATTGAAAAACGGGATTCTGAACATCTAGCTGCTGATAATTTAGTAACCCAAAGTCAGAAGTCTTCTTTGAGTGAGAAAGTAACTAGTGCAATCAATAATAGAAAAGATCAATCGCTAGTTACTCAAGCTAATGAAAAAACTCCTATGAAAGAGAAGAACAATGACAGATGATCGGCAGTTACAGCAGTTTTTAAGAAGTCAGTTTAGGAAATTGGCACTTTCCAAGCTATTTATTTTTATTAGTGAATAAAAGATTTTTTCTTATTTTTTTCTATCTATTCTTTTTTATATGCTTTTGGTAAACTAAAAAAGAATTTACATCATAAAGGAGGAGAAGAAGTGAAACTAACGATCCGAGACATTGCAGAAATGGCAGGTGTTTCAGTCACCACTGTATCACAAATTTTAAATAATAAAGGGAGCCGCTTTAGTGATAAAACACGAAAAAAAGTCCTGAATATTGTTAACGAGCACCATTATAAACCAGATTACTTTGCCTCGAATGTGATCAATCGTCATTCTAAAACGATTGGTATGATCGTGCCAGATGTCACTGACTTCTTCTTTTCTAAATTGATTGAAGGGGTCGAGAGTTACTTGAATCCACTGGGGTATGTGATCATGCTTTGCAACTCTCGTCATAGTCAAGAAAATGAAATCAAGTATTTAAAAGAATTGGCTCATCGCTCAGTGGATGGAATCTTATTGGCTACGCCCAATGTTTTGCCAGATGACTATTCTTTAGATAGTGATTTTTATAAAAATATGCCGATTATTTTGATTGATCGTGGATTGAATACCAGAGATAATGGTCGGTTGATTGTAAAAGAGTATGAGGGGGCTTATCAAGCAGTTTCTTTGTTTATTAAGAACGGTCATACCAAAATCGGTATGCTCAAAGAAACAACAGGCTATTACCAGTTAGAAGAACGGTTCAACGGGTATCGTCATGCACTAAAGGATCATGGAATCCCTTTCAATGGAAAGTATGTAGAACAAGGGGAGTTGACGGTCCAAGGTGGATACGAGGCGTCTAAACGGCTCTTAAAGCACAAAGATCTTACAGCAATTTTTTGTGGAAATGACGCAATGGCGATTGGTTGTTACCAAGCGATTGATGAATTAGGCAAAAAAATCCCCGATGATATTTCAGTTATTGGTTTCGATGGGTTGAAGTTATCCGAGTATATGATCCCTCAATTGACAACAGTGAAACAGCCAAGTTCTGATATTGGATTTTATGCCGCAAGATTTTTGATCGACACGATCGAGTTCCCACAACGCAAAGTTCCGAACAAAGTCTTTGAAACAAAATTAATTATTCGTGAGAGCATAAAAACATTGACAAAGGGATAACTCAGCGTTATATTGCTTATGTAAGTGTTTACAAAGGCAGTGAGTAGCTCTTTGTATTCTTAGTAAACTGGTTTACTAAAGTGGTTTACCTTTTGGAAAATTCCTGTATAATACCGAATGAAGACGAGGAGGATCAAGCAATGCGAATGGTGGATCTGATTGAAAAAAAGCGAGACGGAAATGAATTATCGACAAAAGAAATCGAGTATATTATTACAAAATACACGAATGGTGAAATTCCAGATTATCAAATCAGCGCATTGTTGATGGCGATCTTTTATCAAGATATGACCGATAGAGAAATCACGGATTTAACACTTGCCATTGCCCACTCAGGAGATGTCATTGATTTAAGTCCTTTAGATGGGATCAAAGTGGATAAACATTCTACAGGTGGTGTGGGAGATACGACAACGTTGATCTTAGCACCTTTAGTCGCAAGTGTGGGTGTTACAGTTGCCAAAATGTCTGGTAGAGGTTTGGGGTATACAGGTGGTACGCTGGATAAACTAGAAGCAATTCCTGGATTTCAAATCGAACTTTCTGATGAAGCGTTTATCCGAATTGTCAATGAGAGTAAAGTGGCTGTTATTGGACAATCAGGAAATCTTGCACCAGCAGATAAAAAACTTTATGCTTTGCGGGATGTGACTGCGACAGTGGATTCGATTCCTTTGATTGCCAGTTCGATTATGAGTAAGAAAATTGCCGCAGGAGCAGATGCGATCGTTTTAGACGTGACGACAGGTGACGGCGCCTTTATGAAGAATATTGAAGATGCTAGACGTTTAGCAAAAACAATGACTAGTATTGGAAAATTAGCTCATCGTCAGACAGTAGCCGTAATTTCTGATATGTCTGAACCTCTTGGTGAAGCAATTGGTAATAGTCTTGAAGTTGTGGAAGCAATTGAAACGTTAAACGGCAATGGACCAGAAGACTTGCTGGAAATGTGTTATGCATTAGGGAGTCAGATGGTGGTCTTAGCCAATCAAGCAGCAACAATCGAAGAAGCTAGAAGTTTACTGCAAGAAGCGCTAGAATCTGGCAAAGCCTTAGACAAATTTAAGGAAATGATCCGTAATCAAGGTGGAGATGACTCTATCGTAGACCAACCAGAACGATTACTGACAGCTAAGTATGTTGTTGAATTGCCAGCCAAATCGAGTGGTATTGTCTCAAAACTCGTTGCGAATGAGTTGGGGATTGCAGCTATGATGTTAGGTGCAGGACGCAAAACTAAAGAAGATGATATTGATCACGCAGTTGGTCTTAAATTAAATAAAAAAATTGGTGATCCTGTAAAAGAGGGAGAATCATTGTTGACAATCTACAGTAATACAAAAGAGATTTCTTCTGTTCAAGAATTGCTCTATCAAAATATCCAAATTAGTGACTCGGCTGAAAAGCCTACGTTGATACATGATATCATCACCGAATAAAAGGAGAGAAAAAAATGGAATTGAACCGAATGATCGATCACACCATCTTAAAAGCAGATGCTTCTCAAGAAGACGTTATGCGAATTATTGAAGAAGCAAAGAAATACCATTTCTATTCTGTTTGTATCAACCCAACATGGGTCGCACTAGCAAAAGAACAATTAAAAGGCGAACCAGTGGCAGTATGTACAGTAATTGGCTTTCCTTTAGGAGCTAATACTGCTGAAACTAAGGCTTTTGAAACTACAAATGCGATTGAAAATGGCGCAGATGAAGTGGATATGGTCATCAATATTGGGGCAATGAAGTCTCAACAGTTTGATAAAGTCCAAAAAGATATTGAAGCAGTGGTTGCAGCGGCCAAAGATCGTGCTTTAGTCAAAGTCATCATCGAAACAGCTTTATTAAATCATGAGGAAATTGTAAAAGCTTGTGAGCTGGCAAAAGCCGCTGGGGCAGACTTTGTTAAAACTTCTACAGGATTTTCAACTGGAGGAGCAAAAGTCGAAGATGTTCGTTTAATGCGTGAAACTGTTGGACCTGAAATGGGTGTAAAAGCATCTGGTGGTATCCATAACGAAGCTGAAGCTTTGGCAATGATTGAAGCTGGTGCGACAAGAATTGGTACCAGTGCAGGAGTTTCGATTATGTCAGGATCTACTGGCGAAGGCTATTAAGTAGTAAGGGGAAGCTTATGACAGAAGTGAAGCAAGAATGGATCAACATTGCAGTAGAAGCATTGGATAAAGCATATGTACCATATTCACATTTTCCAGTAGGTGCATGTTTAGTCACTGAATCTGGAAAAACGTATCAAGGGGTCAACATCGAAAATGCCTCGTTTGGTTTAACCAATTGTGCGGAGCGCACGGCTTTTTTCAAAGCTGTTTCTGAAGGAGAAAAAGAGTTTACTCATTTAGTAGTGGCTGGTCATACGCCAGAGCCAATTTCTCCTTGTGGTGCTTGTCGTCAAGTAATGGCTGAGTTTTGTGTACCAGACATGCCGGTAACTTTAGTAGGGGATAACGGTGTGACTAAGGCAATGACGGTTAAAGAACTATTACCTTACGCCTTTACAGAAAAAGATCTATAGAATTATCACTCATGTTCATTCAGTCAGCTGACTGTTGAAAAATAAAACAATTATTTTAGGGGGCTTTACAGAAATGAAAAAAGCAAAATTATTTGGTTTAAGTGCTGTAGCGTTATCTGCTGGGTTATTATTGGGCGCATGTGGCAGCGGATCAGATTCAACTGATTCAACCGGTGGAAACAGCGGTTCAAAAACAGCAACTGCAGCATTGATCACAGATACGGGCGGTGTTGATGACCGTTCATTCAACCAGTCAGCTTGGGAAGGACTACAAGCTTGGGGGAAAGATCATGATCTATCACGTGGAAATGATGGGTTCCAATATTTCCAATCAGCAAATGAATCAGATTATATCCCTAATATTGACCAAGCTTTGAATGCAGGTTTTAAAACAATCTTTGGTATTGGTTATAAATTGAAGCCAGCTATTGAAGAGCAAGCTGCATCAAATCCTGAAACAAACTTTGCTATTATTGATGACGTTATCGACGGCAAAGACAACGTGGTTTCAGCAACATTTAAAGATAACGAAGCTTCTTATCTTGCTGGGATTGCCGCAGCTTACACAACTGAAACAAACACTGTTGGTTTCATTGGTGGGGTAAAAGGTGAAGTAATCGATCGTTTTGACGCAGGATTCAAAGCTGGTGTAGATGCTGGTGCAAAAGCTTTAAACAAAGAAATTAAAGTCTTGAATCAATATGCAGGAGACTTCTCAGCGCCAGATAAAGGACGTTCAATTGCTCAAGGAATGTATGCACAAAATGCAGATATCATTTTCCACGCATCTGGTGGTACTGGTAACGGTGTATTCCAAGAAGCGAAATCATTAAACGAATCAGGCGACAAAAAAGTTTGGGTTATCGGGGTTGACCGTGACCAATCGGACGAAGGCGAATACACTTTAAACGGTGAAAAGAAAAACTTTACTTTGACATCAACTCTAAAAGGTGTAGGAACTGTTGTTGAAGACTTAGCTCAAAAATCAGCTGACGGTGATTTCCCTGGTGGAGAACATACCGTTTACGGATTGAAAGAAGACGGTGTTGGTATCACAAAAGGTCAACTTTCAGAAAAAGCAGAAAAAGCTGTGAATGAAGCAAAAGAAAAAATCATCTCAGGAGATATCAAAGTACCAGAAACTCCTGAAAAATAATCAAACGAATTTCTATAGCCTTGTTGGACAATTGTTTGACAAGGCTATGGTTTAGTAAATAACTAACGATTGTTTCTTTATCAAGATGTTGCTGAGAAGCTATTTTCGTTTTTTTGTTCTTAATTCTTGAAGTAGAACATGCTGCTCACAGCCTCTTACTAAACGGCGTTCAAGAAGCAGCTCCTCAACAATAAGCGATGATTTTTAAAAATATGAGAAGCTATTTTAAAAAATCCTCTCTTATTTGCTCGGAGCTAAACGCTTCTTTCACAGCCTCTTGCTAAACGGCATTCAAAGAGCTGACCTTCGGCATTAAGTCAAAAAATCTCAAAACATGAAAAGCTGTTTCGAGATTTTCTTCCTTAATGCTCAGGTCAAAACGCTCTTTTCACAGCCTCTTGATAAGGGAATAATCCCCTGAAGTTTTTGCTTCAATTTGAGATTTTATGAAAAATCTTTGTTAATCGTTGCCTAGATAGAAATCGTTAGGATGTGAAAAATTGTGGTTCAAGAAAATATTGTCATCGAAATGCGGAATATCACCAAACAGTTTGGTACGTTCAAAGCAAATGACAACATCAACTTGCAAGTGAAAGCAGGAGAGATCCACGCTTTACTTGGAGAAAATGGTGCCGGAAAATCAACCTTGATGAATGTGCTCTCAGGCCTTTTAGAGCCAACATCAGGTGAAATACTGATGCATGGGAAAGAAGTGAAAATTACAAGTCCGACAAAAGCGAACCAGCTAGGTATCGGAATGGTCCATCAGCACTTTATGCTTGTGGATGCATTTACTGTTACTGAAAATATTGTTTTGGGAAGTGAGCCAAGTCGAGCAGGGGTACTTGATCGTCGCCAAGCACGTGAAGAAATCCAAAAGCTTTCTGAACAATATGGTTTATCGGTCAATCCTGATGCGTATGTCCGAGATATCTCTGTTGGAATGGAACAACGGGTAGAAATTTTAAAAACACTTTATCGTGGGGCAGATGTCTTGATTTTTGACGAACCTACAGCAGTATTAACGCCACAAGAGATTGACGAACTGATTGTAATCATGAAAGAGTTGGTCAAAGAAGGAAAATCGATCATTTTGATCACCCATAAGTTAGATGAGATTAAAGCTGTAGCAGATCGTTGTACAGTTATCCGTCGTGGTAAAGGGATTGGTACAGTAAATGTAAAAGATGTCTCTTCACAACAATTGGCAGATATGATGGTTGGACGTACGGTTTCATTTAAGACAATGAAGAAAGAAAGTCAGCCTCAAGAAGTTGTGTTATCGATTGAAAATCTAGTGGTTAAAGAAAACCGAGGATTGGACGCAGTCAAAGACTTAAGTTTAGAAGTACGAGCAGGAGAAGTTTTAGGAATTGCTGGTATTGATGGTAACGGACAGTCAGAATTGATCCAGGCGTTAACCGGTTTACGTAAAGCAGAAAGTGGAACGATCCGCTTAAAAGATGAAGATATCACGAATAAAAAGCCAAGAAAAATTACGGAGGCTGGTGTAGGACATGTGCCCGAAGACCGTCATAAGTATGGCTTAGTTCTGGATATGACGTTAGCGGAGAATATTGCTTTACAAAATTACTACCAAAAACCTTACAGTAGGAATAGCTTATTGAATTATTCTTTGATAAATGAACATGCACGTGAATTAATCGAAGAGTATGATGTTCGGACAACGAATGAACTTGTGCCAGCAAAAGCATTATCAGGTGGGAACCAACAAAAAGCAATCATCGCTCGGGAAATCGATCGTGATCCTGACTTGTTGATCGTTGCTAATCCGACACGTGGACTAGATGTTGGAGCAATCGAGTTTATTCATAAACGTTTGATTGAACAAAGAGACAAATACAAAGCGGTCTTATTGATTAGTTTTGAATTAGAAGAAATTTTGAATGTTTCTGATCGTATTGCGGTACTCCACGAAGGAAAAATCGTGGGAATCGTTGATCCAAAAGAAACTTCTGAAAATGAACTAGGATTACTTATGGCGGGCTATTCTTTAGAAGAAGCAAGAAAAGAGTTAGAAAAGGTTGGTGGCGCACATGAATGATCGCAATGAAAAGATACGTAATCTCCTAGTTCCTATTTTTTCGGTAATTCTAGGTTTAGTTTTAGGTGCTATCTTGATGGCAGCTTTTGGTTATAACCCAGGCCAAGGTTATTCTTCAATGTTAAATGCGTCCCTTGGTTCTCAAAGAAGTATTGGTGAAACATTACGGCAAGCAACACCGTTGATTTTTACTGCATTAGGTTTTTCTGTTGCGAACTCAGCAGGATTCTTCAATATCGGGCTTTCGGGACAAGCACTCTGTGGTTGGATCGTTAGTGTGTGGGTAGCACTTGCCTTTCCTGATCTGCCAAAAGTCATTTTATTACCGACTTGTGTGATTTTAGGTGCTTTGGCAGGAGCTTTGGCTGCGGCTATCCCAGGGGTATTAAGAGCCTTTTTCGGTACAAGTGAAGTAATCGTCACTATTATGATGAACTATATTTTACTTTATTTAAGTACTTTTGCTTTACATGACATCATGCCAGATACGTATCGTTCAAGCTTAGATTCTTCAAATTTGATTGGGCAAAATGCTTCTCTTAGATTACCTTGGCTGACACAAATGTTTGGCGGTTCTCGTGTAAATGCTGGTTTGTTTTTAGCATTGATTGCACTGGTTGTTGTTTGGCTATTGATGAAGAAAACGACGTTAGGCTTTGAAATTCGTTCGGTAGGTCTAAATCCTTTTGCTTCTGAGTATGCTGGAATGAGTAGTAAACGTACGATCGTCTTCTCCATGATGATTTCAGGCGCTTTAGCAGGACTTGGTGGAGTAGTCGAAGGATTAGGAACGTATCAAAACTTTTTCGTTCAAACAACTTCCTTAGCCATCGGATTTGACGGAATGGCTGTGTCACTGTTAGGTTCTGGTTCAGCGATTGGAATTTTACTTTCAGCACTCTTGTTCAGTATCTTGAAAATCGGTGGTTTGGGGATGCAAACAGGTGCCGGTATACCATTTGAAATCGTAAATGTATCGATTGCATTGATTATTTTCTTTGTTGGGATCAACTTCTTGATTCGTTTCATTATGGCGAAATTCTTCCAAGGTAAAAAACAAGAAGCGATCGTGGAGACTGTTGAATCGAAACCAACAAATCAGAGTCAAGAAGGAGGAGAATTATAATGTCAACAACTGAGTTAATTGCTTTAATCCTCACTTCAACGTTGGTTTATTCAACACCATTAATTCTTACATCTTTAGGTGGAACTTTTTCTGAACGAAGTGGGATTGTCAATGTAGGTTTAGAAGGCATCATGGTTATGGGTGCTTTCAGTGCGGTAGTATTTAATCTAACCATGAGTCCTACCTTAGGAGACATGACACCATGGATCGCTATTTTAGTCGGTGGGATAGTTGGTGTGTTATTCTCTTTATTACATGCAGTAGCAACTGTTAGTTTACGTGCAGACCATATCATCAGCGGGACAGTTATCAACTTGATGGCACCAGCTTTGGGTGTATTTTTAATTAAAACATGGTATGGAAAAGGACAAACTGATAACATTTCAGTTAACTTAGGATATTTCTCATTTCCTGGATTATCAAAAATTCCAGTAATTGGACCAATTTTCTTTAAAAATACATTTTTACCAGCTTATTGTGCCATTTTAATTGCGATTCTTGCTTGGTTTATTATCTTTAAGACAAAGTTCGGACTTCGCTTACGTTCAGTGGGTGAAAATCCTCAAGCAGCGGATACATTGGGAATCAATGTTTACGCGATGCGTTATTCTGGGGTATTGATCTCTGGTTTACTTGGCGGAATGGGTGGCGCAGTATTCGCTCAATCGATTTCAGGGAATTTCTCTGCCGGAACGATCGTAGGTCAAGGGTTTATCTCAATGGCTGCTATGATCTTCGGTAAATGGAATCCACTAGGGGCCATGGGCGCTTCTTTATTCTTTGGTTTTGCGCAAAGTTTAAGTATCATCGGAGCTCAATTACCAGTGATTTCTTCGATACCGCCAGTATTGCTGCAGATTGCACCTTACCTATTAACCGTTATTGTGTTAGTAGCGTTCTTAGGAAAAGCATCTGGACCTAAAGCGAACGGTAAAAATTATATAAAATCAAAATAAACTTTTAGTGAATAAAAAGGGTGGGTTACGGGAAATGTTTTTTCGACTCGCCCTTTTTGATTTAATAGCAATAATAAAAAAGAAAGAAGGAATAATCATGTTTAAACGCGTACATTTGATTGTCATGGATTCAGTAGGAATCGGTGAAGCGCCAGATGCTGAAAAATTTGGTGATAAAGGTTCAGATACACTAGGGCATATCGCAAAAGAAGCTGGTTTGACAATTCCTCATTTAGAACAGTTAGGATTAGGAACGATTCGCCCATTAGAAGGTGTCGAAGCGGTTAAAAACCACCAAGGCTATGCCACTAAATTAGAGGAAGTATCTGTAGGAAAAGATACAATGACCGGTCACTGGGAAATCATGGGTCTGAACATCAAGACACCATTTCGAGTATTTCCTAACGGTTTCCCTGATGAATTACTCAAACAAATTGAAGACTTCTCAGGACGCAAAATTGTTTGCAATCAACCATATAGTGGAACCGCTGTTATAGATGACTATGGTGAACATCAAATGAAAACTGGTGATTTGATCGTCTATACGTCCGCAGATCCAGTTCTACAAATTGCTGCGCATGAAGAAATTATTCCTTTAGAAGAACTTTATCGGATTTGTCAGTTCGTTCGTGACATTACTAAAGACGACCCATACATGATTGGTCGAATTATTGCGCGACCTTACGTTGGAGAACCAGGTAATTTTACTCGTACGAGCAACCGACATGATTACGCATTGGATCCATTCGGGCATACGGTTTTAGATTCATTAAAAGAAGCAGGAAAAGACGTTATCGCTGTTGGAAAAATCAACGATATCTTCAACGGTCAAGGGATTACAGAGTTCGTCCGTACGAAAAGCAACATGGATGGCGTTGACCAATTATTAAATGTGATGAAAAAAGAGTTTACAGGGATCAGTTTTACTAATTTAGTTGATTTTGATGCATTATTTGGACATCGTCGGGATGTTGTAGGTTATGCCCACGCAATTGAAGATTTTGATTTACGTATTCCTGAAATATTAGAGGCAATGGCAGAGGACGACTTACTGATGATTACTGCTGACCATGGAAATGATCCAACATTCCCTGGAACAGATCATACACGTGAATATGTACCATTATTAGTTTTCAGCAAAAAAATGCAAGGACAAGGAAGCTTGCCACAAGGCTACTATTCAGATATCGCAGCAACGATTGCTGAAAACTTCGATGTTCCTGCTACCGAAAACGGCGAAAGTTTCTTAAAACTTTTGAAATAGGAATGACAGACCGCGTTTGAAAATTTGACCTGAAAAAGCGTAACTAAGATAGGTCAATCATTTTGTTCAAAGAGCCATCTTGCTTTAACAGTATCAATCAAGAGGTGAAAAAGCCTTGTTAATCAGGCATACCTGTTTTTTTAGCTAGTCGAACGACAGGGCTTCTAACCTCTTGACTTCTGTAGAAAAAAATAGTTAATAGGAGAAAGTAAATGACCCAATTAAGCGAAATGTTACAAGAAACGACTCAATTTATTCTAGAAAAGGGCGTAAAAGAAATTGATTTTGGTTTGATCTTAGGTTCAGGTTTAGGAGAGTTAGCGGAAGAAATCGAGGAAGCGATCGTGATTCCTTATGACCAAATCCCATTTTTCCCAACATCAACAGTTGTCGGCCATGCTGGTCAATTAGTCTATGGTACCTTGTCTGGTAAAAAAGTTCTGGCAATGCAAGGACGATTCCATTTTTATGAAGGTCATTCAATGCAAACTGTCACTTATCCTGTGCGGGTAATGGCAGCATTAAAGGCTCATTCGGTGATTGTCACGAATGCAAGTGGTGGGGTAAATGAATCATTTGTTCCTGGCGATTTGATGTTGATTACTGATCATATCAACTTCACAGGTCAAAACCCATTGATTGGTCCTAACGAAGATGAGATCGGTCCACGCTTCCCTGATATGAGCGAGGCGTATACCTTAACTTACCGTGAAGTAGCCAAAGAGGCTGCGAGCCAATTAGATTTGACTCTTAAAGAAGGGGTATATATGGGCTATTCTGGACCAACATATGAAACACCAGCAGAGATTCGGATGTCACGTACGATGGGAGCAGATGCAGTCGGAATGTCCACTGTGCCAGAAGTGATCGTTGCAGCACATAGCGGATTGAAAGTTCTCGGCATTTCATGTATCACTAATTTAGCAGCAGGCATGCAAGCGAACCTTAACCATGAAGAAGTGGTGGAAACAACGCAACGTGTCAAACAATCATTTAAGGCATTGATTAAAGAAGTATTAGTATTACTATAACTGAATCAAGGAGAGTGTCAGATGAGCGTACACATTGAAGCAAAACAAGGAGAGATCGCTGATAAAATACTACTTCCAGGCGATCCTTTACGAGCAAAGTATATTGCTGAAATATTTTTAGAAGATCCAGTATGTTACAACCAAGTTCGTGGGATGTTAGGTTTTACTGGAACCTACAAAGGCGAACGTGTTTCGGTACAAGGAACGGGGATGGGGATGCCGTCAGCAACGATCTATGCCCATGAATTGATTCATTCATACGGTGTGAAAAAATTGATACGAGTGGGTACATGTGGTGCATTATCTAAAGATGTCCATGTTCGTGATCTTGTTTTAGCCCAAGGAGCAGCTACTAGTTCTTCGATGATCGAGAAAAATTTCCAAGCCTTTCATTTTCCGCCGATCAGTGATTTTAATTTATTGTTGAAGGCGTATGAAATTTCAAAAGACAAAGGATTTACCACACATGTAGGAAATGTTCTCTCGGAAGATTCATTTTATAAAGATGATTCAACAGAAACGTTTAAATTAGCTGAATTAGGTGTGCTAGGTGTGGAAATGGAAGCAGCTGCTTTATACTATTTGGGAGCAAAATATCATGTCCAAACATTAGCAATCATGACAGTGAGTGACCATTTGCTTACCGGAGAAGAAACAACTGCAGAAGAACGACAAACGACATTTAACGAAATGATCGAAGTCGGATTAGAAACAGCAATCGCAGATTAATAAAAGAAGTGAGCGAGTGATTCAATTGAATCGCTTGCCCACTTTTTTTATTTATTATAAATAGTATTTTTTAGCAACTGTCAAGTCATCGTTTAATTCATAAACAAGTGGTTGACCAGTTGGAATTTCAAGATCCATGATATCTTCATCAGAAATTCCTTCGATGTGTTTTGCTAAAGCACGTAGAGAGTTACCATGTGCAGCTACTAAAACAGTTTTGTTGTCTAGTAAAGCTGGAGCAATTTCGTCTTGCCAGAATGGTAAAGCACGTTCTAAAGTAACTTTCAAGTTTTCGCCACCAGGAATATCGCGTTTGTCTAACATTGCATAACGACGATCGTTTGCAGCAGAACCTTCGTCACTTTCGTCCATCAATGGAGGAAGAGTGTCGTATGAACGACGCCAAATGTGTACTTGGTCATCTCCATATTTTTCAGCTGTTTCTTTTTTGTTCAATCCTTGTAATTTACCATAATGACGTTCGTTTAAGCGCCATGATTTGATTTGAGGAACCCAAAGTTGATCTGAGTGTTCTAAAATCAAATTACATGTTTTGATGGCACGAGTTAAAACTGAAGTGTAAGCAACATCAAATTCAATTCCAGCTTCTTTGATTTTGCGTCCGCCTTCTTTGGCTTCTTCGATTCCTTCTGGTGCTAAGTTTACGTCAGCCCAACCAGTAAATTGGTTTAATGCATTCCATTCACTAAGACCATGACGAGAAAAAACTAATTTTGGCATGTTTAGCTCTCCTTTAAAATAGGTTATATTTCTGAAAATTTCAGTTCTGCTTTATTGTACAATTTTTTTGACTAGATTTCCATTGAAAAATGAAGTTAATGAAAGGGAAAATCAGAAGATAGACAGATAAAAAAACAAAAATAATTCTTACAGTGACAGATAAACAGAGGTAGGTGGGTCAATGGCTGCACTGTCATTGATCCACCTACCTATTCATTATATACAGTTGATTCGTCTTTAGCAGACAGTCTGCGTTTGTTGCGCCAATCCATTTTTAAATGAAAGAATATCAAGATGTAGGCAGTCGTTTAAGATAATTGCTGAATCTCTTTTTCTGGAAGATTGATATATTTATAACAGGTTCCGACTGATACACCACATTTAGTAGAAATTAATTGGATCGTTTCTTTTTTTTCATAATAAAGCCGACGAATTTTTTTAATTGTTTTTGGATCGATTTTTGGACGACCCCCGATTTTACCTTTTTTACGTGCTTCATCTAACCCAACAAGTGTCCGTTCCTTGATTAAAGAGCACTCCATAATGGCTAATCCTTCCATTAGTTGAAAATAGATTTTCCCCATCGGTGTACGCGTATCGATTTCTTCTTGGATACTAACTAGGTGTAAGCCACGATCTTTGAATAATTGTGTGAGTTCTGTTAGCTGACGAGTGGACTTCCCTAGACGATGAAGTTGACAGATAACTAAAGTATCGCCTTGTCGCATTTCCTTGATTACTTTTTCTAAACAAATATTATTAGACACCGCATCTTTAGACTTGTATGTCTCGTGAAAAATCTCCTGACAACCAAAATTAGAGAGTTGCTCCACTTGTGTTGTAAGATCAACATCATTTATGGTTGTGCGTGCATAACCAATAATCTTCATGGTGATTCCTTTCTAGCAATGATTTTCTGTCTATAGATAACAGTAAAAATGTAGCATAAAGTCCATTGAAAAGATAGTTTTTTTATGTTTTTAAAATGAACTATTTTTGCTAATTTTTATAACTAATATCAGGGTTGTTATTTTTGATGAGGTGAGTCGATAATTGATACGCCTTGTGCGGAGCCGACAACGACTTTTGAAACCATATTTAAAAACAGTCCATGTTCAACGACACCAACCAGTTGATCAAGGTACGTTGCTAAAGCTTCAGGGTCATTGATCACTTCTAAATGTAAGTCAATAATGTAATGACCACTGTCTGTTTTGACTATCTGACCTGTTTCGGTTTGACGTAAAACAGGTTGGTAACCTTTCTCATCAAAGATCCGCATCAATTGTTGAGCGCCATAAGGAATCACTTCTACTGGAAGAGGGAACTGCCCAAGTTGCTCCACTAATTTTGATTCATCAACGATCCAGATGACTTGTTTTGAATACGTAGCAACAATTTTTTCAAAAAGTAATGCTGCGCCACCACCTTTAATTCCTTGAAATGCTTTACTGATTTCATCAGCACCATCGATCGTGAGATCAACTACGGGTACTTCATCAATACTCTTAAGAGGGATACCTAATTTTTCTGCTTGTTCTTTAGTGGCATTCGATGTAGTGACACCAGTGATGTTTAATCCTTCTTCACGCATTCTTCTACCAATTTCTTCTACCATATAATAGGCTGTAGAACCGGTACCCAAACCAACGATCATTCCGTCCTTCACAAATTTAGCTGCTTCAATTCCAGCTGCTTGTTTCAAATTCATCTGTTGTTCCCACCTTTTCTTTCGTCTCTATTCATAGCTATTTTATATTGAATGATTGGAAAAAGATAGCGTCCTTTTTTTAATTTCAAATGGCTAAAAAAAATACATAACACTGGTTGACAGAGTACTTTATTCATGATATCCTAACCAAGGTGCTTTATCTACAGGTCTCTGGTAAAGAGACGTGCTGACTGTTTATCAAAGCATATTTGATAAAGATGCAGAATTGCATTTATTTTTTATCGCAAAAAAAGAACCACCTGGATGTGTGGAACTAGACGCGAATCGTGGGAAGGAGGAAACAAGGAATGCCTACAATTAACCAATTAGTACGTAAACCTCGTAAATCAAAGGTGGAAAAATCTAATTCACCTGCTTTGAACAAAGGATATAACAGCTTTAAGAAAACTCAAACAAACGTGAACTCTCCTCAAAAACGTGGGGTAGCAACACGTGTGGGTACAATGACACCTAAAAAACCGAACTCAGCTTTACGTAAATATGCTCGTGTTCGTTTGTCAAACTTAATTGAAGTTACTGCTTATATCCCAGGGATTGGTCACAACTTACAAGAACATAGCGTAGTATTACTACGTGGTGGACGTGTAAAAGACTTACCAGGGGTACGTTACCATATCGTTCGTGGTGCACTTGATACAGCTGGTGTAAACGACCGTAAACAAAGCCGCTCTAAATACGGTACTAAAAAACCTAAAGCTTAATTTTAATTATTAAACAAATGAAACTTGTTCTTACTATGTTAAGAGAGTAAGGCAATTACTATGAAGAATATTTCGGAAGGAGGAGTTACGGATGCCACGTAAAGGTCCTGTTGCAAAACGTGATGTTTTACCAGATCCTATTTATAACTCAAAATTAGTAACTCGCTTGATCAACCGTGTAATGGTTGACGGAAAACGCGGTGTTGCAGCTAGTATTATTTATAACGCCTTTGATTTGATTAAAGAATCTACAGGTAATGATCCATTAGAAGTGTTTGAACAAGCTATGAAAAATGTTATGCCTGTTCTTGAAGTTAAAGCACGTCGTGTTGGGGGTTCAAACTATCAAGTACCAGTTGAAGTTCGCCCTGAACGTCGTACAACTTTAGCTCTTCGTTGGGTAGTAAACTACGCTCGCTTGCGCGGTGAACACACAATGGAAGAACGCTTAGCAAAAGAAATCATGGATGCTGCAAACAACACTGGTGCTTCTGTTAAAAAACGTGAAGACACTCATAAAATGGCTGATGCCAACCGTGCATTTGCTCATTATCGTTGGTAAGATCCTCTCTGCCTGTTGGGGTAAACGACAGCAGAAAGTCAATTTACAATCGATTTAAATAAAGAGAGGAGTAAGAAAATGGCAAGAGAATTTTCGCTAGAAAAAACTCGTAATATTGGTATCATGGCTCACGTTGATGCAGGTAAAACTACAACAACAGAGCGTATCTTGTACTATACTGGTAAAATCCATAAAATTGGTGAAACCCACGAAGGAGCTTCACAAATGGACTGGATGGAACAAGAACAAGAACGTGGTATCACAATTACATCTGCTGCGACTACAGCGCAGTGGAAAGGTTACCGTGTAAACATCATCGACACACCAGGACACGTAGACTTCACAATTGAAGTTCAACGTTCTCTACGTGTATTAGATGGTGCGGTAACTGTACTTGACTCACAGTCAGGTGTTGAACCTCAAACTGAAACAGTTTGGCGTCAAGCAACTGAGTACCGAGTGCCTCGTATCGTATTCTGTAACAAAATGGATAAAATCGGTGCGGACTTCTTGTACTCAGTAAAATCATTGCATGATCGTTTGCAAGCAAACGCGCATCCAATCCAATTGCCAATCGGTGCTGAAGAAAACTTCACTGGTATCATCGACTTGGTTAAGATGAAAGCTGAAATCTATACAAATGACTTAGGAACAGATATTCAAGAAACTGAAATTCCTGAGGAATATTTAGAACAAGCTCAAGAATGGCGCGAAAAATTAGTCGAAGCTGTTGCTGAAACAGACGAAGAACTAATGATGAAATATCTTGAAGGTGAAGAAATCACACAAGAAGAATTGATTGCTGGTATCCGCCGTGCAACAATTAATGTTGAATTCTTCCCTGTATTAGCTGGTTCAGCGTTCAAGAACAAAGGGGTTCAATTAATGTTGGATGCCGTTCTTGATTACTTGCCTTCTCCAGTTGATATCGAAGCAATCAAAGGGATCGATACAAAAACAGACGAAGAAACAACACGTCCAGCTGACGATGAAGCTCCTTTTGCTTCATTAGCGTTTAAAGTAATGACTGACCCATTCGTAGGTCGTCTAACTTTCTTCCGTGTTTATTCTGGTGTCCTTGAAAGTGGTTCATATGTATTGAACGCTTCTAAAGGCAAAAAAGAACGTATCGGACGTATTCTACAAATGCACGCCAACACTCGTCAAGAAATTGATAAAGTGTACTCAGGTGATATCGCCGCTGCTGTTGGATTGAAAGATACAACAACTGGGGATACATTATGTGCATTAGACTCACCGGTTATTCTTGAGTCAATCGAATTCCCTGACCCAGTTATCCAAGTTGCTGTTGAACCTAAATCAAAAGCAGACCAAGATAAAATGGGTGTTGCGTTGCAAAAACTTGCAGAAGAAGATCCTTCATTCCGAGTTGAAACAAACGTTGAAACTGGTGAAACTGTTATCTCAGGTATGGGTGAGTTGCACTTAGACGTTTTAGTAGACCGTATGAAACGTGAATTTAAAGTTGAAGCAAACGTTGGTGCTCCACAAGTTTCATACCGTGAAACATTCCGTGAAGCAACAAAAGCTGAAGGTAAATTCGTACGTCAGTCTGGTGGTAAAGGTCAATACGGTCACGTATGGGTTGAATTTACACCAAACGAAGAAGGTAAAGGCTTCGAATTTGAAAATGCAATCGTCGGTGGGGTCGTTCCTCGTGAATACATCCCTGCTGTTGAAAAAGGACTAGAAGAATCTATGAATAACGGTGTTCTTGCTGGCTATCCATTAGTGGATATCAAAGCAAAACTTTACGATGGTTCATACCATGACGTCGATTCAAATGAAACAGCCTTCCGTGTTGCTGCATCTATGGCTTTAAGAGCTGCTGCAAAACACGCACGTCCTGTTATTTTAGAACCAATGATGAAAGTAACGATTACTGTTCCAGAAGATTACTTAGGTGATATCATGGGACACGTAACTAGCCGACGCGGTCGCGTTGAAGGTATGGAAGCACATGGTAACTCACAAATCGTTAATGCGATTGTTCCATTGGCTGAAATGTTCGGTTACGCAACAACATTGCGTTCAGCAACTCAAGGACGCGGTACATTTATGATGGTATTTGACCACTATGAAGATGTTCCTAAATCAGTCCAAGAAGAAATCATTAAGAAAAACGGCGGTAAAGCTGAATAATTTCTTAAAACAAGATCGTCTGTTTGACAGATTATCTAAAGAGACTGTATTTTTAATATAGTTTCGTGTAAAATAATTATCGATGATATGGGCATGTGATAGACTTTTGGTTTATCACATACCTATCAGACAAATAAAAAATATATTGTATTTTTAGGAGGACATTTTAAAATGGCAAAAGAAAAATTTGACCGTTCTAAACCACACGTTAACATTGGTACAATCGGACACGTTGACCACGGTAAAACAACTTTAACAGCAGCAATCACAACTGTACTATCTAAGAAAAACGGCGGCCAAGCTATGGCTTACGATCAAATCGATGGTGCTCCAGAAGAACGCGAACGCGGAATCACAATTTCAACAGCTCACGTTGAGTACGAAACTGACACTCGTCACTACGCTCACGTTGACTGCCCAGGACACGCGGACTACGTTAAAAACATGATCACTGGTGCTGCTCAAATGGACGGAGCTATCTTAGTAGTTTCTGCTGCTGATGGTCCTATGCCTCAAACTCGTGAACATATCCTATTATCTCGTCAAGTTGGTGTTCCATACATCGTTGTATTCTTGAACAAAGTAGATATGGTTGACGACGAAGAATTACTAGAATTAGTTGAAATGGAAGTTCGTGACTTATTAACAGAATACGAATTCCCTGGTGACGATGTTCCTGTAGTTGCTGGTTCAGCTTTGAAAGCTTTAGAAGGCGACGCTTCATACGAAGAAAAAATCCTTGAATTGATGGCTGCAGTTGACGAATATATCCCAACTCCAGAACGTGACAACGACAAACCATTCATGATGCCAGTCGAAGACGTATTCTCAATCACTGGTCGTGGTACTGTTGCTACAGGTCGTGTTGAACGTGGACAAGTTCGCGTTGGTGACGTTGTAGATATCGTTGGTATCGCAGAAGAAACAGCTCAAACAACAGTTACTGGTGTTGAAATGTTCCGTAAATTATTAGACTACGCTGAAGCTGGAGACAACATTGGTGCTTTACTACGTGGTGTTGCACGTGAAGACATCCAACGTGGACAAGTTTTAGCTAAACCAGGTACAATCACACCTCATACAAAATTCTCTGCAGAAGTATACGTGTTGACAAAAGAAGAAGGTGGACGTCATACTCCATTCTTCACTAACTACCGTCCACAATTCTACTTCCGTACAACTGACGTAACAGGTGTTGTTGAATTACCAGAAGGAACTGAAATGGTTATGCCTGGCGACAACGTAACAATGGAAGTTGAATTAATCCACCCAATCGCTATCGAAAACGGTACTAAATTCTCAATCCGTGAAGGCGGACGTACAGTTGGTGCCGGTGTCGTTACTGAAATCAAAGCTTAATCTTTGATCAACTGAATTGTAAGCAACATTGTATTCGGACAATAAAAAGTCATGGTGTCATTAGACATCATGGCTTTTTTTATGGCTTATTTTAAACTTTATTGAGTAAATGAAAGCATTTTGTTTGACAAAAGGAAAAAAGATGTTGACAAAAAAACGTTCCCTCGATAAAATTAAAGCGTTAACATATTTATTTTTCATGTGACTAGATCATACTAGGCATGGGAAGATTCCGTCGATAAGGAGACTTTGGTGGAATTTTTCTATGCTTTTTTTGTTGTCAAGCTTAGGATTGATAAAGGATGATTGGTTCATGAAGTAACTTTAATTCTGCAGAAAAAGGGTTATTATTATGAAAATCAAAAAGATTTTTAATCAAAATGCGGTCTTAGTCGATGACGATGGACAAGAAAAGGTCGCAATTGGTAAAGGTGTTGGATTCGATAAAAAGCGCAATGACTTGATTTTTCATCGAGAAATTGAGCGGATGTTTGTGATGGAGCCAGAAAGTCAAATGAAACTACAAAGTTTGCTGAATCAAATTGACGAAAAGTTTCTTTTTGCTGCTGAACACATTATTGATCATGCAGAAACAGTTTTAATGAAAAAGCTGAATGAGCATGTGTTGATCGCGTTAACGGATCATATTGCTTTTGCTGCTGAAAATATTCGTAATGGAATTGTTATTCGAAATAAATTACTGCGAGAAATCGAGGCGCTGTACCACGAAGAATTTAGTATTGCGCAATGGGCAGTTGATTATTTGAATCACACTTTAGCTATTCCTTATACATATGATGAAGCGGGTTATATAGCGATACATATCCATAGTGGTCATAGCGGACAAACTAGTAATCATCGTAGCATTCGCGAAGTCACGATCGTGTCGGAAATTATCCAGTTGATTGAAAAAGAGCTGAGGATCGATATCCATTCCGAACAAATGGCACTGAATTATTCTCGTTTAGCAAACCATCTTCGGTTGTTGATCCAACGGTATCACAATCAGCAGTATGCGGTCTTAGACGAGGAGATTATTGAGATAGTCAAACGAAAATATTCAGGAAGTTATGCAGTCGCAAAAAAAATTCGAGTACTTTTAACTAAACAATATCAAATGTCTATTACAAGCGAAGAACTTGGTTATTTAGTTATTCATATCGAACGCTTGCGAGGGACAACAGAATAGGAGAACAAAATGAAAACATACTTACAACGAATGGGACGTTCCTTGATGTTACCAGTAGCAACCCTACCAGTAGCTGCTTTATTCATGGGGATTGGTTATTGGATCGATCCGACTGGTTGGGGTGGCAATAACATTTTTGCTGCTTTTATGATCAAAGCTGGAGGAACAGTCTTAGATAATTTAGGAATCATTTTTGCTGTTGGGTTAGCATTGGGGATGTCTAAGGACAAAGATGGTTCATCAGCATTGGCAGGATTGATAGCCTTTTTAGCACCAGTCACATTAGTCAATAGTGCTTCTGTCGCATTGTTTACTAAAGTGGATGTTGAAAAAGTGAATATCGCTTTTGATGCAATCAATAATAAAAATGTATTTATTGGAATTTTGGCAGGCTTAGTCGCTGGTGCGATGTATAATCGCTTCAGCGGAGTTAAATTGCCAATGGCGTTATCTTTCTTTAGTGGAAAACGAGCAGTACCAATCGTAACAGCTGGTTTAATGGCAATTATTTCTGCTTTATTGATTTTTGTTTGGCCACCAGTTTATGATACATTGGTTAGTTTCGGTGAATTGATCTCTGGAATGGGCGCGTTAGGTGCTGGTCTATATGGCTTCTTCAACCGTTTGCTGATTCCAACTGGTTTACACCATGCACTGAACAATGTTTTTTGGTTCAATTTAGCTGGAATTGATGATATCGGTAAATTCTGGGCAAGTGAAGGGGTAAAAGGAGTCACCGGTATGTACCAAGCTGGTTTCTTCCCGGTCATGATGTTTGGGTTACCTGCTGGTGCACTTGCTATCTATCAATATGCGCGACCAGAAAAGAAAAAAGTGACCGCATCTTTGATGTTAGCTGCCGCTTTCGCTTCTTTCTTTACAGGGGTGACTGAACCGTTAGAATTTTCATTTATGTTTGTCGCTTGGCCATTGTACGTCGTTCATGCTGCTTTAACAGGGATTTCGATGTTTATCGCAGCAACCTTCCATTGGACAGCGGGCTTTAATTTTAGCGCCGGCTTTATTGATTTCTTCTTAAGCTTACGTGTACCTATTGCCAATCAACCATTAATGCTATTGGTATTAGGCTTGGCGATGGGTGTGATTTATTACTTTACATTTTTATTTGTCATCAAAAAATTCAATTTGATGACTCCGGGGCGTGAAGAAGATACTGGAGTTGCAGAAAATGGGGAAGTAGGAACAGTGCCAACTGGTGACAATCGATTTGCCACGCTAGCTAATCAACTTTATCAAGCATTAGGTGGTGCAGCGAACGTTGTTTCCATTGACAATTGCACGACACGTTTACGCTTGTATGTAAAAGATACGGCAAAAGTTGATCAAGGGAAAATCAAAGCGACTGGCGTTCCAGGCCTGAAAGTAATTGATGCCAAAAATATTCAAGTGATCGTTGGAACGGAAGTCCAATTTGTTGCAGATGAAATGAAAAAAATTCATGGAAGTAGTGGCAAAGGAACTGCTCAGTCCACGCCTACTGTGACAACCAAAACAGTCGTTGATCCACAAAACCAAGATATTTTTGCGGTAGCAAATGGGAAGCTAATGCCAATCACAGAAGTGGCAGATGATGTCTTTTCACAAAAAATGATGGGAGACGGGTTTGCGATTCTACCAACGAATGGCGAAGTGTTTGCTCCAATCGCTGGTACGATTATCAATATTTTTCCAACGAAACATGCAGTTGGTATCAAAACGGAATCAGGAATTGAAGTTCTCTTGCATATGGGGATCGATACTGTGAACTTAAAAGGAGCGCCTTTTACGATCTACGTTGAAGAGGGACAAAAAGTTGCACGTGGTCAATTAATTGCAACCATGGACTTGGTGGCACTACAATCGGCAAACAAACAATCAGATCTGATCGTTGCTTTTACCAATGGTGAAAAAGTGGCGAAGCTAACGATGGATGCTAGTGGGGTAGTTAAAGCAAATGCTGTGATTGGTCATGTTAAGAGTAATTAAGGAAGAAAACTACTGACACCAATCAATAGTTACTTATTTTCATCGTTTCGTCTATTCATTACTTTTATGTACTCTGATGTATCGTGTAAAACATCGAAGACAGGTTTTTGCCTGCTTCGGTGTTTTTTGTCTTTTTTGCCATTTTTTGTAAACGCTTTTAAAAATGTCCAGAGTAATGGACAGAACAAAAAATGAGTTGTCAGAAAATTCCGTTATAGTATAAACAAGGAGGTTGAACAAATGCAGCTAAGCAAAAGAGAGAAAGAAATGGTCGAATACTTTGTTAAACATGGCTTATCCCTTACAGCTCAGGAGTTAGCTGAATTTGCCCATGTTTCTACGAAAACGGTCTACCGCACGATTAAAAAGATAAATGATGTGTCTGAAACCGGGGAAATCATTTTGGCAGAGGCAGGCAAAGGATTTCGGTTAGACTACGATAAATATTTAAATGTGAGTGCAACGCATAATGAAAGTCGAACGAGTCAAGGACCTTTGGAAAGAAGAAATGCGATTTTGCTTAATTTGTTGTTTAAGGCACCCAAGAAGTTATTAATCAATGAATTGTTCCATCCGTATTATGTCAGTGATCCGGTAATTAGTAATGATTTGGCTAAGATCAGTTTATTTTTAATGAAAAACCACCTCCAACTTAAACGACAAGGTACCCGAATTGGTATCGAAGGAACAGAAAAACATATTCGTAAAGTAGTGAATATGCTATTAAGTATCCATTTATTGGAAGATAAAAAAGTGGTTCCTAGTCACCCAATGATCAGCTCATTTGATATCAATTTTATTACTTCGATCGTTGAGTTTATCGAACAAAAACTAGTCAGCCGAATTGCCTATCCATATGCAATGAATATTTTTTCTCATATTTATATCTTAGTCAAACGCTTCCGTGAAGGGGTCGTGTATTTAGAAGAAGATACGTGGGATTTAGATGAAGAAGATCAGGCGCTGATCCATTATAACCAGGAACTGTACCAACTATCAAAGCAAGTCATGCTCAAATTAGGTCAATATTTAAATACGACTCTCCCTGAAAGTGAAACTTTTTATCTTTTTCAATACTTGATTTCCTCCAGGATCGAAAATGGTTCGATTAAACATCAAAATATCTCAAATGAAGCTGAAGAAATCACCCGTTTTTTTTCTGCTACGATGAGCCGGCTCATGGGAGTGGCGATTGATCAAGAACGAAACCGACATGATTTGTATAGTCACATTCAGCCGCTATTGTATCGATTAAAACATGAGATCACAATCAAAAATGATTTATTGCACGATATTGAATTAGAGTACCAGGAAACGTTTCAATTAGTAGAATTTGTCAGTAAAATGGTCCAAAAAAAATTTCATACAAACCATATATCCAAAGATGAAATTGGATTTTTAACATTATACTTTGTGAGATACAAAGAGTTAGCCCCAATAAAAAAACGTGTATTGATCATGTGTAGTAGTGGTGTTGGAACTTCAGAACTATTGAAAGTCAAAGTAAAAAAAGCCTTTCCTGAATTAGAGATTATTGCTGTTTTATCTTCTCGGCAGTACCAGAAAAACCAAGCGGAATTTAGTAAGATCGATTTGATTTTAACAACGGTTTGTTTGAATGAGCCACCGAAGATTCCCACGATATTAGTAAACTCAGTATTTACCAAGCAAGACGAAAAACGTGTGAAGCAAATGTTAGGAGAGATGTGAAATGGTTACAAAACAGGTAATGTCAGAATTTAGTATCGCAAATGTGATTACAGAAAAACTGATACGTTTAGAAATGAAAGCGAAAACAAAAAAAGAAGCGATTCTCGAATTAAGTGAATTACTAAAAGAAAACGGCATTATCAAAGATGTTGATGATTTTTCATCAGATGTCTTTCAACGGGAGAAAGAAGGAATCACAGGGATTGGAAACGGTGTGGCGATTCCCCACGGAAAATCAGCGAGTGTCATTCAGACTTCTTTGGTTGTGGGTAAAGTCGAGACCCCGATCCCTTGGGAATCATTAGATGAGCAGCCTGTAAAGGTCATTATCTTATTTGCAGTAAAAGATACAGATGCCAATACCGTTCATATCAAATTATTACAAAAAGTAGCAATGTTATTAGCAGAAGATACCATTATCGAAAAAATGAATCAGGCAACTAGTAAAACAGAATTAATGGAACTATTAGCAAAAGAACCAACTGTCTAAAAGAAAAGGAGGAAGGAAAAATGAAGATCGTCGGAGTAGCAGCCTGTACTTCAGGAATTGCACATACGTATATTGCCAAACAAAAATTAGAAAAAGCAGCAAAAGCATTAGGACATGAAGTGCACATCGAAACACAAGGAACAATTGGTACAGAAGACGAGTTATCGAAGGAGGAGATCAAGCAGGCAGATGTCGTCATTATTGCAGCAGATATCAAAATTGGTGGCAAGGAGCGGTTCGAAGGAAAAAAAGTGATTGAGATTCCTACGAACATGGTCATTAAAGCACCGAAAGGGTTGATTACTAAAATTGAAGAAGAACTCAGTAAAACATAAAAGGAGAGGAATTGGATGCTTCGTCAACTACAATTAAAAAAGCATGCACTGACAGCTATTTCATACATGTTACCAGTTGTTGTGACCGCTGGACTCTTGATCGCTATTGGGAATTTAACAGGTGGGCAAGTCATCAATGATTATCAAGCGTCTTATTCTGTACCCGATGCCTTAGTTTCTCTAGGGGTTTTGGGCATGGGATTATTGGCTCCAGTGATTTCTGCAGCGATTGCCTATTCCATTGCCGATCGCCCAGGGATTGGTCCAGGTTTGTTTATGGGGTTAATTGCCAATGCCATTGGCGCAGGTTTTTTAGGTGGTATGTTAGGCGGTTACTTGGTGGGGTTCTTTGTCCTGTTATTGGTGAAATATCTCAAAGTTCCTAAGTGGGCACAAGGATTGATGCCGATGATGATCATCCCACTGTTAGCGACCCTTAGTATCGGTTTATTGATGTTTTTCGTGGTAGGTGTGCCGATTGTTTGGGCAACAGAAGCGATGACCGATTTTTTACAAGGACTACAAGGTTCTGGAAAATTCCTCTTTGGGTCAATTGTCGGTGGGATGGCTGCCTTTGATTTTGGTGGACCAGTCAATAAGGTAGCCTCATTGTTTGCTGATGGGATGCTTTTGGAAGGTGTGCAAGAACCAGAAGCTGTGAAAGTGTTAGCGTCAATGGTTCCGCCTTTCGGTGTCACCATTTCATGGGTTTTATCTAAGTTATTTCGGCAAACAAAATATTCAAAAGAAGAAGAAAACAACATTAAGATTGCTTTTCCGATGGGACTTTGCATGATTACGGAAGGCGTTATCCCCTTAGCGGCAGTTGATCCGCTTCGTGTGATCATTTCGTGTACAGCTGGTGCAGCGATTGGCGGAGGTTTGAGTATGTCGTGGGGAATTGGGTCACCAGTTCCTTCTGGTGGGGTCTTTATTATCCCAGCAATGACGGATCCGTTGAAGTTTACCTTTGCCTTATTGATTGGTTCTGCAGTTACCGGCATTCTATTGTTTGTTTTGAAAAAGGCGCCAGCTGAACACCCTGTCGTAGAGGAAGAAGAGGAAGAAGAGGAAGAAGTAGATTTTTCTTCTATTAAATTATCTTAAAAACTGTAGAGAGAAGGATTTGATATGTATGTGTCAATGAAAGAGATGCTCAAAAAAGCAAATCAAGAAAACTATGCTGTCATGGCGATCAATTGCTTTAATCTAGAAACAGCTAAAGCAACGATCCAAGCTGCTGAGGAATTACATGCGCCGATCATCATAGATTTATTGCAAGATCACTTAAAGCAACACATCAATTATCATTATTTAACGAAGCCCATCATCCGTATGGCACAGGATGCCAAAGTCGAAGTAGCGATTAATCTAGATCATGGTCAAGACATCGCATTTGTCAAGCAGTGCTTACAAGAAGGATTTTCCAGCGTCATGATGGATGCTTCGATGTATCCCTTGGATCAGAATATCGAAATAACGAGAGCGATGGTTCAATTTGCCCAAACGTATGATGCGAGCGTAGAAGCAGAAGTAGGAAATATGGGGGCAGTCACAGGCGACCATTTTACAGATGATGCCATGTGTACGGACCCAGCAGAAGCAATCCGATTGATCAATGAAACGGGTGTGGACTGCTTAGCGATTTCCTATGGCTCCAGTCACGGAGATTATCCTAAAGGGTACAAACCACGTTTTCGTTTCGATATTGTCCAAGAAATAAAAGAGAAGACTCAACTTCCGTTAGTTTTACATGGGGGGTCAGGAGCGGGAAAAGACAACATTCGCCAATCCATTGAGTTAGGAATCAATAAGATTAATGTTGGTTCTGATTTTATGAAGGCGCAACAACAAAGATGCCAACAGCTTCTACAACAGGAGCCAACGATCGAATACCCCACTCTCATCCAACAAACAGTCATAGCAGGAAAAGAGTTAGTTCAGCAATACATTCAACTATCAGGTTCAACCAATAAATCATAGAAATGGAGAAAATAGACGATGTTAATCAATATGAATCAAATGTTAGAAATTGCCAAGGAAAATCATTTTGCAGTAGGGGCGTTTAACGTTGCTGACAGCAACTTTTTACGAGTAGTCATTGAGGCGGCAGAAGAAAATGATGCACCCGCAATCATTGCAGTCCATCCGACAGAATTAGACTTTACCAAAGATGAGTTTTTCCAATATGCAGTGAGCCGAGCGAAAAACAGCACTGTGCCTTTCGTTATCCATATGGATCATGGCGATAGCTTAGCAAGTATCATGCGAGGGATTCATTGTGGGTTTAGTTCAGTTATGATCGACGGCTCCTTGTTGCCATTTGAAGAAAATATTGCACTAACAAAAGAAGTGGTAGATGTTTGCCATAAGATCGGGGTCTCAGTTGAAGGCGAACTAGGAACGATTGGTAACACGGGTACTTCAGTAGAAGGCGGTGTATCGGAAGTCATTTATACGAAGCCGGAAGATGCACAGGAATTTGTGGAACGTACAGGAATCGATTCGTTAGCGGTGGCAATCGGAACCGCTCATGGTATCTATCCAAAAGATGTCAAGCCAGCATTGAAAATGGATGTTTTAACAAGTATTAAAGAAAAAGTAGCCATTCCGCTAGTTTTACATGGAGGATCTGCTAACCCAGACGAAGAAATTGCAAAAGCAGTGCAAATCGGTATTCAGAAAGTCAATATTTCATCCGACTATAAATATGCTTTTTATAAAAAGTGTCGTGAGATCTTAGCTACAACAGAGCTATGGGACCCAAATGCCATTTATCCTGAATGTATCGCAGCAGCAAAAGAAGTGGTGAAGCAAAAGATGGAACTCTTCCATTCAATCAACCAAGCAAAAGTCTATCGTCAAGCGAATATTCAACCTTGGCGACAAGAACAGAACTAAAAAAAATAATCCAAACTTTGTTTTTCAAGAAAAGTGTATGGCTTAGATCGTCTATCACTTCCGATAGTTAATAGAATAAAAAACCGTAGAAACCAACATGATTGGGGGTTCTGCGGTTTTTTTGAATAACTGAAGATAGGCGAACTACTATAGGAAGGAAGTTTAGTAGAAATAAAATGTGACATTTAAGGATAAGAGGCATCTAAAGTTATCTAAATGAAAAATTATGAAAACAAATTGTTTTTTACAGGAAAAAAGCCTTGCTTTGTGGATTTAGATATATTATAATTACAAAGGTGCGTTTACCTAAACGTAAATGTCACAGACGTGATCTATAGGATTTCGTCGGCTAAGAAACGAGAGGTTGCGACACGCCCGGACGCTTTGCCACGAACGAGCGTGACGGAAATTTTCGTGGAGCTATGTCTACTTTTCAAAATAGGCGAAGGAGGGAACAAGATGGCAAAACAAAAAATTCGTATCCGTTTAAAAGCGTATGAACACCGTATTTTAGATCAAGCGGCGGATAAAATCGTGGAAACTGCAAAAAGAACTGGAGCTAGCGTGTCTGGTCCAATTCCATTACCAACTGAACGCAGTCTTTACACAGTTATTCGTGCGACTCACAAATACAAAGATTCACGCGAACAATTCGAAATGCGTACACACAAACGTCTTATCGACATTGTGAACCCAACACCAAAAACTGTTGATGCTTTGATGAAGCTAGACTTACCATCTGGTGTTAACATCGAAATCAAACTATAATATTAAAATAAAATTAATGGAGGTGTACTCATGACCAAAGGAATCTTAGGGAAAAAAGTGGGAATGACACAAATCTTCACTGAATCTGGCGAATTAATTCCAGTAACTGTTGTAGAAGCTACTCCAAACGTAGTGCTACAAGTGAAAACAATGGAAACTGATGGCTACGAAGCTATTCAAGTTGGTTACCAAGATATGCGTGAAGTTTTATCAAACAAACCTGCGAAAGGTCATGTTGCAAAAGCAAACACGGCTCCTAAGCGCTTCATTCGTGAATTCAAAAATGTTGAGCTAGGAGAATATGAAGTAGGAAAAGAAATTACAGTAGATGTTTTCCAAGCAGGAGACATTATTGATGTAACAGGTACTACGAAAGGTAAAGGATTCCAAGGGGTTATCAAACGTCACGGCCAAAGCCGCGGACCAATGGCTCACGGTTCTCGCTACCATCGTCGTCCTGGGTCAATGGGTCCAGTTGCACCTAACCGTGTATTCAAAAACAAACGTCTTGCTGGCCGTATGGGTGGCAACCGCGTAACAATCCAAAACTTGGAAGTTGTTCGCGTTGATGCAGAAAGAAACGTTATCTTAATTAAAGGAAATGTTCCTGGAGCTAAAAAATCATTAATCACTATCAAATCAGCTGTGAAAGCTAAATAATAGTAGGATGAAAGGAGGAACTAAGGAATGCCGAATGTAGCATTATTCAAACAAGATGGAAGCCAAAACGGTGAAATCACACTTAACGAAGAAATCTTCGGAATTGAACCAAATGAAAGTGTTGTTTACGATGCAATCGTTATGCAACGTGCGTCATTAAGACAAGGAACACATGCGGTTAAAAACCGTAGTGCTGTTCGAGGCGGTGGACGTAAACCATGGCGTCAAAAAGGAACTGGTCGTGCTCGTCAAGGATCAATCCGCTCACCACAATGGCGTGGAGGTGGCGTAGTCTTTGGACCAACACCACGTTCTTACAGCTACAAACTTCCTAAAAAAGTTCGTCGTTTAGCAATGAAATCTGTATTGTCAGAAAAAGTTGCTGAAAACAACTTGGTAGCAATTGAAGGATTAAGCTTCGATGCACCAAAAACAAAAGAATTTAAACAAGTTCTTGCTAACTTATCTATTGACTCTAAAGTATTGGTTGTTCTAGAGAATGGTAACGACTTTGCTGCTTTATCAGCACGTAACTTACCAAACGTAACTGTAGTAACTTCTGATAACGTAAGTGTTCTAGATGTTGTTTCAAATACAAAAGTGTTAGCAACACAAACTGCTCTTACTCAAATTGAGGAGGTGCTTGCATAATGAACTTACTAGACGTAATCAAACGCCCAGTGATCACTGAAAAATCAATGCTTGCCATGGATGACAAGAAATATACTTTTGAAGTGGACACTCGTGCAAACAAAACTTTAGTAAAACAAGCGGTTGAAGCTGCTTTTGACGTAAAAGTTAAAAACGTGAACATCGTGAACGTACGTGCGAAATTCAAACGTATGGGCAAATATGCAGGATATACAAAAAAACGTCGCAAAGCGATCGTTACATTGACTGAAGATTCAAAAGAAATCCAATTATTCGAAGCTGCTGAATAAGCACTTACTAGATAACTCATTAAATTAGGAGGGAAAAACGTGGCGATTAAAAAGTACAAACCTACCTCAAATGGTCGTCGTAACATGACAGGTTCTGATTTTGCTGAAATCACAACATCAACACCTGAAAAATCATTGTTACAACCATTGAAAAACCATGCTGGACGTAACAATAACGGCCGCATCACTGTACGTCACCAAGGCGGCGGACACAAACGCCAATATCGCGTGATCGACTTCAAACGTAATAAAGATAACGTTGTTGCAACTGTTCAAACGATCGAATACGATCCAAACCGTTCAGCTAACATCGCGTTAGTACACTATGAAGATGGAGTGAAAGCTTACATCTTAGCACCAAAAGGACTACAAGTTGGAATGAAACTTGTTTCAGGTCCAGATGCAGATATCAAAGTCGGAAATGCTCTTCCTTTAGAAAACATTCCAGTTGGTACTGTTATCCACAATATTGAAATGAAACCTGGTAAAGGTGGACAATTAATCCGTTCTGCTGGTACAAGTGCTCAAGTACTTGGTAAAGAAGGCAAATACGTATTGATCCGCTTAAACTCTGGTGAAGTTCGTATGATCTTAGCTGCTTGCCGTGCAACAATCGGTTCAGTAGGTAACGAACAACACGAATTGATCAACATCGGTAAAGCTGGACGCTCTCGTTGGATGCGTAAACGCCCAACTGTACGTGGTAGCGTAATGAACCCTAACGATCACCCACACGGTGGTGGTGAAGGTAAAGCTCCTATCGGACGTAAAGCACCAGTTTCTCCTTGGGGACAACCAGCACTTGGTTACAAAACTCGTGATAAAAAAGCTAAATCAGACAAACTTATTGTTCGTCGTCGTAAAAATAAATAATTTCTTTGACCATGTGTCGCACATTTTGAGAGGAGGTTCACCATGGGTCGTAGTTTAAAGAAAGGACCTTTCGTTGATGAGCATTTAATGAACAAAGTTGAAGCTCAAGCAGGGGTTGAAAAGAAAAAAGTTATCAAAACTTGGTCTCGTCGTTCGACCATTTTCCCAAGTTTTGTTGGATATACCATCGCAGTATACGATGGACGTAAACACGTACCAGTTTACATCCAAGAAGATATGGTAGGACACAAACTAGGTGAATTCGCACCAACAAGAACTTATCGTGGCCATGCTGCAGACGATAAGAAAACGAAACGCTAATTGAGGGGAGGATAAAACCAAATGGCAGAACAAATCACATCAGCTAAAGCAACTGCAAAAACAGTTCGCACTTCACCTCGAAAAGCCCGTTTAGTAATTGACCTTATCAGAGGTAAAAGTGTTGCGGATGCAATTTCAATCTTGAAATTCACACCAAACAAATCTGCTGGAATCATTGAAAAAGTATTGATGTCAGCAGTTGCGAATGCAGAAAACAATTTTGACTTAGATGTTGAAAACTTGGTAGTATCTGAAGCATTTGTTAACGAAGGACCAACAATGAAACGTTTCCGTCCACGTGCAAAAGGATCAGCTTCTCCAATCAACAAACGTACAAGTCATATCACGGTAGTCGTATCAGAAAAATAAGGAGGGATAATCAGTGGGTCAAAAAGTACATCCAATTGGAATGCGTGTAGGCATCATCCGCGACTGGGATGCTAAATGGTATGCTGAAAAAGAGTATGCAGAGTTCTTACACGAAGATTTAAGAATCCGTAAATTTATTTCAACTAAACTTGCTGATGCTGCTGTATCAACAATTGAAATCGAACGTGCTACAGGCCGTGTTAACATTTCAATTCACACAGCAAAACCAGGTATGGTTATTGGTAAAGGCGGATCTGAAGTCGAAAACCTAAGAAAAGAATTAAATAAATTAACTGGTAAAAGAATCCATATCAACATCGTGGAAATCAAAAAACCAGATCTAGATGCAAAATTAGTAGGTGAAGGAATCGCACGTCAATTAGAAAATCGTGTTGCTTTCCGTCGCGCTCAAAAACAAGCCATCCAACGTTCAATGCGTGCTGGCGCTAAAGGGATCAAAACTCAAGTATCTGGACGTCTAAACGGTGCGGACATCGCTCGTTCAGAAGGATACTCAGAAGGAACTGTTCCTCTTCACACATTACGTGCGGATATTGATTACGCATGGGAAGAAGCAGATACAACATACGGAAAACTAGGAGTTAAAGTGTGGATCTATCGTGGAGAAATTCTTCCAACTAAAAAAAACACTGAGAAAGGAGGGAAATAATCATGTTAGTACCTAAACGTGTAAAACACCGTCGTGAATTCCGCGGAAAAATGCGCGGGGAAGCCAAAGGTGGTAAAGAAGTAGCATTCGGTGAATACGGTTTGCAAGCTGTTGATTCACATTGGATCACTAACCGCCAAATCGAAGCTGCTCGTATCGCAATGACTCGTTACATGAAACGTGGTGGGAAAGTATGGATTAAAATTTTCCCTCACAAATCTTATACTGCCAAAGCAATTGGGGTACGTATGGGTTCTGGTAAAGGGGCACCTGAAGGATGGGTTGCACCAGTAAAACGTGGTAAAATCATGTTTGAAATTGCAGGCGTGTCTGAAGAAGTGGCTCGTGAAGCGTTACGTCTAGCTTCTCACAAATTACCAATGAAAACTAAGATCGTAAAACGTGAGGAAATGGGTGGTGAATCGAATGAAGGTTAAAGAAATCAGAGAATTAACCACTGCCGAAATGCTTGATCAAGAAAAACAATTAAAAGAAGAATTGTTTAATCTTAGATTCCAATTAGCAACAGGTCAATTAGAAAACACTGCACGTATTAAAGAAGTACGTAAATCGATTGCACGCATCAAAACTGTATTGCGTGAACAAGCTAAGTAATTATGGAAGGAGGCCATTAAGCGTATGACTGAAGAAAGAAATCAACGCAAAGTTTATCAAGGTCGCGTGGTATCTGACAAAATGGATAAAACCATTACAGTTTCTGTTGAAACAAAGAAAAACCACCCTATCTATGGCAAACGCATGAACTATTCTAAGAAATACAAAGTGCATGATGAAAACAACACAGCTAAAGTTGGCGACATCGTGAAAATTATGGAAACTCGTCCATTATCAGCTACAAAACGTTTCCGTTTGTTGGAAGTAGTCGAAGAAGCAGTTATTATCTAATAACACGAGATTTTCCTATATAGATTGAATGCAAAATCTGAAAGGAGGATACACAACGTGATCCAAGCAGAAAGTCGTTTAAAAGTCGCTGATAATTCAGGCGCACGTGAAATTTTGACGATCAAAGTCCTTGGTGGTTCTGGTCGTAAAACTGCTAACATCGGTGATGTGATCGTTGCTACGGTTAAACAAGCAACGCCAGGTGGGGTTGTCAAAAAAGGTGACGTCGTAAAAGCCGTTATCGTTCGAACAAAATCAGGAGCTCGTCGTACAGACGGTTCATATATTAAATTTGATGAAAATGCTGCAGTGATTATTCGTGATGATAAAAGCCCTCGTGGAACGCGTATCTTTGGGCCGGTTGCACGTGAACTACGTGAAAACAACTTCATGAAGATCGTTTCACTAGCACCAGAAGTTTTATAATCTTGAGACACTTATCAAAGGAGGTGCGAAACAGTTATGTTTGTTAAAAAAGGCGATAAAGTTAAAGTTATCACTGGAAAAGGCAAAAATAAAGAAGGCGTTGTATTAGCAGCGTTTCCGAAAAAAGATAAAGTCATTGTCGAAGGTGTGAATGTTGTTAAAAAACACCAAAAACCTTCTCAAGCTGCTCCTCAAGGTGGAATTGTTGAGATGGAAGCACCAATTCATGTTTCTAACGTGATGGTGATCGACTCTACTGGCGTAGCTGGCCGAGTTGGCTACAAAGAAGTAGATGGCAAAAAAGTCCGCGTTTCTAAAAAAACCGGTGAAGTTTTAGATAATAAATAAGTTTAAGGAAGGAGGGGCTTACTGAATGAACCGCCTAAAAGAAAAATATCTTAAAGAAGTAACTCCATCATTGATGGAAAAATTTAACTATAGCTCTGTTATGCAAACACCTAAAGTTGAAAAAATCGTCATCAACATGGGTGTTGGTGATGCGGTATCAAACGCTAAAAACTTAGATAAAGCAGTTGAAGAATTAACTTTGATCACTGGACAAAAACCAATGATTACTAAAGCTAAAAAATCAATCGCTGGATTCCGTTTACGTGAAGGAATGCCAATTGGGGCAAAAGTTACCTTGCGCGGAGAAAGAATGTACGAATTTCTAGACAAATTGGTTTCAGTTTCTCTACCACGTGTACGTGACTTCCATGGTGTAAGTAAAAAAGCCTTTGACGGTCGTGGAAACTATACTTTAGGTATTAAAGAACAATTGATCTTCCCAGAAGTAGATTACGATTTAGTAGATAAAGTACGTGGTATGGACATCGTTATTGTAACGACAGCTAACTCAGATGAAGAATCTCGTGAGTTGTTGACACAATTAGGCATGCCATTCCAAAAATAATTAAAGGAGGCGAACTACGTGGCTAAAAAATCAATGATTGCTAAAAACAAACGCCCTGCAAAACATTCAACACAAGCTTACACTCGTTGCGAACGTTGCGGACGTCCACATTCAGTTTATCGTAAGTTCCATCTTTGCCGTATTTGCTTCCGCGAACTTGCCTATAAAGGTCAAATTCCCGGCGTGAAGAAAGCTAGCTGGTAAAAAAGTAAATTCGCATAAGAAGGAGGTAAAAGATCAATGGTCATGACAGATCCAATTGCAGATTTTCTAACTCGTATCCGTAACGCAAACATGGTTAAACATGAGTCTTTAGAAGTTCCTGCATCAAAAATTAAACGTGACATCGCTGAAATCTTAAAACGTGAAGGTTTCGTTCGTGATGTTGAATATATCGAAGATGACAAACAAGGCGTGATCCGTGTTTTCCTAAAATTTGGTAAAAACGGCGAACGTGTTATCACTAACTTAAAACGTATCTCTAAACCAGGTTTGCGTGCTTATGTCAAAGCTGACGAAGTACCAAAAGTATTGAACGGTTTAGGTATCGCAATCATTTCGACTTCTGAAGGTGTTGTTACTGATAAAGAAGCTCGTGAAAAAAATATCGGCGGCGAAGTTATCGCTTACGTATGGTAATCAACTAGAATTTACAAGGAGGTGTCTTTAAGTGAGCCGTATTGGAAATAAAGTTGTTGTGATCCCTGAAGGAGTAACAGTTACTCAAGATGGAAACAACATTACAGTTAAAGGACCTAAAGGTGAATTAACACGTACTTTCTCTTCTGATATCAAAATGAATATCGAAGGAAACGAAGTGACTTTCACTCGTCCAAATGACAGTAAAGAAATGAAAACAATCCATGGAACAACTCGTGCTAACTTCAACAACATGGTTGTAGGTGTTAGTGAAGGATTCCAAAAAGCATTAGAATTGATCGGGGTTGGGTACCGTGCGCAATTACAAGGATCAAAACTTGTCTTGAACGTAGGTTACTCACATCCAGTAGAAATCACACCACCAGCTGGCGTAACTGTTGAAGTACCAGCTAACACACAAGTAATTGTTAAAGGTGCGAACAAAGAAGAAGTTGGCGAATTAGCTGCGAACATTCGCGGAACTCGTCCTCCAGAACCTTATAAAGGTAAAGGTATTCGTTATGTTGGCGAATATGTACGCCGTAAAGAAGGTAAAACTGGTAAATAGTTTAGAAAAATTGCATAGAAGCCAGCAGCAGGAAAAAAGGATTTTGCAGAAGTTTACCTTCATTCAAAAGAGATTTAACTTGTGCCGCAGCTTCTATTTTTCGAGACTTTGGTGTTTCTGCCTAAGTGCAGTACAATAAAATTAAAGAGGTGACAATTGTGATTACAAAACCAGATAAGAACAAAACACGTCAGAAAAGACATCGTCGTGTACGTAACAATATCTCTGGTACTGCTGAGCGCCCACGCTTGAACGTTTTTCGTTCTAACAAAAACATCTACGCTCAAATTATTGATGACGTAGCGGGTGTAACGCTAGCAAGTGCCTCTACCTTGGATAAAGAAATTTCAGGTGGAACAAAAACAGAAGCAGCACAAGCTGTCGGTAAATTAGTTGCTGAACGTGCAACTGAAAAAGGCATTAAAGTAGTAGTCTTTGACCGTGGTGGATACCTTTACCATGGCCGTGTGCAAGCTTTAGCTGAAGCTGCTCGCGAAAATGGACTAGAATTTTAGGAAAAGGAGGAATACCATTCATGGTTTATATCGATCCAAAACATTTGGAATTAGAAGACCGCGTTGTTGCAATTAACCGTGTAACAAAAGTTGTTAAAGGTGGACGTCGTCTACGTTTTGCTGCTTTAGTTGTTGTCGGTGACAAAAACGGACATGTAGGATTTGGTACTGGTAAAGCACAAGAAGTACCTGAAGCAATCCGTAAAGCAATTGAAGATGCGAAGAAAAACTTAGTTGAAGTACCTATGGTTGGTTCAACAATCCCACACGAAGTCATCGGTGCTTTTAGTGGTGGTAGAATCCTAATGAAACCTGCTGTTGAAGGTTCTGGGGTTGCTGCTGGTGGACCAGTTCGTGCCGTATTGGAATTAGCAGGGGTAGCAGATATCACTTCTAAATCTTTAGGTTCAAATACACCAATCAACGTTGTTCGTGCAACTGTTGAAGGTTTGAAACAATTGAAACGTGCAGAAGAAGTTGCAGAACTTCGCGGCAAATCAGTTGAAGAATTAATCGGATAAGGAGGACAAAAATAATGGCTGAATTAAAAGTTACTTTAAAACGCAGTATTATCGGACGTCCTCAAAACCAACGTGATACAGTAAAAGCGTTAGGTCTTACAAAGATTAACAGCTCAGTGGTTAAACCTGCTAATGAAGCAATCAAAGGCATGATCAACACTGTTTCTCACTTGGTGGACGTTGAAGAAATCTAATTAAACAAACCTAGTATATAGTAAGAAATATGAACTAGAATATTAAGGAGGTGCCAAACCTATGAAACTTCATGAATTAAAACCTGCAGAAGGTTCACGACAAGTACGTAACCGTGTTGGACGTGGTACTTCTTCTGGTAACGGAAAAACTGCTGGACGTGGTCAAAAAGGTCAAAAAGCTCGTTCAGGCGGTGGTGTACGTCTAGGATTTGAAGGGGGTCAAACTCCATTATTCCGTCGTTTACCAAAACGTGGTTTCACAAACGTGAACCGCAAAGATTATGCAGTCATCAACCTTGATGTCCTAAATCGTTTTGAAGATGGTGCTGAAGTAACTCCAGTTGCTTTAGTAGAAGCTGGAATCGTGAAAAACGAAAAATCTGGAATCAAAGTATTAGCTAACGGTGAGTTAACTAAGAAATTGACTGTGAAAGCCGCAAAATTCTCTAAGGCAGCTGAAGAAGCAATCGTTGCTGCTGGTGGGTCAATTGAGGTGATCTAATGTTCAAACTGTTAAAAGATGCTTTTAAAGTAAAAGACATTAGATCCAAAATCCTATTTACTGTTTTTGTTCTATTTGTGTTTCGCTTAGGTGCACATATCACTGTGCCCGGAGTAAATGCTAGTTCATTGCAAAACCTTTCTTCTTTGCCTTTTTTCAACATGTTGAACTTGGTGAGTGGTAGTGCGATGCAAAACTTCTCCATCTTCTCAATGGGGGTTTCGCCTTACATTACAGCTTCGATCGTTATCCAATTGTTACAAATGGATATCGTGCCACGTTTTGTTGAATGGTCAAAACAAGGGGAGGTTGGTCGTAAGAAGTTGAATCAAGCAACTCGATACCTGACATTAGTATTGGCATTTGTCCAATCTGTTGGGATCACTGCTGGATTTAACCAGTATGCTCAACTAGGTTTTGTGAATAACCCTAACGTTTCAACCTATGTTACTATCGGTCTGATTTTGACTGCGGGTACAATGTTTGTCACTTGGTTAGGAGAACAAATCACAGAAAAAGGAATCGGTAACGGAGTATCAATGATCATCTTTGCAGGGATCATTTCTCGACTTCCTGAAAGTGTAAAAGAAATTTATGAAGACTATTTCGTAAATATCAATCAATCAGATATCTGGAAATCTGCAATTTTCATTGCTATTTTAATCGTTGCAATCCTATTGATCGTAACGTGCGTTACATTTTTCCAACAAGCTGAACGCAAAATCCCAATTCAATATACGAAACGTGTAGCAGGGGCGCCAACAAGTAGTTATCTACCGTTGAAAGTCAATGCGGCTGGGGTTATCCCGGTTATCTTTGCAAGTTCGTTTATTGCGACACCTAATGCGGTTTTACAAGCATTGAGTGGAAGATTTGGGGCTGAAAACTGGTATAAAATAATGATGCAGATCTTTAACTATAATACTGCACCTGGTGCAACTATTTATACGATCTTGATCGTCGCATTCACATTCTTCTATGCTTTTGTTCAAGTAAACCCTGAGAAATTAGCGGAAAACTTACAAAAACAAGGAAGCTATATACCAAGCGTACGTCCTGGTAAAGGAACTGAAGAGTATGTCTCAAGCTTATTGATGCGTTTAAGTACAGTCGGTGCGATTTTCCTTGGTTTAGTGGCTTTATTACCGATCATTGCTCAAATGATTTGGAATCTGCCTCAGTCCATTGGGTTAGGTGGTACTAGCTTACTGATCGTCATCGGTGTAGCTTTAGAAACTGCGAAACAGTTAGAAGGCTTAATGCTGAAACGTAAGTACGTTGGATTTATCGAGTAAGAAAGCGTGTTGAGGTTTTTCCTCAACACACGTTCTCACATTTATTAGGAGGGAAAACAATGAACCTCATTTTAATGGGGCTACCAGGCGCAGGTAAAGGAACACAAGCAGAAAAAATCATTGATGCTTATCATATTCCTCACATCTCAACAGGAGACATGTTCCGTGCAGCAATGCAAAATGAAACAGCTCTTGGCTTGGAAGCAAAGTCTTATATTGATAAAGGTGAATTAGTTCCTGATGAAGTAACAAATGGAATCGTGAAAGAGCGCTTAGCTGAACCTGATACGGAAAAAGGCTTCTTATTAGATGGTTTTCCCCGTACACTTGAGCAAGCAGAAGCGCTAGATGTAATGTTAAAAGACTTAGACAAAAAAATTGATGCAGTCATCGATATCCATGTTGGTGAAGATGTATTGGTTGAGCGTTTAGCTGGCCGATTCATTTGCAGCAATTGTGGAGCAACTTATCATAAAATTTTTAACCCTACAAAAGTTGAAGATACATGTGATCGTTGTGGTGGGCATGAATTCTATCAAAGAGAAGATGATAAACCTGAGACGGTTAAAAATCGTCTGGCTATCAACATCAAAAATAGTGAACCAATCTTGGCCTATTACAAAGAACAAGGTTTGCTAAACACTATCGATGGTGATCGTGAAATCGATGCTGTATTTACTGATGTCCAAAAAATTATTGAAAAATAGCACGATTGCCCGTAGCCGACTTGCATTAAGCAGTTACTCTTGTCAAGTTCAATAAATTATGATAAAATATGTCAGTCCGACTTCTAGAGAAATCCTCTAGATGATCCATTTTGAGAATTTTGAGGTGGGAACTGCAGTTTCCGCCATTTTATCGTGTGAAAATGCGAAACAAGTACAAGGAGGTACTGTGCGTGGCAAAAGAAGATATGATTGAAGTCGAAGGTACAGTCGTCGAAACTTTGCCGAATGCAATGTTTAAAGTTGAACTAGAAAACGGACACCAAGTTCTTGCTACTGTTTCAGGTAAAATCCGTATGCATTACATCCGTATCTTACCTGGTGACAAAGTGACGGTTGAATTGTCTCCGTATGATTTAAACCGTGGCCGTATTACTTATCGCTTTAAATAATTGTACTCCGTAAAACTACAGGAGGTATTATCATGAAAGTAAGACCATCAGTAAAACCAATGTGCGAACATTGTAAAGTAATTCGTCGTAAAGGACGCGTTATGGTGATTTGCCCAGCAAATCCAAAACATAAACAACGTCAAGGATAATTGGAGGTGCAATAAATATGGCTCGTATTGCAGGAGTAGATATTCCTCGTGATAAACGTGTAGTAGTTTCTCTTACTTATATCTATGGTATTGGTAACACTACTGCTAAAAAAATCTTAGCTGATGCTGGTGTATCTGAAGATGTTCGTGTTCGTGAATTAACGAATGAACAAACAGATGCTATCCGTGCAGAAGTAGATAAATTAAAAGTTGAAGGTGACCTTCGTCGTGAAGTGAACTTAAACATCAAACGTTTGATGGAAATCGGTTCATACCGTGGAATCCGTCATCGTCGTGGATTGCCTGTTCGTGGACAAAACACGAAAAACAATGCACGTACTCGTAAAGGTCCAGCTCGCGCTATCGCTGGCAAGAAAAAATAATTCTTAAGTGAAGGAGGTTAGAACTTCATGGCAGCAAAAAAAGTGAATCGTAAACGCCGTGTGAAAAAGAATATAGAAGCAGGTATTGCACATATCCATTCTACATTCAACAACACTATCATCATGATCACTGATACTCACGGGAATGCATTAGCGTGGTCATCAGCTGGTTCATTAGGCTTCAAAGGAAGCAAAAAATCAACTCCTTTTGCCGCTCAAATGGCAGCAGAAACAGCTACAAAAGCAGCAATGGAACACGGATTAAAAACTGTTGAAGTAACAGTTAAAGGACCTGGTTCTGGACGTGAAGCAGCAATTCGTTCATTACAAGCTACAGGTTTAGAAGTGACTGCAATTCGTGACGTGACTCCAGTTCCTCATAATGGTGCCCGCCCTCCAAAACGCCGTCGTGTTTAATGAGTGCCGCTCATTTTGAGTTCTATTAGTAACGTCATTGAACAAGACACTTTTCGTTTTGAAAGGGGTAAAGATAAGAATGATTGAGTTCGAAAAACCAAGAATCGCAAAAATTGATGAAGAAAAAGATTATGGCAAGTTCATCGTTGAACCTCTTGAAAGAGGATATGGGACTACTTTAGGGAATTCCCTACGTCGTATTTTATTATCTTCTTTGCCAGGTGCTGCCATCACTAATATTCAAATTGATGGTGTACTGCATGAATTCTCTACCATTAAAGGGGTAAGAGAAGACGTCACTCAAATCATCTTGAACATTAAAGGCTTAGCACTTAAAATGTATGGTCAAGAAGAAAAAACCCTTGAAATCGATATTACCGGACCTGCTACAGTAACTGCTGGCGATATTATCGTTGATAGTGAGGTAGAAATTCTTAACAAAGATATGTACATCTGTAGCGTCTCTGAAGGAGCTACGTTCCACGCTCGCTTAACAGTGAAGCCAGGACGTGGTTATGTTCAAGCAGATGAAAACAAAAAAGAAGATATGCCAATTGGTGTACTTCCAGTCGATTCAATCTACACGCCAGTTCGTCGTGTGAACTACCAAGTAGAAAACACTCGTGTTGGACACCGTGAAGATTTTGATAAATTGACGATGGAGATTTGGACAGATGGTTCAATCGAACCGTTGGAAGCAATGAGTTTATCTGCAAAAATCATGACAGAACATTTAGACATCTTTGTAAACCTAACTGATGAAGCTAAAAATGCTGAAATCATGGTCGAAAAAGAAGAAACACAAAAAGAAAAAATGTTAGAAATGACAATTGAAGAATTAGACTTGTCTGTTCGCTCTTATAATTGTTTGAAACGTGCAGGAATCAATACTGTACAAGAACTTACAAATAAATCTGAGCCAGAAATGATCAAAGTCCGTAACTTAGGACGTAAATCATTAGAAGAAGTGAAAGCTAAATTACACGACTTAGGTTTAGGTTTACGTAAGGAAGATTAAAACCTTTTACGAAGGAGGGAAACCAACGTGAGTTATCGTAAACTAGGACGCACATCTAGCCAACGTAAAGCGATGTTGCGTGATTTAACAACTGACTTATTAATTAACGAACGTATTGTGACTACTGAAGCTCGTGCGAAAGAAGTTCGCTCAACTACAGAAAAAATGATCACTTTAGGCAAACGTGGAGACTTACATGCACGTCGTCAAGCTGCGGCTTTTGTACGTAATGAAGTTGCTAGCGTACGTGAAGAAAATGAGGACATCGTCATTGAATCAGCTTTACAAAAACTATTTAATGATATTGCACCTCGTTATGCTGAACGTCAAGGTGGCTACACTCGTATCTTGAAGACAGAACCAAGACGCGGTGATGGTGCACCAATGGTTGTCTTAGAACTTGTCTAAAATCACACTAATAACATCACTTTATAGATGATTCTTTTAGAGTGTTATGATGTTGGAAGTTAACTCTTCCGAGTCTAGCTCAGCGCTACTCCCCAAATCTATCGGTTTGGGGAGTATGCACTCATCATAAAGTGTTTTTTTGTACCTTCAATTACCTGTCAAGACATCTAATTGAAGGTGTAAAAAAACACTTTAATTAAAACGGAAACAATTGAAAAATCAGGTGTTTTTTGATAGTGTTAGTAGGAACTTAGGATGGAGAAGGAGTAATTATGGAGCCAATAATTGAATTAGGAAAGATTAATTACAAATATCAACCTGATGACCCTCGTCCAGCATTAAAAGACATTTCATTTACCATCAAGCAAGGTGAGTGGATCGCAATCATCGGACATAATGGATCAGGGAAATCAACACTTGCAAAAACAATCAATGGGTTGCTTCTACCAGAGTCTGGTATTGTGAAAGTTGGCAATCAAACACTTAATGAAGAAAATATCTGGTCGATCCGTCAAATGGTTGGAATGGTTTTCCAAAATCCAGACAACCAATTTGTTGGATCTACTGTTGAAGATGATGTTGCTTTTGGTCTTGAGAACCAAGGTATACCTAGAGAAGAAATGGTGATCCGTGTACAAGATGCGCTAGAAAAGGTACGTATGATCGATTTTGCCAAACGTGAACCAGCAAGACTTTCTGGTGGACAAAAACAACGAGTAGCCATTGCTGGAGTCGTAGCTCTACGTCCAGATATTATTATCTTAGATGAAGCTACTAGTATGCTTGATCCAGAAGGTCGTGAAGAAGTGATTTCCACGATTAAAAAAATCAAAGATGAAAGTAATTTGACCGTCATATCTATCACTCATGATATCGATGAGGCAGCAAATGCCAATCGGATATTAGTGATGAAACAAGGAGAATTAGTCAATGAAGGCACACCAGAACAAATCTTTTCTGCTGGTCCAGAATTGATCAATTTAGGGTTAGATCTTCCTTTTCCTGAAAAATTGAAAAGCGCCTTGAAGCAACGAGGAATTGATGTTCCTAGTGAATATATGACAGAAGAAAGGATGGTGGAATGGTTATGGACATCCGTTTTGAAAAAGTAGATTTCACCTATCAACCAAACACACCATTCGAACAACGTGCATTATTTGATATTGATTTAATGATTAAAGAAAATAGCTACACAGCCTTAGTCGGGCATACTGGAAGTGGGAAATCAACCTTACTGCAACATTTGAATGCGTTGATTAAACCTACCAGTGGGATCGTACATATTGGCGATCGACAAATCAAGCCCGATACGAATAATAAAAACTTAAAACCCATTCGTAAAAAAGTAGGTATTGTTTTTCAGTTTCCTGAAGCCCAATTATTTGAAGAAACGGTAGCAAAAGACATTGCTTTTGGACCAAAGAACTTTGGTGTCAGTGAGGAAGATGCACGAGATTTAGCTAAAGAAACATTAGAACAAGTTGGTTTAGATGAAACTTACTTAGAGCGTTCTCCTTTTGAATTATCAGGAGGACAAATGCGTCGAGTAGCGATTGCAGGTGTACTTGCTATGAAGCCGGAAGTACTAGTATTAGACGAACCAACGGCTGGACTTGATCCTCAAGGTCGAAAAGAAATGATGGATATGTTCTGGCGACTGCACAAAGAACAAAAAATCACGATCGTATTGGTCACTCATTTAATGGATGATGTGGCAAATTACGCTGATTATGTTTATGTCTTAGAAAAAGGTAGGATTGTAAATAGCGGTCAACCTCATGCAGTTTTTCAAAATCTATCTTGGCTCAAAGAAAAGCAATTAGGTGTTCCGACTGCGACAGAATTTGCGGAAAAGCTGAATAGTCGAACAGCGCTTTTTTCCGAACTTCCAATCACTGCAGATAAATTAGCAGATCAGCTCGTAGCATTAGTAGGGGGACAACCTTATGATGAATAAATTAATTTTTGGTCGATACATGCCTGGAGATTCCTTGATCCATCGATTAGACCCTCGAGCAAAGTTATTAGTAAGTTTCTACTTTATTGGAATTATTTTTTTGGCAAATAATTGGCAGACTTATGCGTTATTAGCTGTTCTCACTTTACTTGCTGTCTTTCTCTCAAAGGTAGATTTCAAATTTTTCATCCGAGGCATCCGTCCTTTGATCTGGTTGATTTTATTTACAGTGGCACTCCAAGTATTATTTACTAGCGGTGGTGCTACCTACTGGAGTTGGGGAATCTTCAATATTACGGAGTTCGGTGTAATGAATGGGCTGTTTATTTTTTGCCGATTTGTACTAATCATTTTTATGTCTACCTTATTAACATTAACGACTCCACCTTTGGAATTATCTGATGCGATTGAGTATTTACTTCGCCCATTAAAAGCAGTTCGCTTTCCGGTGCATGAAATTTCGTTGATGCTTTCGATTGCTCTACGATTCGTACCAACGTTGATGGATGAAACAGAGAAAATCATGAATGCACAACGAGCCCGTGGGGTTGATTTTGGTGAAGGAAGTCTAGTCCAAAAAATGAAAGCAGTTATTCCTTTACTGATTCCTTTGTTTGTTAGCAGTTTTAACCGGGCAGAAGATTTAGCGACTGCCATGGAAGCAAGAGGATACCAAGGTGGTGAAGGAAGAACAAAGTACCGCATACTGCATTGGCATCAACGAGATACGATGGTCCTTGTTGTTTTTGTCTTGATGACCATTGCATTAGTCTTTTTAAGAAGTTGATGAGTAGGTGAAAGTATGACACGTTATAAAGCAATTATTGCCTATGATGGTACCCATTTTAATGGTTTTCAGAAGCAACCAAATGGTCGTACTGTCCAAGAGGAAATGGAAAAAACGCTAAAGAAAATGGCCAATGGAAAAGAGATCACTGTCTTTGGTTCTGGCCGTACTGATGCAGGGGTCCATGCGATGGGGCAAGTGATCCATTTTGATTATCCTGAAGAACGACCTTTAGAACGTATGCGTTTTGCATTAGATACGCAATCGTCAGAAGATATCGCAGTTAAAGCCGTTGAGATCGTTTCAGATGATTTTCACGCGCGCTATTTAGTAAAAGAAAAAACTTACCAGTTTCGGGTCGATATTGGAAAACCACGCAGTCCGTTTCGTCGGCATTACGCAAGTTATTTCCCCTATCCACTTGATTTATCGAAAATTCAACGAGCATTGCCTGACTTAATAGGTACCCATGATTTCACTTCTTTTTGTGCTTCTGGAAGTTCAATCGAGGACAAAGTAAGAACGATCTATGAAGCAAAGATGGAAGTCAATGAGGCCGGGGATGAGTTGTTATTTACTTTTCGTGGGAATGGTTTCTTGTACAAGATGATTCGGATCCTTGTCGGTACGTTGCTGAAGATTGGGAACGGACGACTTTCAGAGGATAGTATACCCGAAATCATTGCGAAAAAAGATCGAAATGCTGCAGGACCCACAGCTCATCCAGAAGGGTTATATCTGTATGAAGTGGTGTATGATTAATAAAGACCTTTTATTCACACGTTTCGTTTAGAGAAAAAATATTTCTCTAAACGGAACGTTTTTTTATTTTTTTATGAGTTTTAATTCTCCAAAAAATAATAACAGTAAAAAGATATTACTAGCATATAAGTAGCTAAATGATCAATTTTATAGAAATATAAAATAACTATTATTTAAAATAACAATCGAAATAACATAAAGTATATAAAAAAGAAAAAGTTGTTGCTAAAGAGAGGATTCTTTTCTTTATAATAGAACCTAATGAGCGAAAGGAGAATAAATGATATGAGCAATGAAAAATTAGATCAGAATACTTTAATCAGCATACTGGGAGAAGTACATGAGGAAAAACCCTTTATTGAGACGAGACTAGATGAGAAAGAAAATTTTAAAAACGCTATGGGTAATATATTCCAACAAAACGCATCCATACAGCCAAAAATAGTAACACCAGACCCAGCAAAAAATTCGGCAAACAATAATCCATCAATACTATCGAGTGCGAAGATGGGAAATGCAACTAGCATATTGGGAGAAACAACCGGTTCAAAATCGTTTATGGCTATGACAGCAGATGAGAAAAAAAATTTAAAAACGCTATGGGTAATATATTCCAACAAAAACTACCCATACAGCCAAAAATAGTAACACCAGACCCAGCAAAAAATTCGGCAAACAATAATCCATCAATACTATCGAGTGCGAAGATGGGAAATGCAACTAGCGTATTGGGAGAAATAACCGGTTCAAAATCGTTTATGGCTATGACAGCAGCTGAGAAAGAAAATTTTAAAAATGCTATGGGTAATATATTCCAACAAAACCCATCCATACAGCCAAAAATAGTAACATCAGCCTCAGCAAAAAATTCGGCAAACAATAATCCATCAGTACTATCGAGTGCGAAGATGGAAAATCCAACTAGCATATTGGGAGAAACAACTGGTTCAAAATCGTTTATGGCTATGACAGCAACTGAGAAAGAAATTTTTAAAAACGCTATGGGTAACATATTCCTAAAGAACCTGCCCATACATCAGACAACAGTAATACCAGTGCCAATAACAAAGGAATCGTCAGAAACTAAACCTTCTGATCAAGGAGAGCATAGAAGAAAATTCGTTGACGTATTAAATCAAATAAAGTTAAATAATCCAGTAGCACAAGAAAGAACAGCAGAGTCTGCAAAAAAAGAATTTACAGAAAACACCTCTTTGATATTACCGAGTGAGGAGAAGTCAGGACAAGAAGGAAAAACAGGCAGTTTAAATCAACTTACCTCTCAAACCAAAAAAACAGGTGGAGTTCCTTTGTCTAAATCTACATATGTGAATAATATTAGAGACTTGCAAAACAACCCAATATATCAAAGAATCGCTAGACAATTAAGTAATGAAGAGGGGAATAATGGCAAGTTTAATAACGGAGAAGTGGAGAATGGAAAGGTAGATAACGGTAGGTTGAGTAATGGTCAGAAAAAAGAACTGAGAGTAATTTTAGGAGACTGTGGCACACAGGTGGTCAAAATAGATTCGCAGTCTGAAAGACCTACAGCATCTCCAAATCTTGTAAGCCGGGTAAATAATCCTAAGGGCGCCGTTGGGTACGACAGATAAGTAATCAATAAACCAGAACATTTAACTTTTTAACTTCGTTGAGGAATGATCAGAAATTGATGTTGGTTATGAGAGATAGAATAATTGGGACAGAAAGAAGAAAAGTTTCTTTCTGTCTTTTTTTATTTGGTAGGTTTTGCCATGACGGAACATGTTTTGTAGGTTGAAATAATAAAAATAAGCGATTGGATCCTTGACAATTCACCCTCTCTTTCCGGAGGTGGGAATTTAAATAATGGCAGTTCATCTAATCAACAGGGTGATGTTCAACGCTTAGGAGAGCTTTTGGAGAAAAGGCGTGAATCAAGTTCGAGTCTGCAATCAACGTCAAGGATTGCAGGCTCCACAAGTCCTGTAAGGAAGATAACAGAACATAATGAAATTACTGAATACGGTAGTAGATAAGTAATCAGAACTACAAGAGTCATCAACGTAAAAATCAGCGCCATCATTTCAATTTTAGAAATGATGGCGCTGAGTGGATCATTAACTATGTTTATATCGCTTATTTACTTTGGGCTCTTTCTTTTGATACCACACATATAGGATAAAAAGTCCGATACAAAGAACGAACAAAATCGATCCGATAATAAAACCTTGAGGTAAGTAACTAAAAGTGACGGTATGTTTGCCTGCAGGTAGTTTGATCATTACAAAGGCATCTTTGAAGTTTTCGACTTTGACTGCCTTTCCATCGATTTTTGCGGACCAGCCAGCATCATAAGGGATCGTTGTGACTAGCATTCTTTCTTCGGATGTGTTGACAGTACCAGTGGCGGTTCGGCCGGTCGTTTTCATAGCAACACCATTTTCTTTGATTTGATTCATTGCTGCTTGATAAGCAACAACATCAAGTCCAAGAACTTTAGGTTCCATAAAGCTAACCTCTTTTGTGCCATAAAAACTAGCAGAGAAAGTAACTGTTGTGTCTTGAGGATAATATCCTAGATCATAATATTGTCCAGAAATACTGATCTGAGTCTTTCGTGACACACCGTTGACAGTAATCGTGGCGGTAGAACTTTCTAATTGGGCATAGTTAGTAGGGAACAAACTGAGATAAGCTTGTGTGTTTGCTGGTACACGCACTTCCCAAGTGAGCGTTTTGGGCTGGTTATTCGTGGTTTCAGAATAAGTCACCCCGGTAGACGTCTTGTTTACTGTGACGTTTTGTTGGCTTTTCAAAGTTGGTGTGTAGAAAGTAAAATACCGCTCATTTAAATCAGCCAGCCGATTGATCAAATTGGTTTGACTCGTGAGATTGTCAGTTAATGGTTGTTCCACGTGATTAATATCTACTGGTGCTGTAAAAGCTAGCGGTAAAGCATTTAGATTTTTATAGAGTGTATAGTCATCGCTCTGACTTTCTTTCACAAAGCCATATTTGCTAAAGCTACTGTCGTTTTTAGCAATATTATATTTTATTCCTGTAAACCCATCCATCAATAACGTATTGTTTGCGTAGCGGATATTAAGATTTGTTCCTCTTGAACGAAAGCCTAACGAATCTAGATAAGCAGAAGAGTTCCTGTTTCTAATAGAAGAAAACAAACTGATACCACTATAGCCATAGTTAATGGAATCATTAGGAGAAATCGGATCAAGATTTTCTAATCGATAAAAAGTATCCGATTCTTGTTTTGTCTGATCAACAAGTGACTTGATGCTAGGAGCAGGATCAGTATATAAGCTTCGTGAAGCATAATTCCAATCGTCTAATATCCCATGAATCATACTATTCGTATTGACACTTGCTTCTCCTGTCATCAGTAACAGTAACAATAAGCTAAGGTATTTAACGGGCTGTTTTGGTTGCTGGAAAAAGCCAATTGTTAACGCGTAAAGACTCAAGAAAACAATCGTTAAGACAAACGATGTCGTTGTAATATAAGAGTAACTATTATTAGGCTTAAGTCCCCATGCGATAGCAAAAACTGCTGCTAAAATGATGATGATACTTAGGAGTAAGCCTTGATCCTCTTTAGTTATTCGTTCCCATCCTTTGGCCGCTAACAAAAGGACGAGAAAAGAAAACAAATAGGAATAGCGGAACAAAAACATATTAGGCGCATGCATACCATGCCAAAAGAGGTTGAGTGGTACAAGATAGAAACTAGCAATCAATAAAGCAAATAAACTACCATACAAAAGTTTGTTCTTTAAGTTGATTTTTCGACTAGCAAAATAAAATAGACATAAAACTAATGGAAACAAACCAGCATAAATAAAAGGAATGGAGCCATATTTGGTTGTGTCATAGACACCGATCATGTTTTTCATGATGATATCCAAATATGAGGTAGCTTCGGTTTTTAGTGTAGTGATCTGTGTTAATGTTTCGCCATTTGATCGGAGATCCAAGACTGCTGGAAGAATAATGATCATTGATGCTCCACCAGCTAATAAGGAAGTAATCCCATAAGGTACAATCGATTTTTTGTAGAGTGACCATTTTGTAAACAGCCTTGCCATAAAATAAAGAAAAGAAAAAATACCGATCATAAAGCCCATATAAAAACTGGATAAAAAGAGCAATAAGTAACTAACAAATAATAATGTTGGTCGTTTATAATCCATGACCCGATGGATACCCAAAATAATAAGTGGAAGATAAATAAACGCATCCAACCACATAATGATCTCAGAATGAGCGGTAATGAAAGAGATCGAAGCATAGCTAACACTTAAAGCCACTTGTCCCCAACGTGGAATTTTATACGTCCGCGCAAGGAACCAAAAAGATAATCCAGCAAACCCAACTTTAAGCAGAGTTAGAAAATATAAAGCATCAGGCATCATATTATTAGGAAACAAAAGAACAAGCGGAGTAAATAATCCGCCTAAGTAATATGAAATTAAAGATAAATAATTCAGACCTAATGAAGCGTTCCAAGTATAAAAAATACTTTGCTTTCCTAATAACATGTTCCGAAAGCTTGCATGGAAATTTGAAAATTGAGAAAATGCATCACTTGCAAGAATGCTTCGGCTACTTCCTGGATAAATTCCGATACTTAAGTAAACTAACGCAAGTATCAAAAAAGGGATCAGAAAACTAGCAAAAGCATAACGACCATTTTCTTTTAAAAAAAGTTTGATTTTTGTTTTCATTGATTCATTCACCAAATTTCTATGAAATATGAAGTTATCTCTAGTTTATCATATTCATATTTTTAACTACATGAAAAGACTTGGCATTTCCAAAAAAATAAAAAAACAATAATAAATAACGTTTATTTTGAAAATAAAAGGCAAGAAAACTTATATAAACTGATTTTATAAATAATAAAATACCAGTTTTTAAAAGAATACATGTTTAATATTAAGGACTTGGCAAAACCTAAAAAGCCTACAAATGATCGTTCATCAAGATCATTTGTAGGCTTTTCAACTAACTTCTTTTATGAAAAGTAAGGCATTATAATAAAAATAAAAACCGTTCACGCACCGAACGGTTCAAACTTCATTCAATTAAACGCGTGCAACTTTTCCTGACTTCAAAGCACGAGTTGACACCCAAACTTTTTTAGGTTTTCCGTCGATCATAACGCGAACTTTTTGTAAGTTAGGTTTAACAGTACGTTTTGTTGAGTTCATCGCATGAGAACGATTGTTTCCACTTTTTGTCTTGCGACCAGTAAAGTAACAAACTTTTGCCATGTAATTTTCCCCCTTTACCTCGATTTGGAGCGATAGAATAATTCAGCTCATACCAGAATAACATATCATATGAAGGGGTAATATGCAAGTGTCTTTTCATAGCAAGAATTGACAATCCATGGGAATAATTGTAAATTATACAGGACTAATTTTAAAATTTTCAGCGGTTTTTGAGTACTTTAGGGTAACTGCCTTTTATTTCGGGTGACGCTATGATAAAATATGATAGAAGAAAAATGGGAGTATTTTGCCCGTTAAGGAGGCTCATTCATGGCTGTAAAAATTCAAACGTCAGCTGGAACCATTGAAATTACCAATGATGTGATTGCAACAGTTGTTGGTGGCGCCGCAACAGATGTGTTCGGTGTTGTAGGAATGGCCAGCAAGAACCAAATAAAAGATAATATTACTGAAATTCTACGAAAAGAAAATTATTCTCGAGGAGTAGTTGTTCGCCAAGAAGCTAATGGCATCGCAGTAGATGTTTATACGATCATTAGTTATGGTACAAAAATTTCAGAAGTTTCTCGCAATGTCCAAGAAAAAGTAAAATACAACTTGGAGACATTACTAGGTGTAACAGCCAATTCTGTTAATGTTTTCGTCCAAGGTGTTCGTGTACTGCCAGACTAGGCAGAAGGCTTGCTGAATGATTCAGCAGTCGATCTGAAGGAGGATTATCTAGGTGAGTGTAACAGAAATCAGTGCAAGCCAATTCCAGGAAATGGTTCAGGCGGGCGCGAATCGTCTGCAAGTAAATGCAGAATATGTCAATTCGTTAAATGTATTCCCAGTTCCTGATGGAGATACAGGTACAAATATGAATTTATCTATGACAAGTGGAGCTAAAGCAGTTGCTGATTCTACTTCTGAAAAAGTAGGCGAGTTAGCAGCAATGTTATCAAAAGGCCTACTAATGGGAGCCAGAGGAAATTCAGGAGTTATTTTGTCTCAATTATTCCGAGGCTTTTCAAAGCAAATACCTGATGTGACAGTGTTAAACGCTGCAGATTTAGCTGCGGCTTTTACGCATGGCGTTGAGACAGCTTATAAAGCAGTCATGAAGCCTGTTGAAGGAACCATTTTGACAGTAGCCCGTGAAGCTGCAAAAGCAGGAGAAAAGAAAGCTAAAACAAGTGACGACGTTGTTGAAGTGATGACGGCTGTGGTAAAAGGTGGGAAACGTGCCTTAGCGAAAACACCTGATTTGTTACCAGTGTTAAAAGAAGTCGGTGTCGTCGATAGTGGCGGTCAAGGTTTGCTATTTGTATATGAAGGCTTCTTAAGTGCCTTGAATGGTGAATTCAAAATGACAGAAGTCTATGAACCATCACCAGCTGAAATGGATGAAATGGTCAATGCTGAGCATCATCGCAGTGTCCAAGGTCAATTAGCAACAGAAGATATCCATTATGGTTACTGTACAGAAATCATGGTAAAAATCGGTGAAGGGCCAACCGTCGATAGCCAATTTGACTATGAAGAATTTCGTAATTACTTAGATGGAATCGGTGATTCATTATTGGTTGTTAATGATGATGAGATCATTAAGGTCCACGTGCATACCGAAAATCCAGGTGAAGTATTAAATTATGGACAAAAATTTGGTTCATTAGTAAAAATCAAAGTCGACAACATGCGTTTACAGCATGAAACGATTTTAGAACACGATGAGCAAGCGAAACCACAAAAAGCAGCTCGTACACCTTATGGGATCGTAGCGATTGCAGCCGGTAAAGGAGTGCAAGAGTTATTTGAAAGTTTAGGAGCAAACTATGTCATTAGTGGTGGACAAACGATGAACCCAAGTACGGAAGATATCGTTAAAGCGATCAAGGAAGTCAATGCGGATAAAGTCATCGTATTACCAAACAATAAAAATATCTTCATGGCTGCGGATCAAGCGGCTGAAGTAGCAGATATCCCAGTAGCGGTCGTACCATCAAAAACGATCTCTCAAGGATTAACTGCGATACTTTCATTTAATGATCAAGTATCGTTGGAAGAAAACAAAGCGACTATGACAGAAATGCTTGCAAGTGTCGTTAGTGGGCAGATTACTCATGCGATTCGTGACACAACCATTGATGGTGTGAAAATTACTGAGGGCGATTTCTTAGGGATGATTGACGGGAAAATCGTTATCTCAGATTCTGACATGATGGCAACTTCATTCGCTACCTTAGAAAAAATGATCACTGAAGAAACAGAAATTGTGACGATTTTAGTAGGTGAAGGTGGTTCGGTTCATCAAGCAGAAGAATTATCAGCTAAATTAGTTGAACAACATCCAGATTTAGAAATTGAAATTCATCAAGGCGATCAACCGGTTTATCCGTATTTATTCTCTGCAGAATAGAAAAGGACAATCCTTTTCGCCTGAACGAACGGTAAAAGAACGGGGGCTGTACCAGGTTGTTGGTGCAGCCCTATTTCTAAGGAATGGATTGATAGTGAAACATACGGTAAAGGAGGGTGAAATATGAGGTCTTTAAATGATCCAGTGACGATGTTAGCCGGTGTGGGAGCAAAAAGGGCGAATAGTCTTGCTAGTCTGGGAATCCAAACCATCGAAGACCTATTGACCTATTATCCTTTTCGCTATGAAGACATTCAAGAAAGAAATTTAAATGAAATACTTGATCAAGAAAAAGTGACTTTAAAAGGCCTGGTTGTTTCACCACCAGTAATGAGTCGCTTTGGCTACAAAAAGAATCGACTCCAATTTCGTATGATGCAGGATCATGCTGTTTTCAATGTTTCTTTTTTCAATCAACCATATTTGAAAGATAAAGTGATCTTATCCGAAGAAATTGCTGTCTATGGAAAATGGGATGCGAAACGGAAGTCATTAAATGGTATGAAAATTTTGGGTTCTCAAGCGGTGGATGATTTTTCTCCAATCTATCATGTCAATAAATCAATCCGTCAAACAACTTTAGTCGATTTGATTCGAAGAGGTTTCGAAGAGTATGGTGATTTGATCGAAGAGAATCTTCCCAATGGATTAGTTGAGAAATATCGACTGTTGGATCGGCCAACAGCTGTTAAAAGCATGCATTTTCCGAAAAATCATGAAGAAAACCATCAAGCAAAACGAAGAATTGTCTTTGAAGAATTCTTTTTATTTCAAATGCGACTTCAAGGGCTTAAAAAATCGGAAAAAGCAGAAACAAATGGCATTGAAATTTTATATGACATCCAGCGCTTGAAACAATTTATTCAAAAACTACCTTTTGAATTGACGGATGCCCAAAAAAGAGTCACGAATGAAATTTGTCGTGACTTAAGAAGTCCGCAACATATGCAACGCCTATTGCAAGGTGATGTAGGTAGCGGAAAGACGATTGTTGCAGCAATTGCCTTATATGCGGCGGTCACTGCAGGGTTTCAAGGCGCATTGATGGTACCAACTGAAATTTTGGCACAACAACACATGGAAAGCCTTCTTCAATTATTTGATGCGCAAGAAGTTAAACTTGCTCTGTTAACGGGTTCGACGAAAGCCAAAGAACGAAGAGAACTACTCGAATTGCTGGAACAAGGAGAAATCGATATCGTTGTCGGTACCCATGCGTTGATTCAAGAAGGAGTCGAATTTCAACACTTAGGTTTAGTTATTACGGATGAACAACATCGTTTTGGTGTGAATCAGCGAAAAGTACTCCGTGAAAAAGGCTGGCGTCCAGATGTTTTATTTATGACAGCCACACCAATTCCTCGGACTTTAGCGATTACTGCATACGGAGAAATGGATGTTTCGGTAATTGACGAACTTCCAGCTGGCCGGATTCCAATAGAGACGAGATGGGTTCGTACGCCACAATTAAATAGTGTGTTAGATTGGACATGGAAGGAACTGGCGAAAGGACATCAAATGTATGTCATTTGCCCGTTGATCGAAGAGTCAGAAGCATTAGACGTTAAAAACGCTGTTGAAATTTATGAAAAATTAAGTGCGCTTTTTGCGCCTCAGTATGAAGTCGGATTGTTACATGGTAAAATGAAGAACCAGGAAAAAGAAGCAATTATGGAAACATTTAAAGAAAACAAGATGCAAATCTTGGTTTCAACGACGGTCATCGAAGTGGGTGTAAATGTTCCGAATGCTACAGTCATGTTGATCATGGATGCTGATCGTTTTGGATTAGCACAGTTACATCAATTACGTGGACGTGTTGGACGTGGTAGTGATGCTTCTTATTGTGTATTGGTAGCTAATCCTAAAAATGAATTAGGGATTGAGCGAATGAAAATAATGACAGAAACGAACAATGGCTTTATTCTAAGTGAGAAAGATTTAGAGTTGCGTGGACCAGGAGAAGTATTTGGTTTTCGCCAATCAGGCTTACCGCAATTTGCAATTGCTGATCTTGTAACAGATAGTAATATATTAGAGGTAGCTCGTGATGAGGCACAAAAGCTATGGCAGTTAAAGGATTGGCAACTATTGCCAGAATACCAACATTTGGTCCGCAGTTTAGACTTGGAAAATCAAGATAATCGTTATTTTGATTAATAGACTGTGCTATACTTTATAGTGATGATAAAAAAGGAGTGGAAATAATGAAAATTGCCGTAGATGCAATGGGTGGAGATCACGCACCACAAGCCATTGTGGAAGGTGTGGCTTTAGCTCAAAAAGATTTCCCAGATGTGGAATTTATCCTTTATGGTAAGGAAAATGAAATAAGAAAATATCTAACAACAGAACACAATGTGACGATCATTCATACAGATGAAAAAATCGATAGTGATGATGAACCAGTTAAAGCCATTCGCCGTAAAAAGAATGCTTCGATGGTTTTGGCAGCACAAGCTGTCAAAAATGGTGAAGCAGACGCGATTTTTTCAGCGGGGAACACTGGCGCATTATTAGCAGCTGGACTCTTTATTGTTGGTCGTATCAAAAACATCGAACGCCCTGGTCTGATGTCTACTTTACCGGTAGTCGGTCAACCCAATGCAGGGTTTGATATGCTTGATCTAGGTGCAAATGCTGAAAATAAACCGGAACATTTATTACAATATGGCATCTTAGGCTCATTTTATGCAAGAAAAGTCCGAGGAATCGGTAGACCTCGAGTTGCTTTATTGAATAATGGGACGGAAGCAACAAAAGGAAGCGAATTAACTAAAAAAGCTTTCGAATTACTTCAAAATGAAACCAGTTTGAATTTTATTGGAAACGTTGAAGCGAGGGAACTATTGAACGGGGTAGCAGATGTTGTTGTAACCGATGGATTTACAGGCAATGCAGTATTGAAATCCATTGAGGGAACAGCCATGAATCTGATGGACCTTTTGAAAGCTGCCATTTTAAATGAAGGGTTTAAAGGAAAAATGGGCGCACTATTGTTGAAAGATGGGTTACGTTCATTAAAATCAGAAATGGATTATTCAAAACATGGCGGAGCAGTTCTTTTTGGATTAAAGGCACCAGTCATCAAAACTCACGGTGCGACTGGACCAGATGCAGTGAGACATACCATCAGACAAATCCACACTATGTTGGAAACCAATGTGGTAGGGCAGTTAGTTGAACAATTCGAAAAACCTGCAGAATAATGTTTCTGGTTGCTCGTCGACGACCCTATAGAAAAAAAGGTGGACAATATTAGAAAATGTCAGTAAAATTAGCCTTGGTGAAGGAAATCGGCAATTTTGATAATTGTTGGAGGTGAAAACATTGTCACGTGAAGAAGTATTTAATAAAGTAGCGAAAATTATTTCAAATCATTTTGAAATTGATACAGATAAAGTAACTGATGAATTAAATATCAAAGATGACCTAAAAGCTGACTCAATCAGCATCATGGAATTTGTTTTGGAACTTGAAGATGAGTTTGGAACAGAAATTTCTGACGAAGATGCAGAACAAATTGAAACAGTTGGTGGGGCAGTTGACTACATCAGCAATCATCTTAACTAATCATCAGCATGAAAGTGAGTAAAGATCAATCGGATCTTTACTCACTTTTTTTTAATTTTTCAAGTGATTTATCTTTATTTTAAATAGATTTTTCTGATAATTCTGGCAACTGACTGAAATTCTCTTGCATTGTAGAGGGGTTTTATATATAATTATTAATAATATATTGCACTATCCTTAGAATAACGCTTATTATAAAACGTTTTATTCTGTGGGATATCATTTTTTATTAAGAAAACTTCCAACCAGGGAGCAGAGAGGGGTATTCGATTGTCAGATAATCAACTATTAGATGTTCAGAACCTACATACAGGCTTCCGTCTTAAAGATGAGTATTACGATGCAGTAGATGACGTTTCTTTTACATTAGATAAAAACGAGATCTTAGCAATCGTTGGAGAATCTGGTTGCGGGAAAAGTACATTAGCGACTACTATTATGGGGTTACTTGATCCAAACAACACAAAGATCACAGGCGAAATTTTATATAATGATTTAAACTTGATTGAATTGAATGAAACTTTGTATAACAAAATCCGCGGGAATGATATTGGGATGATTTTCCAAGATCCGTTATCTGCGTTAAACCCTTTGATGCGTATTGAAGATCAAATTAAGGAAGGGTTATCTTATCATACCAAAATGAACGCTGAACAACGGCAAGCTCGTGCCTTGGAATTGTTGGAGCAAGTTGGGATTCCTAATCCTGCCAGAGTCGGACGACAATATCCTCATGAATTATCTGGGGGGATGAGACAGCGGGTAATCATCGCCATTGCGATTGCGTGTAAGCCACCGATTGTTATTGCAGATGAGCCAACGACAGCGCTAGATGTAACGATTCAAGCGCAAATTCTTGATTTATTAAAAGACTTACAAGAAGAAACCAAAACAGGAATCATTCTGATCACGCATGACTTAGGTGTTGTGGCAGAAATGGCTGATCGGGTAGCGGTAATGTATGGCGGTCAATTTGTTGAAGTAGCTGGGGTCAAAGAACTTTTTGAAAATCCTAAACACCCTTATACCCGTTCATTGTTGAACTCTATTCCTCAAGAGGGGAACCATGAAGCTGAGCTCCATGTGATTGAAGGCGTTGTTCCTTCTTTGAAAAATATGCCACGAACTGGTTGTCGTTTTGCTCCTCGGATTCCTTGGATTCCAGCCAGTGATCACGAAGAAAACCCTGTCCTTCATGAAATTGCTCCGAATCATTTGGTTCGTTGCTCTTGCTACAAACATTTCCACTTTAGAGACGAAAAAGGAGAGGTGTAGATGACAGAATTAATTACAATCAGCGATTTGAAAGTACACTATCCTATTCGTAGTGGATTCTTTAATCGAGTAACGGATCATGTATATGCAGTAGATGGTGTCGACTTCATTATTGAAAAAGGAAAAACGTATGGCTTAGTCGGAGAATCTGGTTCTGGTAAATCAACGACAGGGAAAGCAGTCGTTGGATTAGAAAAAGTGACTTCAGGACAAATCATTTATGAAGGTAAAGATGTCACTAAAAAAAGTAACCGACAAAAAATTGGCTATAACAAAGATGTTCAAATGATCTTCCAAGACTCAATGTCCAGCTTGAATCCTAAAAAGCGAGTATTGGATATTATTGCAGAACCGATCCGTAACTTTGAACGTTTGAGTGATCAAGAGGAAAAGAAAAAAGTGAAAAATCTACTGGATATCGTAGGGATGCCGGAAGATGCGCTGTATAAATATCCACATGAGTTTTCAGGTGGACAGCGTCAACGTTTAGGGGTTGCACGTGCAGTTGCGACAAACCCAAAACTCATCGTAGCAGATGAACCAGTTTCTGCATTGGATTTATCCGTTCAGGCGCAAGTATTAAATTTCATGAAACGAATCCAACAAGAATTTGGTTTAAGTTATTTATTTATTTCTCATGACTTGGGAGTCGTGAAACATATGTGTGATAATATCGCAATTATGTATAAAGGTCGATTCGTTGAAATTGGTACACGAGAAGATATTTATAATGATCCACGTCATATCTATACGAAACGTTTACTGTCTGCTATCCCTCGGATTGATGTCGAAAATCGGGAGTTACACAAAGAGAATCGACGAAGAGTGGAACGTGAGTACATCCAAAATCAAAAGGAGTACTACGATGCAACTGGTCGAGTGTACGATCTCCGTACGATCACACCGACGCATAAAGTAGCGTTGAAAGATGGAGGTGCCAGCTAATGTGGAAAACGATATTACGACGTGTATTATTAATGATCCCACAAGTTATTATTCTTAGTATTTTGATCTTTATGTTGGCAAAAGCGATGCCTGGAGATCCTTTTACCGGGTTGATCAACCCCAACCAAGATCCAGCAGTCATCGAGCAAATGAGACAGGCAGCTGGTTTGAATGATCCTTGGTATGTCCAGTATTTCCGATGGATCGGGAATGCGTTACAAGGAGACTTCGGTCAAAGTTTCTTATACAAACGTTCAGTTTCTGATTTGATTGGTGAGCGTATCGTCAATACTCTTTACTTGTCGATCTTAACAGTTATCATTACTTATTTGATTGCTGTACCACTAGGTATGTTGGCGGGCAGATACCAAAACTCATTTTTGGATAAAGCTGTTGTAATCTACAATTTCTTTAGTTTTGCTGTTCCGTTATTTATCTTTGGATTGATTATGTTATTTGTATTTGGTTATCGTCTAGGTTGGTTCCCAACCAGCGGCTCCCAGACGTTAGGAATCCAAGGGGGCTTTTTCACCCAGTTGATTGATCGCATGAAATACATCATTTTACCATCGATCACTCAAGCCTTTTTAGCTACAGCTGTAACGATTCAGTATTTACGTAGCGAAGTCATTGATTCAAAATCTTTAGACTTTGTGCGAACTGCCCGTTCAAAAGGGGTACCAACCAATAAAGTATTTAGTCGTCATATTTTCCGAAACGCGGCATTGCCGATGGCTTCACAAATGGGTTATGAAATTACTTCCTTGATTGCTGGTTCAGTAGTTATTGAAAAGATTTTTGGCTACCCAGGAGTCGGTAAATTGTTTATTGATTCGATCGGACAACGTGACTATACAGTTATTACCTCCTTAGTATTGATTTTAGGAATTGCGACGTTGATCGGAACCTTGCTTTCAGATATCATCATGAGCATTGTTGATCCACGTATCCGTATCCAATAAAATTCAATCAGAAAGGAGAAAAGACAAATGAGTGATAAAAAGAAAGACGTTGTGCAAGAAAGTATCCCGCCAATGGGATTACGAATGATTGCCCGTGAATTTAAAAAAGATAAAATCGCCATTTTTTCATTAGGTTTACTCGTTATTTTATTGTTAGTTATCTTTATCGGTGCGTTATTTACAGACCAAGATAAAGTAATGTATGTCAGCATCTTTGATAAATATGCAGCTCCAGGTGCTATCTCTACCGAGGGGACAAAATTTATTTTAGGAGCAGATGAAGGTGGTCGGGATGTTTTAGGACAACTGATTATCGGTGCAAGAAACTCCGTCACCATTGGTTTTGCAATCACAGTCATCACTTCGATTATCGGGGTTGGACTAGGGATCATTTCTGGGTTTTATGGGGGGATCATCGATAATATTTTGATGCGTATCGTTGACTTCATTATGATTTTACCGATTATGTTGATTATTATCGTATTTGTATCGATTATCTCTAGATATAATGTTTGGTCGTTCATCTTCATTATGAGTGCATTTTATTGGGTTGCTAAAGCTCGATTATTCAGAAGTAAAACTTTATCAGAAGCAAGGCGTGATTATGTGAGTGCTTCAAAAACAATGGGAACAAGTGATTTTAAAATCATGTTCCGTGAAATCATGCCTAACTTAAGTTCATTGATCATTACCAACTTAACGATGAACTTTGCAGCAAATATTGGGATCGAGACCACTTTGACTTTCTTAGGGTTTGGCTTACCAGCAAATGTTCCTAGTTTAGGAACACTAATCGGTTATGCCAGCAACGGTGAGGTTTTAGTGAATCGACAATGGATCTGGTTACCTGCGTCAATTCTAATTTTAGTATTGATGTTGAGTATAAACTATGTTGGACAAGCGTTTAAGCGTTCTGCCGATGCACGCCAACGATTAGGATAAAGAAGAAAGCAAAGGGGGAAATAAGGAATGAAGAAATCAATTTTAGGCGTTGTTACACTTTTTTCAGTAATGGCATTAGCTGCTTGTGGAAGCGGCGGAGGTTCTAACTCTTCTGGGAGTTCAGCAAATAACGGTGAGAAGAAGGAATTAACATTTCCAATCTCAACGAAAAATGATAAAGATGCAATAAAAGATGGCGAATTAGAGGCTGCAGTAGCAACCGATAGTCAATTCAAAGGATTGTTCCAATGGGAATTTTATCAAGATTCTTACGATGCAGCATTTATGGCACCTTCTCATGAAGCACTATTTACAAATGATGCGGACTTCAAGATCACAAATGATGGTGCAGCGAGTTTAGATTTAGACCAAGAGACGAAAAAAGCAACGATCAAAGTAAAAGACAATGTAAAATGGTCAGATGGTAAAGATGTAACCGCAGATGACGTGATTTTCCCTTATGAAATTATCGGTAACAAGGATTATACAGGTATCCGTTATGATGATAACTTCCGAAACATCGTTGGGATGGAAGAATACCATAGCGGTAGCGCTCCGACAATCTCAGGTATCAAAAAAGTGGACAATAAGACAGTTGAAATCGAATATAAAAAAGTGGAACCAAGTATGCTTCAATCAGGTGGTGGGATTTGGGCATATGCAGCTCCAAAACACACACTTGAAGGTGTAGCAATCAAAGACATGGAATCAAGTGATCAAGTACGTAAAAATCCAGTGACTTTTGGTCCATATTACATGAGTAATATCGTTGCAGGAGAATCAGTAGAGTATCTACCAAATGAATATTACTGGAATGGCAAACCACAATTGAAAAAAATCACGATGAAATCATTGCCGATTGCTAGTGCAACAGAAGCTTTGAACTCAAAACTTTATGACATGATTTTCCAAATGCCTACAGATACGTATGACACATATAAAGATGTCTCAGGTTACACAAACTTAGGACGTGAACAAACATCATACACTTACTTAGGCTTCAAATTAGGTAAATGGAATGCTGAAAAGAGCAGTGTTGAATACGATCCAAATTCTAAAATGGCAGATAAATCATTGCGACAAGCAATGGGTTATGCATTAGATAACGATGCAGTAGGAGAACGTTTCTATGCAGGGTTAAGAAGCAATGCTACTTCATTGATTCCTCCTGTATTTGAATCATTCCACGATGACGATCTAAAAGGATTTACGCAAGATATCGATAAAGCAAACAAATTATTGGATGATGCTGGCTATAAAGATGTAGATGGTGATGGGTTACGTGAAGATAAAGACGGAAATAAATTAACGATCAACTTTGCTTCAATGTCAGGTGGCGAAACAGCGCAACCATTATCTGATTACTATGTGCAACAATGGAAAAAAATCGGCTTAGATGTGAAATACACGACTGGACGTTTAATCGAATTTAACTCATTCTACGATAAATTAGAAAATGACGATCCTGAAATTGATGTATATCAAGCAGCTTGGAGTACAGGAACTGATCCAAATCCAAACGGACTATGGGGACCAAATGCAGCATTCAACTACACTCGTTTTGAATCAGAAGAAAATACGAAATTGATCAATGATATCAATTCAAGTGAAGCATTTGATGCAGATTACCAAAAAGAAGCATATAAAAAATGGCAAGCATATGCATTTGAAGAAGCTTTCGCAATTCCAACATTGTTCCGTAATGAAGTACTACCAGTGAGCGATCGTACTAAAGATTGGGATTGGTCATATGATGCACCAAATCCATGGGCGAAAGTAACGGTAACAGCAGAATCACGTTCTTAAAATAAGGACATACATGCCGTTTAGCGAAAGTATTGAACGAATCTGGCAATGAGAAAGACCTCCCAAACACGGAAACGGTTTGGGAGGTCTTTTCGTATAGCTGGCAACTTTTGAATACTATTTATCAAATCAATCAAATGATCAGCTAATAAATTCTTTAATCGAAAAAATCATTGGATTCTTGAGGTTTATTAAACCTTTACTTACCTTTTGTCGGAACCATTTCAAATTTAGACAAAAACCAGTATAATAAGGAAGTATTGAAAAAATATCCATAAAGGAATGTGAAAAATGGACAATCAGCTGACAAATGAATTAAAAGAAAAGTATACTATCGTTTTTCACGATCTCAATTTACTTGAACAAGCTTTTACCCATTCATCCTATGTGAATGAGCATCGCAACCTTCAATTATCAGATAATGAACGATTAGAATTTTTAGGAGATGCCGTATTAGAATTAATGGTTTCAGAATATTTATATCGTTTATATCCAGATATCCCAGAAGGGAAACTAACAAAGACACGTGCGGCGATCGTTCGTGAAGATAGTTTATCCAAGTTTGCCAAAGAATGTGGATTTGATAAATATATCATGTTAGGTAAAGGAGAAGAAAATTCTGGGGGAAGAACCAGACCAGCTCTTCTTTGTGACTTATTTGAAGCCTTTCTAGGTGCTTTGTACCTTGATCAAGGGTTTGAAGCAGCCCATGCCTTTCTTCAAACAGTTGTCTTTCCAAAAGTCAAAGCAGGTGCTTTTTCACATGAGATGGATCATAAAACGAAGTTGCAAGAAGTGTTGCAAAAATCAGGTGATGTATTTATTGAATACCGATTAATAAAAGAGGAAGGTCCGGCACATGAACGGATTTTTTGGATCGAAGTCTATGTAGATGACAAGTTGATTGGGACTGGGCAAGGAAAATCGAAAAAACTAGCAGAACAAGCTGCTGCAGAAAATGCACTGGCAGCACTGTAAAAGTAAGTGAGGGAACGCTTCGTGTATTTAAAACGAATTGAAATAGCTGGATTTAAATCCTTTGCAGATAAAACAGTGATTGATTTTGAAAATAGTGTGACAGCCGTCGTTGGACCAAATGGGAGTGGCAAAAGTAATATCACTGAAGCAATCCGCTGGGTTTTAGGCGAGCAATCTGCTAAGAGCCTTCGAGGGGGGAAAATGCCCGATATTATTTTCGCTGGTTCAGACTCTCGTAAGCCTTTGAATGTGGCAGAAGTTACAGTACTTTTGGATAATTCCGATCATTATTTACCATTGGATTATCAAGAAATCAGCGTGACTCGTCGCTATCGACGAACAGGCGAAAGTGATTTTTTTATCAATAAACAACCTTGTCGATTGAAAGACATCCAAGAACTGTTCTTAGATTCAGGTTTAGGAAAAGAATCGTTTTCGATCATTTCACAAGGGAAAGTAGAAGCAATTTTTAGTAGTAAGCCAGAAGACCGTCGGGGAATATTTGAAGAAGCAGCAGGTGTATTAAAATATAAACAACGCAAGAAAAAAGCGGAACAAAAGTTATTTGAAACAGAAGATAATCTTAGTCGAGTACAAGACATTATTTACGAGTTGCAAGAGCAATTAACACCTCTAGCTGAGCAAAGTGAAATCGCTAAGAAATTTTTGCAGTTAAAAGAAGAATTAACCCAAACGGATATAGCGTTGATGATTACGGAGATCAACGTAGCGAAAAAAGAGTGGGAAGAAAAACAAACTCAGCTGACACAATTCAATCAAGAGCTGACAAAATTAGCGACACATATCCAATCGCAAGAAGCCGTACTATCAGAAAAAAGAAAGCAAAACGCCAAAAAAGACCGTCAAATTGAAAAAGGTCAACAAAGTCTGTTGGCATTGTCTGAAAGATTAAAACAAGCAGAAGGGCAAAAAGATGTCTTAATAGAGCGGACAAAGCATACACAAAAGAGTACGCAAGAATATCAGGCTTCTTTGGCCGAGGCGCAAAAGAAAGTAGCGCATTTTGAGGAACTTCAGGAAAAATTGACAAAAGAAACAACTGAAAAAGAAACAGAAATCCAAGAAGCACAACAACAGTTGATGAAGACACAACAAGAATTGGAAAAATATCAAAAATCAACGAAGGAATTATTATCTGAATTACGAGATCAATATGTTGATTTGATGCAAGAACAAGCGAATGTCGGAAATGAATTGAAATATCTTGAACGTCAATATTTACAAGAAACGTCCAAAAGTAAACAAACATTAGCGAAGCAATCAGAAGTAGAAGCCTCTGTCTTGGCGTTATCCTCTCAAAAACAGGAACTATCTGAAAAACAAGCAAATCTTCAACAAGCTTTAGTTAAGAACCAACATGAGTTGGAAGAAGTTCAAACAAAAGGGAAAACAGTACAAACTAAATTAACCAATGAACAACCTAAAATGTACCAATTGATGAACCAAGTCCAACAATTACAGGCACGCCAAAAAAGTTTACAAGAAATCCAAGAAAACTATTTTGGTTTTTACCAGGGCGTTCGGTTAGTTTTACAACATAAACAACAATTATCTGGTATCGTAGGTGCAGTCGCTGAGTTGATTGATGTACCTAGCTCTTTTACCCTTGCAATCGAAACAGCTCTAGGTGGAGCAGCGCAACACGTCATTGTTGAAAACGAACACGATGCACGTCAAGCAATCACTTATTTGAAAAAGCAAAGAGGGGGTAGAGCGACCTTTTTACCGTTAACAACGATTAAACCTAGACAGTTACCTGCGCACGTTCTTTCGCAAGCAGCAGCGGTAGATGGGTTTTTAGGTATCGCAAGTGAACAGGTGACATTCCCTGCAGAAATTCAAACCGTGGTCCACAATTTATTGGGAACGATCTTATTAGCGAAGGATCTAACTAGTGCCAATGCTATTGCTCAGACCATACGATACCAATACCGAGTAGTGTCTCTGGAAGGAGACGTGATGAATGCTGGTGGTTCCATGACGGGTGGAGCAAATAAACGGGGAAATCAAGGCAGTCTCTTCTCTCAAAATCAAGAATTGAAACAGCTGACAGCTGAATATGAACAAGCAGATCAGCAGTTGCAAAATCAAGAAAAAATTGTTCAAGAACTACAAACCAAAGTCGCTGACTTGAGCCAAAAACAAGAAAAGTTGCGTACGCAAAATGAACAATTGCGGTTTGAAGAGCAGGAAATAACGAATCAACTGCAAAATATCACGAATGACTTAGCACGCTTTGAAAAAGAAAAGCAACTCTCAAACTTTGAAACGAGAGAATTGCAACAATTCATCGAAACATATCAAAAACAACAAGCAGAGTTAACGGCAAGACAAAAGGAAATCGAACAACAACGACAACAAATCGATGAAGAGATCAAATCACTGAACCAAGAAAGTGATCAAATGGAAGAAAAACGATCACAAGTCCAAGCACGAAAAGCACAGGAACAAGCAGATTTAGCTGTCTTGAAAGAGCAATTCAATCATTTACAGATCCAATTACGTGGAGCACGTGTTCAAAAAAATGAAGCACTTGAACGTCAGACAAGTTTAGAGCAACAATTAGCAACATTGACTGCAGATTTTTCTGATCATGAAATCACTGAAGAAAGTTTAGCGAGCCAAATCACGGAACTTGCGCAACAGCGTGAAGAACTACAAGCAGAACTAGTGGCAGTGAAGGAACAACGAGAACGTACGCAAAAAGAAATCGATCAGCTTGAAACAGTACTTGCTGAAAAAAACCAACAACAAAAGCAACAGCTAACAGAACAATCGAAACTGGAAGTGCAAAAAGACCGTGCAGAAATGTTGTTGGATCATCAGCTGAGCTATTTGCAAACGGAATACCAAATCAGCTTTGAAAAAGCTGTCACTGATTACCAGCCAACTTCCGATATTGTAAGTAGTCGCACGAAAGTAGCAGTCTTAAAAGAGCAGATCGCAGACCTTGGACCAGTGAATATCCGTTCGATTGAGCAATTTGAGCAAGTGAATGAACGACATACGTTTTTAGCCACACAACGTGATGATTTGTTATCTGCAAAGAACCAATTGTTTGAAACAATGGAAGAAATGGATGCTGAAGTACGGGCTCGCTTTAAAGAAGTCTTTGAAGCAATCAGGCAAGAGTTTAAAGTAGTCTTTCCTAATATGTTTGGTGGTGGTCGCGCAGAATTGGTATTGACTGACCCATCGGATCTATTAAAAACAGGGATCGAAATCGAAGTGCAACCACCAGGCAAGAAATTACAAAGTCTGAGCTTGCTTTCTGGAGGGGAAAGAGCATTAACTGCTATCGCCTTGCTGTTTTCAATCATCCGAGTTTGTCCTGTTCCATTTTGTATTTTAGACGAAGTAGAAGCTGCGTTAGATGAAGCAAATGTGAAAAGATTTGGACGTTATTTAAGTGATTTCCAAGATGACACTCAATTCATCGTGGTCACACACCGAAAAGGTACCATGGTAGCTGCCGATGTTTTATATGGAGTAACCATGCAAGAATCAGGTGTTTCAAAAATTGTGTCTGTCCGTATGGAAGATATCAATGAAGAAGAAAAAATGGAAACGAAGGTGTAAGGAAATAAATGATTAAATTAATTGCGATCGACTTAGACGGTACATTATTGAATGAAGAAAAACAAATTTCAGATGAGAATAAGCAAGCTTTAGCGAAAGCAAAAGAAAAAGGTGTTAAGATCGTTTTATGTACTGGTCGTCCCTTAGCAGCAATGGCTCATTATTTGCAAGAGTTAGGATTAGTGGACGAAGGGGATTATAGCATCACCTTCAATGGTGGTCTTGTTCAAAAAAATGATACAGGAGAAATCATTGAGAAAAAAGTGATGGAAGTTGCTGATATCCATCGTTTATATGATCTTGCGCAAAAATTGGCATTGCCCTTAGATATATTATCAGATCATGTGGTTTTACAATTACCGACTGCACCAGGGAAAAAATCTTTATACAACACATTAAATAAATTATTGCAGTTTCAACCGGCAAATTTAGCAGATCTGACAGACGAGTTTGTGTTGAATAAAGCAGTTATTGCCTATCCGCAAGCGGAATTAGATCCTAAGATCAAAGAAATACCAGCCGAATTTCATGAACGTTATGAAATCATCAAGACCCGCAGTATGCTTTTAGAATTTATGCCAAAAGGTGTGACAAAAGCTTATGGTATTTCTTTACTAGCAAAAGATTTAGGTTTAGAACCAGCTGAGATCATGGCAATTGGGGATGAAGAAAATGACTTGCCGATGATTGAATACGCTGGAATGGGTGTTGCCATGGCAAATGCCGTCCCATTTGTTAAAGAAGCAGCGAATTATGTTACGTCAAGTAACTTAGAACATGGTGTAGCCAAAGTTATCGAAAAATTTGTTTTAGATTAGGGGGGATCATATGGGCTTTTTTGATAAAATCAAGCGTGCTTTTACTGGTGAACAACAAGAACCAGAAGAAGTCGAAGTACAAGAGAAATATGATAAAGGGTTAGAAAAAACCAGAAAAACATTTGGCGAACGAATGAATGAATTGTTTGCTAATTTTCGGACAGTAGACGAAGACTTTTTTGAAGAATTAGAAGAAACACTGATTGGTGCGGATGTTGGGTTTGATACGGCTATTCAGATTTCTGAAGCGTTGCGTCAAGAAGTAAAACTGAGAAACGCAAAGAAACCAGCTGAGATCCAAAATGCAATCATTGAAAAATTAGTGGATTTATATGAACAAGAAGGAATCAACGAAGTTAATGAATTAAATCTACAAGAAGAAGGATTAACAGTTATTTTGTTTGTCGGGGTAAACGGTGTTGGAAAAACAACCAGTATCGGAAAACTAGCCCACCAATACAAAAATGAAGGAAAAAAAGTGCTGCTGGCAGCAGCCGATACTTTCCGAGCAGGTGCGATTGACCAATTAGTGGTTTGGGGCGAACGTGCTGGTGTCGAAGTGGTTCGGGGAAATGCTGGTGGCGACCCAGCAGCCGTTGTGTATGATGCGATGGAACGTGCGAAAAGTGAACAGGCAGATGTGTTGTTAGTAGATACAGCTGGACGTTTACAAAACAAAGTCAACTTGATGAATGAGTTGGAAAAAATCAAACGTGTCATTCAACGAGAATTACCAGATGCACCTCATGAAACATTACTTGTACTAGATGCGACTACTGGTCAAAATGCAATGGTACAAGCAAAACAATTTAAAGAAACAACTGATGTCACTGGGCTTGTTTTAACCAAACTAGATGGTACAGCCAAAGGTGGGATCGTGTTAGCCATCCGTAATGAACTTCACTTACCAGTGAAATTGGTAGGGCTTGGCGAAGGAATCGATGATCTTGAACCATTTGAACCTAATGATTTTGTTATTGGTTTATTTAAAGGATTGTTGAAAGAAGAGTAAGCAGTTATTCTTTTTATCAGCAAGAAGAGCACCTAGCTAAAAAATTGAATCTTTTTAGCTAGATGCTTTTTCTTATAGAAAGGTAACGGTAATTCTACATATAATGATGGTATTAGTAAGGTATGGGAGTGAACCAACCCAACCGACGAAGTAAGCGTACATAAAATTGAACAGGCTTTTTTTATATTTTGAAACAATTTCATTCTTTTTCTGGCTATTTTTTACTATAATTAGAGGCATACGAACTGGAGGATAATCAACATGAATTTTAAACAATTACTAAAACATCCTAGTTCACGTCCATTTATCGATCAAGCACGTTTTGGTGTGGAACGAGAAGGACAGCGAGTGAACCTTACAGGAGATCTAACACGTACTGATCATCCAAGTGTTTTTGGCGATCGTACGTTTCATCCATATATACAGACAGACTTTAGTGAAACACAAATTGAATTAATTACACCAGTCACCGATTCGATCCATGAGCTTTTCCAATATATGTCAGCCATTTATGATGTTGCTGCTCGCTCAATTCCTGAAAATGAAATGATCTGGCCTTTAAGTATGCCACCAGCATTGCCAGCAAAAGATGAAGACATCATGATTGCAAAATTAGCAAATTTTGAAGATGTGTTATATCGCCGCTATTTAGCTAAAGAATATGGGAAAAGAAAGCAAATGGTTAGTGGTATCCATTTTAATTTTGAATTTGGAGATGATTTGCTTCGATCGTTGTTTGTGCAACAAACAGAGTTTTCGGAGTTTGCTGCTTTTAAAACAGAGCTATATTTGAAAACTGCGCGCAATTTTCTGCGCTATCGGTGGTTGATTACCTATTTTTATGGGGCATCACCATTAAGTGAAGCAAACTATTTCATTGATAAACCAGCTCCTAATGAGCCAGTTCGAAGTATTCGGAATAGTTCGTATGGTTATACGAATCATCCAAATGTCAAAGTTTCGTATGCTTCAATGGAGCAATATTTGTTCGACATTGAAAAGATGGTTGAAGAAGGAAAACTATCAGAAGAAAAAGAATTTTATACGCCACTTCGTTTTCGTGGTGGTAAACGGGTAGCAGATTTAGCTAAAACGGGTGTGCGTTATATCGAATTAAGAAATATCGATTTAAATCCCAATGCACGTTTAGGAATTGATCAAGAACAAGTTCGTTTCTTACAGTTATTTTTAACTTATATGTTATGGACGGAAGAAAAAGAAGCAGCTGATCAATGGGTAGAAGAAGGAACTAGAAAAAATGAAATCGTCTCTCTTGAACATCCTCTAAATCAAACCGAGTTTATCGAGGAAGGCCGTTATCTTTTAACTGATATGAAGAAAATGGCGCTCGAACTTGAGCAACTAGAGGCACTACCATTGATTGAAAAAATGTTAGAAGAACTGGAACGTCCAAGTGAAACACTAGCAGGAACAATCTATCAAGCAGCAAAAGAAAGTAGTCAACATCAGTTTGCTACCTCTTTGGGTCTTTCTTACTATCAAAAAGCGCATGAACGTCCGTATCAACTCGCAGGATTTAGAGAGATGGAGTTGTCTACGCAAATCTTGTTATTTGATGCGATCCAAAAAGGTATTGAAGTGAAAGTGATTGACGAATCGGATCAATTTTTGCGGTTACAGCATCACGATCATATTGAGTACGTGAAAAATGCAAATATGACAAGTAAAGATAGCTATATCGTTCCCTTGATCATGGAAAATAAAACGGTCACTAAAAAAGTCTTGAGAGAAGCCGGCTATCGTGTGCCAAACGGAGCCGAGTTTACGACAATGGAGGAAGCAGTCAAAGCCTATCCAAGATTCGCAAACAAAGCATTTGTCATTAAACCTAAATCAACGAACTATGGACTAGGCATCACGATTTTTAAAGAAGGTGCTGATTTAGCTGACTATCAAGCAGGACTTGCGATTGCCTTTAGCGAAGATCGTTCGATTTTAGTAGAAGAATTTATGCCAGGCACGGAATATCGCTTCTTTGTGATTGATGGCAAAGTCAAAGCAATCATGCTTCGTAAACCTGCTAATGTCGTTGGAGATGGACAACGTACAGTTGCTGAATTGGTCGCTGAAAAGAATCTTGATCCTTTAAGAGGCACAAACCATCGAGCACCTTTAGAGCTAATTCATTTAGGAGAATTAGAGCAACTGATGTTAAAAGAACAAGGGCTTACCGTTTCTTCTGTTCCCCAGAAAGATCAGGTTGTTTATCTACGAGAAAATTCTAATATTAGTACAGGTGGCGATTCGATTGATGTCACAGACGAATTTTCTGAAAGTTATAAGCAGATAGCTGTTTCTGCAGTTGAAGCTTTAGGCGCAAAAATTAGTGGAATCGATTTGATTATTCCGGACAAAGAGGTAGCACCGGAAAACAGCGCTACTGCTTATGGGATTATCGAAGCTAACTTTAATCCAGCGATGCATATGCACGTGTACCCATTTGCAGGTAAAGGGAGAAGATTGACTTTAGACGTGTTGAATTTATTGTATCCTGAACTTAATATCCTGACTCAAAATTAATCACATTATGGCAAAACTCACTAGCTAAAAAATAACCCATAGAATCCAGAAAATAAGGATGTTATTTTCGGATTTTATGGTTTTTTTTATGCATCGGGTTGCTAAGTACACGATTTATTTTTAAAAGTCATGTGCAAATGATCGCCCTGTTTACTACTTTTACTGCTCAGTCTCTTAGATTTTTTGAAAACAAGTATGAAATCAAAAAAAACGAACAAAAACTGAATCTAGTTTAATGATACGCTTTTTTTGTTCAATCAGGACAGTATAAAAATACCCGATGTTTGAAAAAGAAAGTGAGTGAAATAAATGAAAAAAAGTACTTTTTTAATCAGCACTGGCTTGTTGGCTTCTTTTTTATCAATTAATAATCCAAGGGTATACGCAGCAAGCACAACTACGACTCCGAGTCCAGCAACAGCTGAAACACCGATCAGTGCGCCATTAGAATTACCAACAAATGGTGGGACTAATCCAACGCCACCAAGTAATACGAAAGATCCTGCCAGCTCATCTGATCCAGGGAATAAATCAAATAATCCTACGGTTGCCTTTGGGATTGCTTATGAACCAGGTACTTTTACAATCCCGTCAACAAAATTATTGGAAACTGGCTCTCAAACGATCCCTGTGACCATGCCGCAAAATTCTGGCACATTTGATGTCGGGGTCAAAGACAAAACTCGGGAAACTATGGGATGGTCTTTAAAAGCACAAGTTGTTTGGGATAATGGAGAAAAAGGAATGTCGATTCAAACTGCCCATACTGGAACTAATGCGAAGGTCAATACTGGAAATGGTCAGTTAGTGGACGCTCCAGCTGGTTCAGTTACTGCTGTGCCTAATGTTGAGATTACATCAGATGCTCAAGTTTTATTGATGTCAGGAACACAGGGATTTGTGCATAATGACACCTATGATTATGGATTAGGACAAGTGTCTCTTAAAATAGCAGATACAAAAACTACGCCAGCAGGGACACATACAGGACATGTCGAATGGAATCTATCGGTTGCTCCATAATTACCTTAAGAAGGGAAAGGACTTACTCTTTTCCTTTTTTTGATTATTGGCAGACCAAGCTTTTGATCAAAGAGCTGCTGATAATCAAAAAAAGGAAGGAAGAACGGTATTGTTAAAAAAAGTGCAATCAATCATCTTATTTCTTATGTTTATGTTTATTGGTACGTTGGATGTTCAAGCAGAAGAAATAATGGGAGGCTATACGATCGAACATATTCCCAATGTGCATCAAATTGATATTAATTTAGGCTATTTTTATCTATGTGAGCAACCAGGTACACAAGATCAATTGGGTGTTAAATTGATCAATAGTTCAAATCAGGAGAAACGATTAACGATTAAAGTTACAAACGCAAATACCAATGTGAATGGTTTGTTAGATTATACAGGTACGATAAAAGACAACAAAGATTTGAAATTACCATTGACTTCGATCGTCAAATCGACACAGTCAGAAGTCAAAGTACCAGCAAAGAGTGAAGTAAATACCTCTCTTACGGTTACATTACCCAAAGAAAAATTTCCCGGTGTGGTCGTCGGAGGAATCGTGGTTTCTGAGAAAGCTGAAAAAACACCAAAAGATCAGAAAAAAGAAGTATCAATCGAAAATACGTATAACTACACATTAGGAGTAGTTTTAAACAACAATGCAAAAACCAAAATGAATCAACCTATTTCTGTTACTTTAGAAAAAGTCGCTCCGATTTTATCAAATGGAAGAAAAATCATTCAAGCAGATATTTTAAATCCTAACCCTTATATATTTGATCAAGCAACTGTTGCAGGTAAAATTCTTGAAAAAAATACAGATAAAGTCATCAAAGAGCAACAAAAAACAAATGTAAATATTGCACCTTATTCAGTCTATCCTTTTCAATTTGATTGGAAAAAGGATGAACTAAAAGCAGGGACATATGTTTTTACTGGTTCAGTTAAGGCAGGTGGCAAGGAATGGTTATTTAGCAAAGAATTTACGATCAATCCAACAACGGCTAATGATATCAATGAACAGTCGCTTTATCACGTTGTTGTTCCTCAATGGTTCCAAATTAGTTGGATCATTCTCTTTTTAGTCAATGTAGCTGGCATCATCTATCTGGCTATAAGATATAAGAAAAAATAATGAGTACTCATTCTCTTTTTTCGTTTATATCCATTTTTAGAAAAAATAGGAGTATGAATGATTTACTTTATGAACAGAAATAACATACTTTCAAAGGAGGAATCAAATAAGTATAAGTCTTATATTTATTTGATTGGAAGGAGTGAACAATTATGTATACGATACCGATTTTTATTATTTCAACGGGTATTCTCTTCATGAGCTTAGCCATTTACCTATTTTTAATGAATTATAAAAGAGTGATTATAGGAGAAGAAAATAAAACGATTCTTTATCTTAATACACTAATTCTTATTACTTCAATTTGTTTCATCTTATTAGGTATTGGTTACTTTTTCGTTGTGGCGAAACAATTATAAGTGAAGAGGAGCTGACTGATTTGAGAAAAATAAAATATGTTTCGATTATGATGATTTTGTTAGGAAATATGGTTTATTATGGACAATCAGGCTTTGCAGATAGCCAAACAGAGCAAACAGCGACTGCCGTTGAAAACAACGACTTGAAGCAAGTAATAGAATCGCCAAAACTACTCACTAAGAAAGAAAATTCGCCAACAGGAGGAATTCATCAGGGAGTCTATCAACACATCAACTATCTATTGAATGATTCAGAACTAACGCTGTCAGGATTGTCAGACAATACCCAAGTCCCAGCCATCGTGATTAATTCTTCATTTTTAGATGCTATTCAACCAAATATAAAAAAACTAATCTTATCTCCACAATTTTTGAGAGATATCAACAAAAATGAAGTGCATTCTTTGACGGTATCTGCTGATCTTCCTTTCGCCCCTTGTATTGCTAGTGATCAGGGAAATAGTGTCAACTTGTCACAAGTATTTTTTAGAAATCAAACACTTAGAAATGTTGATTTTGGGCAGACTGATTTTAGTCAAGTGACTAATACAAGTGAAATGTTTAAAAACTGTGCACAATTACAATCTGTAAAGATCAACAAACTTGATGCGACTAATTTAGGAGGCATGTTTATGAATTGTCCGAATTTAACACAAGTGACAATCTTAGAAAATGAAATGCCAGAAGATTTGAGTGATATGTTTAATGATTGTCCACAGTTAACAAAAATTGAGGGAATCAACAATTGGAAGACAACCATGATTAAAAGTGTCAAAGGATTCGTCACTAATTGTCACGCATTAAAAAATTTAGATTTAAGTCATTGGCCTGTTTCATTACAGAATCAATTGCAAGAACAACTAGCAAACAGTGTCATTTTAAAAGACCTAATGAATGAACATTCTATTGAGGGAAGTTATGTAGCGACATCGCCTGTAGATCAAATAACTTCCTCTGTTACAGCAGCAACCGGTACTGTATCGGAATGGCAATATCAGTTGACGCCACAAAAGGATCGTTATCTTTTAACGAAATACATTGGAAAGAGCCAAGAAATAATTGTACCTACAGTAATCAATGGAAAGCCGACTATTTTGAACAATATCAACACTGCAGTTTTCCCTAATTATAAATCGATTACCAGTTTTAAAATTGCTTCGGGGAATAAAGTACCAATTCAAACGACAGATTTAAGACATGCTTTTCAATTTTGGTCGAATTTAAAGGAAGTAGATTTGACGGGATTGGATGTTAGTACAGTGACAAACACAGGAGCGATGTTTGCTAATGATCCCCTTTTAACTAAAGCAAATCTGAGTGGTTGGGATACTTCCCATATTATAGATATGAATTATATGTTCAATGCAGATCGAAAATTACAAGAATTAGAACTAGCAAATTGGGATGTTCGTCAAGTAGTAAATATGGATCATATGTTTTCTTATTTATCTAGTGTAAAAAAATTAGATTTGAGCTCTTTTCAAACCGAAAAAGTAAAGATTATGAACAGCATGTTTCTTGGCATGAATGAGTTAAACTTATTAGATTTAAGACAATTTGATCTGACGAATGTCACTGATACTACTAATATCGTTACTACAGACAACAAGACTCCACTATTAGTTATTGCCAAAGATAATAAACTATTGAATTATAATTATCTTTCAAATAATCGGATAATCGCTGGTCCAACTTTTGATGCCAACGGGGGGACGTTTGAAGATAATAGTATAACAAAACACTATTTCCAATCTGTTGCGGTTTCTCCTACCGATCCTAAACTACAAATGGCAACACTTGATCAATTCAAAGCTACTCTAGTCGCTGAGAAACCAAATAGCATTTTTATCGGCTGGAACATAAAAGAAGGGGGCAGTGGAAATCAGGTGACAGACTTACTCAATACGACTTATCAAGCCATCTGGTCACCATTACCAGAAATGCCATCTCCTTCAGACAATATGAGACCGGGAACAACAAGTTCATTTGGACTTTCTTATATCCCTAAGAAATTTAGCTTTCTTGAAACACCATTAAAAGAATCAGGAGAGCAATATATTCCATTTATTAAACAAACTTCTTTTGATGTCGGTGTATGTGATGAGAGTCAAACTAATAATAGTTGGTCACTACAAGCGCAACTTGTTTGGGATAGCGCTCAGGAGATTCCAACAAGCTCGATCGTCCTAACTAACCAAGGTATCGTGAAGAAAAATATCAATGATGGAAATGCGCCATTTAATCCTAGTACGGACTTGGTTGATTGTGGTAGTGAAGTCCAAGGTACTATTTCACCAGAAATAAAAACGGATAGCCCAACCGTTATAATGAAAGCTACTCAAGCAATTCATACCTCTGTCTATAATTATGATTTAGGAAATGTCTCGCTCAAAATCACTGATGCAAAGGTAGCACAACCCGGAAATTATACGGGGCACGTTGAATGGAATTTAGTTAATGCCCCTTAAAATTGATTGAATAGTTATGAAGATCAAAAGAAATTAGCTATGGGATAACATAGGTGAAAGATTTTTTACTGAATGAGGTATGTTGTAGATTGAAAATAGTGTTCAACGCCAAAAAAAGAGAAGATACTTAAATTGCTTGTCAATTTTAGTATCTTCTCTTTTTTAGAGATTGTTTTGAGTATCATGCCTTTTATGGGAAATATGACAGTCAGCATAAGCTTAAAATAGTCGTTCCCAAAAACTTTTTTTCTTCGGCTGTTCTTTTGGAGAAAGAGACTCTTGTTTGGGATATTTCTTTTCTACATCAATGACTGGCTCGTTGACCGCTTCTTTAGCAGCGACTAATAAACCAAAGCTATTGGGATCATCAGATACATAATCATTAACGATCGTAAAGCGTACATTTTGTTTGGTAGCAAGTTGGATATATTGATTCTGGATCGTTAAAGGTAGCGAGCCATTCAGAAGAACCGTAACATCGGGTTGTTTTTCGATTTCTTTGAGAAAGTTTTCTTTGTTTATGGGATCTTTCATCTCAGCTACAGTCATACTTAAGTAGCAACGTTCACGGAATGTCCCCATATATTTATGTTGTTCCTCTGGATTAACTAATGGTGTACCATACATCCCCTTATCTAAGTGGCTCTGTACATCATCTTTTGACATCAAAATATCCTCCTTTTCATTGTATAGCTAATAAAAGTATAACATACAAACAATTGAAGTTTGAAAGGAAAAAAAGCGGTTGCTTTTGTTCATCTGTTCACTTAGAATAAGAATGAGAATCATTATCAATTACAGGAGGGGTTTGATGCGCTACGGTTGGCTCATAGGGTTGTTAGGTTTACTGACTATCAGCTCATTATTTATTGGTGTCTCAACGATTCAAGTAATTGATTTGCTTCAATTCAAAGGACAAAGCACGCAATTGTTTCTTGCCACTCGTCTGCCACGAACGGTTTGCCTGATCCTTGCAGGAGCAACTAGCAGTATTTGTGGCTTGATCATGCAACATTTGACGCAAAATAAATTTGTTTCGCCTACCACAGCTGGAACGATGGATAGTGCAAGATTGGGTATTTTAGTGGTGATGCTTTTTTTACCAAATGCACCGTTGCTTTTACGTTCATTTACCGCTTTTTTGTTTGCTTTTGGTGGGACACTTTTATTTCTTTTTTTGGCACAAACGTTACCTCAAAAGAATCAACTGATGTTACCATTGATCGGTGTCATGTTAGGTAATATCATCGGCTCCATTGCCACTTTTTTTGCTTATCAATTTCAATTGATCCAAAATATGTCTTCTTGGTTACAGGGGAATTTTGCCACGATTATACGTGGAAATTATGAATTGCTTTATGTAACCGTTCCATTATTAATCGTTATTTCTTTCTTTGCTTATCGATTTACGATTGTTGGATTGGGGGAGTCATTTGCGGTCAATTTAGGGATTGACTATAAAAAAATGCAGTTACTAGGGATCGGTCTCGTTTCTTTGGCTAGTGCGATTGTTTTGATCATGGTGGGAAGTATTCCATTTTTAGGGGTAATCATTCCAAATATCACAGCCCGTTTATATGGAGATCAAGTACATAAAACAATTGGTATTACTGCATTGTTGGGAAGTGTTTTCTTACTTTTTTGTGATATCGTTGCTCGCTTGGTGATCTATCCTTACGAAATCCCAGTAAGTGTGATCGTGGGAATCTTCGGGGCTATTATTTTTCTCTATTTGTTGGTTAGGAGGAAAAAATATGCTTAAAAAAAGGGGCGTATTCATTGGACTGTTGCTTCTTGTCCTCTTAGTGATTATGAGCTATTTAACGATCAACACTTATGGAAATTGGCAATTTGCTTGGGCCTTACGGAGTAAAAAAATCGTTGCTTTTTTACTGGTTGCGTTAGCCACCAGTAGTGCCACGATCAGTTTTCAGACAATTACCCAAAATCAGTTTTTGACACCCTCAGTATTAGGACTAGATTCTCTCTATGTCTTAGTTCAAACGGTCCTTTTCTTTATCGTTGGGGGTGTGACCATGCTTCAGCAAACAGGGACTGGCTTTTTTTTGACAAATATTGCGTTAATGGTTGGCTTGAGTCAATTACTCTTTTTCTTTTTACTAAAGAAAGGACAAATGAACTTGTTTTTGCTTTTGATGACTGGTGTCATCTTAGGGACTTTGTTCAGTAGTGTGAGTGCATTTCTACAAGTGGTGATGGACCCAAACGAATATGATTTATTACAAGGAAAATTATTTGCTAGTTTTGGGAACATCCCTAGTCATTATCTAGTACCAGCAACTATATTGATTAGTGGTACATGGCTCTTTTTGTTTTATAAAAGTCGTTATTTAGACGTTTTTCATCTAGGGCAAGAGCAGGCAATCAATTTAGGAATCGATACAGAGCGATTTCAATTTTTAATCCTGTGTTGTGTCAGTCTTTTAACAGGAACAGCAACGGCATTAGTAGGACCATTAACTTTTTTAGGTTTTATTGTAGCGAATGTTAGTTACCGATTATTTGCGACTTATCGGCATCGAGAGTTGTTTTTAGGTAGTTTTTTGGTAGCGTTACTGTTTTTGGTAGGGGGACAACTGCTGGTTGAACAAATTTTTAAATGGAATACCACTGTCAGTGTCATCGTAGAGTTTTCAGGAGGACTGTACTTTATGATCAAACTGATTCGAGAAAGGAAGACAATTGGATGATCGATTTAAAAAAGGTCAATAAAAGTTACCATGACAAACGGGTAGTCAAAGATGTCGATGTCTCTATCCATGACCAAAGATTAACGGCTTTTATTGGTCCCAATGGTGCTGGTAAATCAACGGTTTTATCCATGATTAGTCGTTTGATTGCGAAAGATACTGGGGAAATCTATCTTGATCATAATGAAGTGAAAGCCTGGCGATCAAAAGAATTAGCTCAAAAATTAGCCATTTTACGCCAATCAAATGGCATCAGTATGCAAATCACAGTGGAAGAATTGGTAGAATTTGGGCGCTTTCCTTATACAAAAGGCAAGCTAACTACAAAGGATCAACAAATCGTGGCGGAAGCTTTGCAACACTTAGGTTTAACCTCCTTAAAAAACCAGATGATCCATACGCTTTCGGGTGGGCAACTACAACGAGCCTATATAGCGATGGTGTTAGCCCAAGATACTGATTATATCTTACTAGATGAACCGCTAAATAATTTGGATATGAATTTTGCTGTTCAGATCATGCAAATTTTACAACACTTAGTTCGAGATTTAGGGAAAACGATCATTATTGTGCTTCATGATATCAATTTTGCAGCAAGCTATGCGGATGAGATCATTGCCATGAAAAATGGGGAACTGTTTCTTCAAGGAGCCACCAATGAAATTATTCAAAAGAACATCTTAGATGAATTATATGAAATGGACATTCGAGTTTGCGAGATTGAAGGGCGCAGATTCTGTCTTTATTTTTAAAATAGCAGAAGGAGAATCGGAATGAAAAAATTAGTTGTCAGTTTTTTATTAGTAGCAACAGTAGCGTTAGCGGCATGTGGTAGCAATGCGGGGAGTACTACGTCAAATACGAAAACCAGCGGCGGAGAAGTTCAATCTTCTTTGACCGTAAAAGACAGTAACGGTGAGAAAATTGAAGTTAAACAAAAACCTCAAAAAGTCGTCGTCTTTGATAATGGTTCTTTAGATACTTTGGATGCATTAGGAGTGAGGGATAAAGTCGTTGGTGCGGCCACGAAGAATTTACCAGACTATTTGGCAAAATATAAAGAAGTGGATTCCGCAGGCGGACTTAAAGAACCTGATTTAGAAAAAATCAACCAAATGCAACCTGATTTGATCATTATCTCAGGGAGACAAAGCGATTATCAAGAGGAATTAAATAAAATTGCGCCTACTTTATATTTAGCTGTTGATTCAAGCAAGCCATGGGAATCGATACAACAAAATGTTCAAACCTTAGGAAAGATTTTTGATCGAGAAGATCAAGCCGAGGCAGGACTTACCGATTTAACTAAAAAAATCAATGAGATAAAAGAAAAAACAAGTAATCTTGATCAAACTGCGTTAGTGACGTTAGTCAATGAAGGACAATTATCCGCCTATGGTTCAGGATCACGCTTCGGACTTGTTCATGATGTCTTTGGTTTTAAACAAGCAGATGAACATATTGAAGCTTCTACTCATGGACAAAGCGTCTCTTATGAATATGTATTAGACAAAAATCCTGGTATTCTTTTTGTGGTAGATCGTACGAAAGCGATCGGTGGCGATGACAGTAAGGATAATGTCGCTGCGAATGAGTTGATTGTACAAACGGATGCAGGTAAACATCATAAAGTGATTTCGCTACAGCCAGACGTTTGGTATCTAAGTGGTGGAGGCTTAGAATCCATGAAATTAATGATTGAAGATGTTGCTCAAGCCTTGAAATAAAGTAAAAACGAGATGGGACGATTGTTATCGGTCTCATTTTCTTTATATATAAAAAAATATTAGATTCTATAGATGGTGGAGTAATCTTTTTTATAGTCATAACGGGATGTGCTCATATTTATGTAAGCTTAGAACGACTATTTCTTTCTTGAGGAAAAAATTAATGAATATTATATCTTCAACTATGCTATATTTGTTAGCAACTCCCACTAATGAATCGAATAAAGTTTTTTAAATTATTCATCTTAATCTCTACATATGAAAGGAATTGAATTATATGGATTATTATCAACGTCGTTATGAGCTTTTAGCCCTGACCTTAGGGTTAAAACGTAATACCAACTTATACTATAGAATGGAAGATGCTGTCAAAGAGCACAAGAGAGACGGTGATACTGGCACAGAGGACGAAGTGATGCTACTTTCTACCTACAAAAAAATGATTGAACAGGATACTGATGGGTTCTTTATTGATGAAAATAGGAAAGAACACATTCTTTCGTCATTAACAAAAACACTAGATTTTTGTAATGCACCAAGTACTACTGCATCGTTACAAATACTGGAAAGTCTTAAAACAAATGATCCTACGTCATTTTTGATTGTACCACTTGCCTATCCTCTTTATTCTGGTAAAGGACATTGTTCTGGATTAATAATATATAAACATGGAAATTGTTATGACGTAGTAATGGTTGATAAAGCGAAACTATTTAATCATCAATTTCCTGTTGGACTTGTAACCATCTATGCTGAAAGAATAGATCAGCTTAATCATGTACTTTATTTAAGTAATAAGTTTGCTCTACCAACGATACAACCTTTCGAAGAATTAAAGAAATTAGTTCACATATCAACAAAAAAGTGTGTTTCTAGGCTTAACGTTGATATGTCACCTCAAAATGTTGGAAACTGCATTGTTAACGAGGTAGAATCTACACTTAAAGTAGCTCTTTTTAACTGTCAAAAAAGTATTCTGTCATATTCTCATTCTAAACCAACATTGAGACCTAAATGGAACTCTTGCCCTCATTCAACTTTAGAGATGAGAAAACGATTTCTTAAGGCTTTAAAAACTAATAAACATGAACAAAATAAGTCTTTTGACTATATTTTTAACAATTATTATCTGAAGCGAAAAAATCATCCAAAAAATGTAAAATTACAACAGAAGATGATGAAATTAGAAAAAATACGAAGTCAAAGAAAAAATAATATATATAAAAAAATAAAATACATAGTTTTAAAAAGAAGATATAACAATATTTATAAAAGAAATTGGAGGCTTTATAAACGGAATAAAATTGTTGAAGAATTTAAAAAAGATTCTCGTATTGTAGGAATCAACAATGAACAAATGCCACCTTCTATACCTCAATTAAAAAAAATGGGAGATATTCTTACCTTACCTAGCCAACAAAGAACTGAGCCTTCGTTACAATCATATGTTGTAAAGCAAGAGAAATACTTTTCTAGAACATAAGCTTGTTTAATAAAAGTACATTTTTTTTAAGGAAGATTAATGGTTATGGATTTGTATATAGATATATATATTTAGAAGATTTAAATAGGAGAAAAAATGAGACTGTCAGAAAATAATCTGTCAGTCTCTCTTTTGGTTATAAAGCAAGCTATTAGTAGCATTTAGGGAAGTCTGTCTTCAACATAAATTCATTTTCGACTTCATAAGGATTAATTCTAGGTTGATGCTGGGTAAATAATCGTGTGAAAAATTTTTTTATCATCTCGTTCGCCTCCTATGGTGTTGATAAGGATACTAAACGAATCATAAATAAAACTTAACTTTTTCACATTTTCGTTTCAGCTAATGTTTGGTAATTCAGAATCTTCAATGTACGATAAAATTCAGCTGGTAAATGTGCCCACCGTTTTAACAATTGGGAAAAATAACTTTTTCCGGCTTTGATTTTATACTCACCTAGTACCAAGCCAAAAGAAGGCATTAGTTTTTTTGATAATTGTTTAAATGTCGTGAGGGCTTGTTCTTTATCCTCGTTGACAAATAAGGTTTTTACTTCAATATAAGATCCTTCAATATTTTGGGTTTCTTCAATAAAATAGATTTTTTTCGTATATTCTCTCATAGGAACTCCTCCGATATCCATTGTATTTATTGGTTATTTCAACGATAACGAAAAGATGTTAATAAAACGTGAACAAAAAATTATTCTTTTTCAAGCAATGATTAAGGATTTTTTATTTTGAACTTTCCAGTCCTTTATTTTAGGCAGGTTTAAGAATTCTTTCAACGGAAGTAGTTGAAAGTTATAACAAATTTCGCTACAGTTAAGAAAACGAAAAAGCAAAAGGTGAGGATCGCGATGGAACAATTGATCAATCGAAATTTGGTTTTTGCGCAACATCAACGTATTGAAACAGAGCGCTTGATTTTACGCCCCGTTACATTAAATGATGCAAAAGACATGTATGACTATGCTCATGATGAAGAAACGACACGGTTTGTATTTCCAACACATCAATCCGTTGAAGATACGAAAAACAGCATCGCTAATTATTTTATGTCAGCACCTTTAGGGAAGTACGGTATTGAATTAAAAGAAAATCAACAATTCATCGGGACAATTGATTTAAGAGTACAAGAAAATGAAGATAACGCAGAGATCGGATATGCACTGAATAAGAACTATTGGGGAAGAGGATTTGTTCCAGAAGCGAGTCAAGCATTGATAAAATTAGGATTTGAAGAGTTAAACTTGGTCCGAATCTTTGCTTATCACGATGCAGAAAACCCTAAGTCGGGGCGTGTAATGGAAAAACTTGGGATGAAAAAAGAAGGAATCATCCCTGATGCAAGGCGTTTCAAAGGAAAAATCGTTTCAGTTGTCTTGCGAGGATTGACACGACAAGAATGGCAAGCAGGTAGAAGTTGATAAAGGTGTAGCATAAACAAGTTAGTTGCATCTGAGTTGTAAAATCATTAAGCTAAGTTTGAGGTGATAAGAATGGAATTATTACTAACAGATGAAGCAAAAGAAAAATTATTAGCACAACAAAACGAAGATGAACAGTTATTACTTGATATTGAAGACGGAGATGGTCCTTTTGCCGACAGTCGAGTAACTTGTCAGATTGATACATCCTTTCGTTTGATTCTCGTAAAGAAAGAGACAACAAAAGATTTGAGTTTATACTCTGTCAAAGTAGAAACAGCTGTTGGACCAATCTACATCAAAAAAAGTGCATTGATGTATCTAGATGATCCGACGACAATTGCAGTTGAACCGACTTATAAGAGTTTACAGTTAAAAGGCCCCAGTGGATTACTAAAAGGTAATCTTCAAATCATACATCACGAGTAGAAAATAGGAGACAGAAGGTAAGCGTATGGGAAACTTGGCAATTATCAGCGATTTACATGTAGATATCAATCAGTTTAGTGAACAAGAATGGCTGATTTTGTGGAAGGTTCTCACAGACAAAGGGATCACACGGCTTCACTTAGCAGGAGATGTGGCGAATAAAGTCGATCTTTGCCAAGCAGTTGTTGAATTTTTTGCCAAAAAAGGAATTCCTACAACGTTCAACTTTGGGAACCATGAATTGGCAGATGTTGAGGGAGAAGAAATGATGAATCATTTCCCGGATTCTCACTTTTTAAATGAACGATATCTGGCGTTGAATAAGCAGACAGTCCTACTTGGGATGAATGGTTGGTATGATTATCAATTCTCAGAGTTAAAAGAAAATAAACAAATTCTGCGTATGAAGAACCTTTACTGGTATGATCGTTTTATTAAACGAGAGGGAAGTGACATTGAAGTCAACGCTCGAGTTCTGATAGCAATGAAAAAGTTACTAGACCAGTTAGAAGCAAAAAAACTGGACGTTATTTTAACGACACATTTTGTTCCTAAAAAAGACTTTATTGTCTATCAAAACGCTCCATACGAACGCTGGAACAACTTAAATGCTTTTTTAGGTTCCGCTTCTTTTGGACAACTATTAGATCAATACGATAATATCAAACAGGTTGTTTTTGGACATACCCATCGCCGTTTTGAAGATAAACTCATTCATGGTACCCGCTATAGTTGCCGTCCTTTTGGCTATTATTATGAATGGCAATTGACGAGGGAGTTTGTACGAGAAAATCACTTGATCGATAGTTATCATCCCATGAAGTTACGCACGCTATTACGAAAACACGACCCAGAGTTTAATCGCTACCGCAATGAACATTTGTACGAAGAGTTTGCAAAAGCCATGACGACCATTTCTTATTAGAAGGGTTGTCATGGCTTTTTATTCCATTGTCAACGAGTAATATCATTTTTTGAAAATAGGGTTAGAACGGTCACGGTCTAACTATTTATTGCGGAGCTAGGCACTCGTTTATTTTTTCTTGTTGAGCACAATCGGATTATTGATTCACATTATCCCCTTTAGCGAATGAACTCATCTTTTGGCGTCCTTTTTTCGGTTCTTAGTCCGTTAGCTATCCTATTTTTTTCGTCAGTTATTTTTTCAAAAATATTGATCATATTTTTGGTATTGCCAGCTTTTGGATACTTACCCATTTTCGGATCTGCTATAATTGCTTTGTTTAACTGTATTGGTTTCTCTACTTTTGAAAGGTTACTAGAAGGCGTTTCTTTGAAGATTTCTTGAATTTCTGGATGATCGGCAAATATTTTTTTGTATATTTCATGTATTCTGTTTTTTTCTGTCATTGTTAAAGGCGAATGTTCATCATTCGCTCGTTTTCTCAATTTGTAAATTTCAAAGAAATAATCAGGAAGAGGAGATTTTATGTATTTTGATTTGATCACAGTTAAAAAACGTTTTTGGATCTCCAAAGTGGACTCGGGAACATCACTCCATTTTAATTTTTTTTTACCTTGTGAAGCGAGAAGGTTATGGCGGCAATGTAAGAGCGCAGTTTTTGCAGTAGCTTCTATTTCTTTGACCACACAATTTCCTTCTTTTTGTTCATGCATCGTATAGTCTAGTGACGAAAAGCTGTTAGAAGAGGAATGGTCAATAATTCTGTACAGAATATCATAACAAGTTTCGAGTTTAGGATGATCTCTCTGTGCAAACAATTCTTTACAAAGGGGAGCCATTTTCTCCGAAGGAATTTTAACCATATTTACAGATGAGTTTGACAGGTGCTTCCTTTTATCCACTAGAATAATTCTATAGTTTTTCGTTTCTTTGTAGATGAGTGCTCCGGAAACATGACCACTTTTTTTATTTTTCTTTATACTATAAGATAAGGGCAAAAGAATAAAATCTCGAGGATCATTTGAAATCATCCGCTTTAAAGTATGAAAAAGTTGTGTGTGACGAGTAAAAGAATAGAAATCCTTGCTTCGGTTGAGTGACTGAATCATTTTTAATTTGTCTTGCTTACGTACAAAAAATTCTTGTTCATCTTGTTGGATCATTTTAATATAAATAGAAAATAAAAGTGGGTAATTCACTTTATCATCTTCCGGAGACCATCTATTATTTTTCTTTAATGATAAAGAAAGAGCAAATATATCAAGATGTCGCTGAAGCTCTGTTTCGTAAGGCATAGGAGTTCCTCCATTTATAAAATAAATAGTAAAGTCTGCAATTTATTTTGCGTTCTTTGCATAGTATGACATAGGTTAAAAGAGGACAGAAATCAAATTTTTCTCCAAATAAAAAAACTTGGAATCGAAGTGATTCCAAGTTTTTTTGATAAATTAAGCCATAAATAAGAATTTGTATAAGAAGACAGCAACGATACCAGCACAAATCGGTGCAACAACAGGTACCCATGCATAACCCCATTGTGATGAACCTTTATGTTTTAATGGTAACAATGCGTGGACTAAACGTGGTGCGAAGTCACGTGCTGGGTTCAAACCAGGTCCAGTAGGTCCGCCGAGAGAAGCAACTAACGTCCATACTAAGAAACCAAGAGCTAAGTGTGCTGTACCAAGATTGTCTTGGAAGAAAGGTGCTTTAGTAATTCCTAGTGCACCAAAGAATAAAACAAATGATCCAAAGAATTCATTAACAAAACCATTGAATTTAGAACCAACACTGTTGATTGTTGAGAAAGTACCTAATACATGGTTTACATCGTCTGTTTGATCATAATAAGGTTTGTAGCAAGCTACAACGATCAATTGTCCAATTGCGGCACCAATCAATTGAGCAGCAATATAAGGTAATACTTCAGCCCATGGGAATAAACCATTTGAGGCAAGAGCAATTGTGAACGCTGGGTTAATATGATTTCCACTGATACCACCAAAAATCATTGCTGGCATCATTACACCACAGCCATAACCTACAGCGATCAACATCCAGTCACTTCCATAACCTTTTGTTCCTTTTAAATCTACGTTTGCTACAGCACCATTCCCAAGAATGATTAATAAAGCTGTACCGATCATTTCCGCCACAAGACGGGTCATAAGTGAATAATCCATATATACCTCCAAAATTTATAAAAATGCAAAAAAAAAGAAACAACAACACAATAGGTGTAGTGCTTCGCATCCGACGTTTTTATTGGTCATAAATAAGTGCAGATAAAAAAATGATTTCTATGTATAAAAGAAATCTGACCAACTTCCAAAACAACGTATGGAACTTTCCCACAAAACACCAACCTTAATTATAAATATACCAAAAAAAAACGATTATATTTTTCAAATATTGTACTTTAGAAACAGCACAATTTGAAAATTTCAGAAAAATATTGTTAGTAAAATGAAAGCTAACAATAAGGAGTGTTTCATAGATGAAATTTTTTCAAGAATTTTTTATTATCCTCTTTTTCTCAGTTTTAGGTGAAGGAACTCGTGTATTGTTCCATTTACCAATTCCTGGAAGTATCCTAGGTATCTTATTTTTGTTCCTAGCTTTTGAGATGCGACTAGTAAAGCCTGAGCATTTAGGAGGAACAGGTGATTTTTTATTAAATAATTTAACGATTTTATTCGTCCCGGCAGGGGTAGGTTTACTTGACTATTTTGGTGATATTGCGACAATTTGGCCTATTTTATTAGGTGCGGTAGTGATCTGTTCGATCGTAACGATGGTCGTAGCAGGCAAAACGGCAGAAGTAGTAGAAAAAATGTTACAATCTGTTCAATTGAAACAAACAAGTAGCCAAAAGTTGCAGAAAATCAAAAGGAAGGAGCAACAAATTGACTGAATTTATTCGTAACCCATTATTTGGATTAAGCTTAACGTTAGGTGTCTACGTATTATCAGATAAATTTTTACGCAAGTATAAATTGCCAATTATCAATCCGTTGGTATTGTCTATTTTAGTGATCATTCTTTTTCTTCATTTTTCTGGAATCAGTTACCAGGATTATAATGTGGGTGGGAATTTTTTGACCATGATGATTACGCCAGCAACAGTTGCATTAGCTATTCCCTTATATAAAAATTTTCATTTGTTAAAAGAAAATTTTTTCCCAGTCATTGCGGCAATCTTAGCGGGGATCGTAGCTAATTGCTTAGTCAGTGTGGGTATTGGCTATTTATTTACATTAAAAAAAGCGATGGTCATTTCTCTGCTACCTAAATCAGTGACAACAGCGATATCTGTTGATCTTTCTCATACGATGGGAGGAATCAATGCGGTCACGCTTGCAATTGTTGTTTCTACTGGCATCTTTGGGTCGTTGATCGCTACTCATATCTTTCGTCTTTTTAAGATCAGCAGTCCGATTGCTAAGGGGGTTGCGTTAGGAAGTACCTCTCATGCGATTGGTACAGCAAAGGCAATCGAATTGGGTGAGATCGAAGGGATTATTTCAGGCTTAGCCATTGGCGTCAATGGCATGCTGACCGTCTTTTTATTACCATTATTATTTCAGTTTTTTACTAACCTGTTTTGATGTTGTTTCCCAGGATTTATGCTACAATGAAAAAAACGTTCTAGCATAAAGGAGTGGTAAAAGTTGTATTTGTCATCTGAATATTTAAAACGATTTGATAAAGACCTTTATTATAAAATTCTCCTGCTGGAAAGTTTCGAGGATCATCAGTGGCACACGATTGCAGAACTGGCACAAACAGTCCAATTAGATGCAAGAAGTGTCGCTAAGTACTTAAACGAATTAACAAAAAATTACCATCAGTTCAACGAGAGCTCTCAAACATTGTTTATGAAAACCCCTCGTTCTGGCTATTCCTTTTATGATACGCTTGATTCTATCGAACATGAGCGTTTTTTGATTTTTCTCGTGCAAAGTACGCTGAAATACCAGCTATTGCACGATATTTTTTTTGAAGAGTTTCATACGATCTATCAATTTGCTCAAAAACAATATATCAGCGAATCAACTGCGCGTCGAAAGATCAACGAGTGGAGAGAACAATTAAAAAATTACGGGATTTATTTACAACGTGGGACTTATGTGGTGCAAGGAGAAGAAGAAATCATCCGGCTTTACCTTCACATGACGTTTTGGCAGTTGTTTCGTGGGAAAATTTGGCCTTTTGTAACGATTTCACAATTAGATGTGAAAAAAATTGCTGAACAAATCATGGCTTTTTTCAATGTTCGCCTTAATGAGATCAAAAAAAGAAGACTAGAGTATATGTTAGGAGCTTTCTTCTTGCGTAAATCTCAGAAGCATTACGTATCGTTAAACGAACGAAAGCGACAACTGATTACTGATAATCCTATGTTTCAAAAATTTTGTCATTGGATGCAACCAGTGTTTCCTAACTATTTTCAAAATGAAGAAGAATTAGGTGCGTTATTTTTAGTTTTGATGACACGAGAAGAGTACTATACGGATGAAGACATCCGAGAAGAAATGTTTGCTTTCCATCGAAGGAGACAAACACCACCCTACCATGCACTTTATGAAGCAAAAGAAGCATTAGCTCTCTATCAAGTGGAACAAGGATTGTCAGAAGAACCCTTAACAAAAGAAGCTGAAACCTATCTTTTTAGTAGTCATTTATTTGCCTATCTTTTTCCAGAAGCTAAGGAAACCATTGATGGGAACGACAGTGACTTTATAAATCATTTGATGATCGAAAACAGTGAAATTATCCAGTGGCTCGATTTGTTTTTTGAGACCGAGCAAAAAGTGGATCAGCTAGCATTTCAAAATACGTCTTTTTTGATGGGGCGGTATTTAACGGTTTTAAAGACAATGGGTGCATTTACACCAAAGTTACCGCAGATCACGATTCTTTTGATGACAGATTTCCCTCTGTTTGAAGAGCAGTTGTTAATAGAAGACTTACATCGTTTTTTTCGAAATGTTTATTGTTTGAAATTTTTACCAACAGATTATCGGGGACGAGAAGTTGATTTATTACTTTCAACGAGCAAAGTGCATCGTAAACCATGGTCTGATTTAGAATATTTTATCGTGAATGGAGAGTTACAGTTAAACGATTATATCCAATTGTACCAAAAATTTGTGTTGATCCAAGACCGAAAAGACAAAGAAAGGAACGAAATAAATGACATTTGAAGAAATTTTACCAGCATTAAAAAAAGGGAATAAAGTGATTCGAAAAGGTTGGAGTGGTTTTGAATTGTATGTCGTTCTTGTTTCAGGAGAAGAATTTGACGGTTGTCCCGTTACCCCTTACTTTTTAATCAAAACAAGTGACGAAGGATTTTCCAGTTTTGCGCCTACAGTCTGTGACATTTTAGCTGAAGATTGGATCATTGTGGAATGAAAAATAGATACAGTGATCTAACAGAGAAAGTTGTTTTTGTCACTGGAGCAGCTTCAGGTATCGGACAGGCACAAGCTAAAGGCTTTTTAGAACAAGGTTCGCGGGTGTTTGGTTTTGATCAGCAATTAGGCCGAATGGACGATCTATCCCAGCAATTTTCTGAAACCTTTGCTTATTTTTTAGGTGATATCACGAATCATTCTTTGTTAAAAAAGGCGGTTGAACAGTGTCACGAAACGTTTGGAAAAGTTGCGATCTTGCTGAATACAGCAGGAATTTTAGATGAGTACCAGCCATTGTTGGAAACAGATGAAGCTTTATGGGATCGAGTGTTTGCTGTTAATGTCAAGAGTATGTTTCAGCTAACGCACTTAATCCTTCCAGACATGCTTGAGGAAGAAACAGGGACAATCATCAATATGGCATCAATTGCTGGCTTTGTCGGTGGTGGTGGCGGGATTGCCTATACCAGCGCAAAGCATGCGATCGTTGGTTTTACGAAACAATTAGCATTAGATTATGCTTCTCAAGGTATTCGTATCAAAGGGATTGCGCCAGGAGCAATTCAAACACCTATGAATGCAGCTGATTTTGCAGGAAATGGTGAGATGGCGGAATGGGTAGCGAATGAAACGCCTGTTAAACGGTGGGCACAACCAGAGGAAGTTGCTGAACTAACGTTGTTTTTGGCAACCCCTCAAGCAAGCTATATCCAAGGGACGATCATTCCAATCGACGGTGGTTGGTTATTAAAATGATTTTGTCTTTTTTATTGTTTTCAGATAAGCTATGATTAGCGAATTTATTCGCACTACGGCACTTCAGTTGGAAGTCAATTCCCATCCTTTGGTCGTAGTTATTACCAAGAGTTGAGAGAGACGAGATCTTTTGTGGCATTTTTGACCACAAGGATGATCGATTGTATCCCGATCTTGTAAAGGAGAAAGAATATGGATCAAAAGAAAATTCGTTCTACTAATCGTTTTACCACAGCAGAAATTGCTCGAATGGCACTTGTAACAGGCTTATATGTGGCAGTTACATTCGTGTTGTCAGTTATCAGTTTTGGTGCCATTCAAATACGTCTTTCCGAAATGTTCAATTATTTGTCGCTCTATAATAAAAAGTATATTTTGGCTATCACGCTAGGTGTTGCTTTAGCCAATCTTTCCTCTCCATTGGGATGGATTGATGTAGTAGTTGGTAGTATCAGCACCTTACTTGTCTTATTGATTAACTATGAGATAACGAAACGAGTAAGAAACATGAAAATAAAAATGGTGATTACAGCTTTGGTCTTTGCATTTTCTATGTTTACAGTTGCTGGACAATTGAAGCTATTCTATCAATTACCCTTTTTCTTCACTTGGGGAACTGTTGCTTTGGGTGAGCTAGCTTCCATGCTAGTGGGAGGAGTCATCATTTATTGGGTCGGACAAAAAGTAGATCTAAAAAAATAAACGACGATTTAGCTAAGTCTAAAAATAGAAGATAAAAAGCTTACGATTGAAAGCTTTTAGATTGAAGGGACTGGGACAAAAGTTGTCTCAGTCTCTTCTAGTATCTCTAAAAAACGAATAAACGGTGAGACAAAAGTAGCATCTTCGGAAATAAGCCGAAATTTACCAAAAATTTGAGAAGCAATTTTCGGAAATTCCTTCTTATTTCTTGATGCTGAACACTTTTGTCTCAACCTCTTTTTTATATGTCTATTTTCAAAAACAAAAGAAAAATTTGTCTTCTTTTCTTTAGAAAAATACTCTTTTTTCGCTTGATATTTTTTGATTTAGCTTTTTCATATTTAGACAAGCAAAAGTAAGCCCGATTTTCATGTGCATTTTTACAATTCCTATTTGATTGGTATAACGTAACCCATGAAATTCTTTTGTGGTGCTGAATATTCGTTCAATCGTTTCTTCTCTTTTTTTATAGAGATCTTTAAACTTACTTTGTTTTGAAAGCATCAGGTACAGCTCCAATTTATCGTTCTGTTTTAACGTATAAAAAAGACAAAGCACTATAAATAAGTACTTTGTCTATAGTCTGAAAGCTTACGATTGTAAGCTTTTTTTATTTATTATCAATTCAAGGAATTTAGGTAATGCCACAATCAGTTTGAATCAGTGACGATTTTATTTTAAAAAATTTTTCGTAAAGGAATACAACGTAGTAGTTGTTTTGTCTAGTTATTTATCCATACTAAACAACTGAAGTCGAGACATACGTTTTTTTAGAAACAGACCTACCGAAGCGGCAGCAATCGATTTGATTGCTTCAGGGATTATAAAAGGAAGAAATCCACTTAAAAATGCAGTGTGAAGAGAAAGACTGCTACTGATCATTAACCAAAGCATGCCACAGCATAATGCGGCTGCTGAACCAACTAAGTTTGCGGATATTGTCAGAGGATAGCGAGAACCGACTTTCTCCATGATAAATCCAATTAGCCAAGACTGGAGGATAAAACCAACTAGATAGCCACCGGTAGGACCGAATAATACACCAATTCCTCCAGACATCCCCGAGAAAACAGGTAACCCAATAAGACCTAATAAAAGATAGATCAAGACGGAGACAGTTCCTGTTCTCTTACCAAGGAAAGTAGCAGTTAAACCAATGGCAAAAGTCTGTCCAGTCAAAGGAATTAGACCTAGAGGGAAAGTGAATTGTGAAAGAACGGCAATGATCGCTGCAAATTCTGCAGCAAGAATGAGTTCTTTGAGTGATTTTGTCATAAGTTCTCCTTTGTTAACCATTTTTATTTTCTAAGTTAACGAAATTGTATAAGAAAAATTATTTTTTGTAAAGTATATTTTTTAAATAAACGAAGTATTCCTTCAAAATATTAGTCTATCTTCCTTTGAGGATAGGTTATATGTTCAGTTAAATATTGTTTCATTTTGAACTTTTTGGCAAGTCTCAACATATGATTCTAGGAGAGTTACACGGGCGAATCAAATTCAAATAAAGAAGAGAGCTAGAAAAGAGAGAGGGAAATCTACATAAAAAAAGCCCAACTATCGAATAGATAGTGGGCTTGTAAGCCAAAGCTTTGAAAATTATAGGCTTTGGTTGTAGTATTCAACGACAAGAGCTTCGTCGATTTCTGGATATAGTTCGTCACGTTCTGGTAAACGAGTTAATGAACCTTCCAATTTTTCAGCATCGAAGCTTACGAATGCTGGACGACCAACAGTTGCTTCAACAGCTTCTTTGATTGTTGTCATGTTTTGTGATTTTTCACGAACTGAGATCACTTGACCAACTTCAACGTGGTATGAAGGGATATCAACGCGTTTGCCATCAACCATCACATGACCATGGTTAACTAATTGGCGAGCTTGACGACGAGTAGTTGCAAGACCTAGACGATAAACAACATTGTCTAAACGTTGTTCTAGTAAGATCATGAAGTTAACCCCGTGTTTACCTTCTTTGATTTTGCTAGCTTTAACGAACAAGTTACGGAATTGACGTTCGTTCATTCCGTACATGTGACGTAGTTTTTGTTTTTCAGTTAATTGCATACCGTATTCTGATTGTTTGCCACGGCTGTTTGGTCCATGTTGACCTGGAGCGTAAGGGCGACGTGCTAATTCTTTTCCTGTGCCTGATAATGAAATACCTAGACGACGAGAAATTTTCCATGATGGTCCTGTATAACGAGACATTAAAATTTCCTCCAATAAAATAAATTTAGTTTTTGGAGTAAAATAATCCGATAAAAAATTCATAATCGTGTAGTCCATTCTTCAATCTTCACCTTTGCAGCCGCGGTTACGCAATTGAACCCGAATCGGGGCAATGAACTAGGGACGAAATTATTATTTTTCCGCTGCATTATTTTACACAAAGTCCAGTATAAGGGAAACAAGGTGAAACTGTCAAGTACGTTTCTCTTTAAAAACGCTTTACAAACCTTGTTTCACTCTATAAAATAAGAGGGTATCTTTTAAAAGCATGAAAAATAAACGTACCAATCTTAAAAAGAAATAAATGAAGGATCATGCTTGTGTAAGCACAGCCTATTTTCAACCTACAGAGCCACTAAAAGGTAGTGACAGTGATTTTTCAGCTGTCACCTAAGATACGGGCTTGATTTTTCAAGGAGGACTGTCTTGGAACTTTTAGTTTTTCAAAAAAATGAAGAAAAAGCACATCCAATGGAAATGTATATGAGAAATCAGTTCTCATTTGCAGGTGTGCCCAAACCAGAACGTTGGAAATTGCAACAAACACTTTTGCGTGAAAGCAAAGTGCTTGATGTTCCAGACCTTTTTTTCCTTGTTTTCTATTATTATGAAAAAAAAGAACGGGAGTATCAGTACCTGGCGATTGATTTGATTCAACAAAACATCAAACGTTTATCATTGGATGAGTTGGTCGAATTGTCTGTATTGGTACCGGAAAAAGCATGGTGGGATACGATTGATGCTTGGCGGAAAGTTTATGCTACATGGTGTAAACTTCATATGGAACAATTAGAGACGGTTTCTCTTTTGTTTGAAAAAAAAGAAGATTTTTGGCTTCGGCGAATAGCAATTACGTTACAGTTAGGATTTAAAGAAGCTACCAATCAGCTGTTGTTGGATCGAGTGATTACTGAAGATCGCTCCTCAAAGGAATTTTTTATTCAAAAGGCGATTGGGTGGGCATTGCGCGATTACAGCAAGACAAATGTTTCTTGGGTAAAAGAACAATTGACAAAAGAATGGTCTGCTTTGACAAGAAGAGAAGCAAGCAAGTATTTATAAGAAAGTGAGTCGACTAAAAAAATGAAACGTAAATTATTTGCTTTTGATATTGATGGGACGCTACTGGACACAAATAAACAAGCATTAGACAGCACAAGAGAAGCCTTGGATAAGTTACGTAAAGCAGGACATTTGGTAACGATTGCTACTGGGCGTAGTCGTTTCCATGCGCAAGAGGTTATCCGAGATCTAGCATTTACAAATTATATCTTATGTAATGGCGCTGCTGGATTTTTAGATCATGAACAAGTTTATAAAAATTTGCTTGACCGTGAACAATTAGACAATTTTGTCAAAGAAGCACAAGATAAAAATATCGATACTGCTTTTGTGAGTCTAGATAATATCAAACGTTATTCTTCCAATCATGTGGGAATGATGGAAGAGGCAATGCATTCTTTTGGCGCTGTTTTACCTGAACTTGATCAGTACTTTGTGGAAGAACAAGATATCTATCAAGCTTTAGCATTTTTTGATCAGAATTACGATCATCATTTTTCTAGTTACGATAAGATTCGATTTGTTCGTTGGCATGAAAAAAGTGTGGATGTTGTTCCACATGACGGTTCAAAAGCAGCCACGATTTTACACCTAGCAGAACAAGTCGGAATTGCGCAAGAAGATATCATTAGTTTCGGTGATGGCCAAAATGACCGAGAGATGCTGCGTATGTCAGGCATTGGTGTTGCAATGGGAAATGCAGTTCCAGAGGTACAAGCAGAAGCGAAGTTGGTTACTGATACAAATGATGAAGATGGAATTTGGAAAGCATTGAAGCAACTTTCCATGATTTAAATAAACAAGTATAATCTAGGATAGTAAAAAGAACTAGTTGGAGACTGACTTCAGCTAGTTTTTTAGTAGTTTCAGATGAGGGTTACGCAGAGGATTTTTCTGCCCTTTTCTTTCTACAAAAAAACAACTATAATATAGAATGATGTTAAAAGAGAAGAGGAAAACGTGTGCGGGTTTTATTTATTGGTGATGTAGTAGGTTCAATGGGAAGAGATATGATTACAACCTATCTTCCTCGTTTAAAAAAGAAATATCAACCACAGGTCACAATTGTAAATGGAGAAAATGCAGCTTCTGGAAGAGGAATAACTGAAAAAATTTATAAAAAGTTTTTACAAGACGGTGTAGATGTTGTCACGATGGGCAATCATACTTGGGACAACCGAGATATTTTTGAATTTATCGATCAAGCAAAAAAAATCGTTCGTCCAGCAAACTTTCCTGAAGGAACGCCAGGTCAAGGAATGGTATTCGTGAAAGTCAATCAAGTAGAACTAGCTGTAATCAACATGCAAGCACGTTCTTTTATGGTCGACTTAGATGATCCATTCCGCAAGATGGATCGCTTGATCGCCGAAGCAAAAAAAAGAACGCCAATCATTTTCGTTGATTTTCATGGAGAAACGACAAGTGAGAAACAAGCCATGGGATGGTTCTTAGATGGAAAAGTCTCAGCGGTCATTGGGACCCATACGCATGTACAAACCAATGATGCTCGGATTCTACCGCAGGGAACTGCCTATTTAACTGATGTAGGTATGACAGGTCCTTATGACGGAATTTTAGGTATGCGCCGAGAACCAGTTATCGAAAAATTTTTAACAGCTTTGCCGAAACGTTTTGAAGTCGTTGAACGAGGACGAGGTATTTTGAGTGGCTGTTTACTGGAATTTGATGATGCAACTGGTAAAGCGAAAACCATCCAATTAATCCAGATCAACGAGGACCGTCCATTTTTAGAATAGAAAGTGAGACATCTTTTGCATAAAGAGCCGAATATTCAACGAGAAGCGGATAAATTAGCTCAACTTTTAAGTGAACATGAAACGATCATCCGCTACCACGAACTAGAGCGAAAAGTACAAACTAGTTCCTATTTAGAAAAGTTAACGGAAGATATCAAATCTGCACAAAAAGAAGCAGCAAACTATGCTTATTATGGAAAAAGAATAGCAGAAAAAGAAGCGAATGGTCGGGTTGAACAATTGACGAAACAATTTGATCAACATCCGATCGTAGTAGCTTATCGGAAACAATTGCTTGAAGCAAATGATTTATTGCATCATTTGACGAAAATGCTGCAAGATGAAATCAATAATTGGATAGAGGAGGAAGACAATGCCTCAAAAAACTAAGAATACTCCAATGATGGAACAATATTTAAGCATCAAGGCCCAATACCAAGATGCTTTTTTGTTCTATCGTTTAGGTGATTTTTATGAATTATTTTATGAAGATGCCATCAATGCGTCTCAAATTTTAGAGTTAACATTAACCAGCAGGAATCGTAATGCAGACGAACCAATTCCAATGTGTGGGGTACCCCATCATGCAGCACAAGGCTATATTGATATTTTAATTGAAAAAGGCTATAAAGTGGCTATTTGTGAACAAGTAGAAGATCCTAAGACCACCAAAGGGATGGTTAAACGTGAAGTGATTCAATTAGTAACACCTGGAACAGTCATGGATAGTAAGGGACTATCTGCTAAAGACAATAATTTTTTGACAGCAATTGTTAGCCAAGGCAACGAATTTGGATTTGCCTATGCTGATTTAAGCACAGGGGAGTTAAAAACTGCTCATTTGTTTGATGAAGAAGCTGTACTGAACGAAACGACGGCTTTGCAAACAAAAGAACTTGTTTTAGGAAATGAAATTAGTGAAAAACTTGCTGAGCAATTAAAGAATCGATTAGGATTAGTTTTCTCAAAACAAGAAACAAGTGAAGAAAATGCAGAGTTTAATTTCTTAACCAGTGAGCTATCCGATCCACTTGAAAAAGAAGTGACCGGAAAATTACTTACTTATTTAGCAGTGACACAAAAAAGAAGTCTTGCGCATATCCAAAAAGCGATCGAGTATCAACCGGATCACTATTTGAAAATGGATTACTATTCTAAGTTTAACCTCGAACTAAGCCAGTCCATACGTACAGGAAAAAAACACGGCACGCTTTTATGGTTGCTAGATGAAACGAAAACAGCTATGGGCGGGCGTTTACTGAAACAATGGCTTGACCGTCCGCTGATTCAACTCAATCAAATCAAGTCACGGCAAGAAATGGTAGCTTCTCTTTTGAATAGCTATTTTGAACGACTTGATCTACAAAGTGCATTGACGAAGGTTTATGATTTAGAACGCCTAGCAGGAAGAGTGGCTTTTGGAAATGTCAATGGGCGTGACTTGATTCAATTAAAGACTTCTTTAGAACAAGTACCGCTGATTCGTCAACTGATCGAAGGGATCGATCAAGGTCAGTGGACTGACTTATTGAAGGAAATGCAACCGATGGATGACCTGGTTCATTTGATTGATCAAGCAATTCAAGAAGACCCGCCCCTACAAATTACTGAGGGGAATATCATTAAAGATGGTTTTAATGATCAGTTAGATACGTACCGTTCTGCGATGACTAATGGGAAGCAGTGGCTAGCAGAGTTAGAAGCAAGAGAACGTCAGCAGACTGGGATCAAAAATTTAAAAGTTGGCTTTAATCGTGTATTTGGTTATTATATCGAAATCACTAAAGCGAATCTGGCAAATGTTGAACTGGAAAAATACGAACGTAAACAAACATTGGCCAATGCAGAGCGCTTTATCACACCAGAATTAAAAGAGTTAGAGACGCAAATTTTAGAAGCAGAAGAAAAGTCTGTTGATTTGGAATATCAGCTGTTTTTAGCAGTGAGAGAAGAAGTCAAAAAAGCGATCAAACCATTACAAATTTTAGCAAAATCAATCAGTACAGCCGATGTTCTGCAAAGTTTTGCTACGATCAGTGAGCGATACCAATATGTTCGTCCTGAGATGGTCTCGGATCGACACCAATTACTAATCCAAGAAGGTCGGCACCCAGTAGTTGAAAAAGTATTAGGACATCAAGAATATATTCCCAATAGTGTGGATATGGCTGAAGACGAAATGATCTTATTGATAACTGGACCGAATATGTCAGGGAAAAGTACGTATATGCGTCAGTTAGCATTAACTGTTTTAATGGCTCAAATGGGGTGCTTCGTCCCTGCGCAAAAAGCGATCTTACCAATTTTTGATCGGATTTTTACTCGGATTGGTGCAAGTGATGACTTGATTGCTGGACAAAGTACGTTCATGGTGGAAATGATGGAAGCTAATCAAGCGTTGCGGCATGCGACACCAAACAGCTTAATTCTTTTTGATGAATTAGGTAGAGGAACTGCGACTTATGATGGAATGGCATTAGCTCAAGCGATCATTGAATATATCCATCAACATGTACAAGCAAAAACGCTCTTTTCTACACATTACCATGAGTTAACAGTTCTAGAGGAAGAATTACCTCAATTAAAAAATGTACATGTAGGAGCTGTTGAAAAAGACGGCGAAGTAGTATTTTTGCATAAGATGATGGATGGCCCAGCTGATAAAAGCTATGGGATCCATGTAGCGAAAATTGCAGGGCTACCTTCTAATTTATTAGCAAGAGCTGCAGATATTTTGCATACATTAGAATCAGGAGAAGTGAGCCATCATTCCGTGGCTGTTACAAGTGAGCCGCTTGAAGCAATAGCACAACCAGTAACTGATACTGCATCGATAGAACAAGAAGAAACGCAACAACTGTCCTTGTTCAGTGAATTAAGCGATGCCGAAACAGCAGTTATTTCTACATTGAAACAAATGAATCTGTTAGAAATGACACCAATGGATGCATTGAATCAACTCTATGAATTGAAAAAACAGCTGTAAATCAACGATAAATAAGAAGAGTAAGCTCACTATAAATACTATATAGGAAGAAGGCGTAGAATGATGGCGAAAATCCAAGAATTATCAGAACGCTTAGCCAATCAAATCGCAGCCGGTGAAGTTGTCGAACGTCCAGCCTCGGTAGTCAAAGAACTTGTGGAAAATGCCATAGATGCAGGAAGTAGTCAAATCGATATTTTAGTTGAAGAAGCAGGATTAAAAACGATCCAAGTGATTGATAATGGAGAAGGTATTTTGACAGAAGATGTTGAGAACGCCTTTAAACGTCATGCAACAAGTAAAATCCACAATCGTGACGACCTTTTCCGAATTCGTACGCTTGGGTTTCGAGGAGAAGCATTGCCTAGTATTGCTTCTGTTTCAGAGATGACGGTAGAAACAGCCAATCAAGAAGAAACGCAAGGAACCTATTTAGAGCTTAAGGGAGGTGCGGTAATGGAACACCGCCCAGCTCCTTTAAGGCAAGGAACGAAAATCACAGTCAGCAATCTTTTCTTTAATACACCAGCACGCTTAAAATATGTCAAAACGTTGCATACTGAATTAGCGAATATCGGTGATATTGTGAATCGCTTAGCCTTAAGTCACCCGGCAATTGCTTTTCGATTAGTCCATGATGGGAATAAGATGTTAGCAACTTCAGGAAATGGCGAATTGAAACAAACGATTGCCGGAATCTATGGGTTGAATACAGCAAAGAAAATGTTGAAGATTGAAGCGAAAGATTTAGATTTTGAAATCTTCGGTTATATTTCTTTACCTGAAGTGACTCGTGCTAGTCGTAATTATCTTTCAACCATCATTAATGGACGTTTTATTAAAAATTTTTCCTTGAATAAAGCAATTGTAGCCAGCTATGGTTCAAAACTAATGGTAGGGCGATTCCCAATCGCTGTACTGGAAATCAAAATGGATCCATTGTTAGTGGATGTGAACGTCCATCCAACAAAGCAAGAAGTTCGTTTATCGAAGGAACAGGAATTAACTGAGCTAATTACTCAAGCGATTCAAAAAGCATTGGTACAGGAGAACTTAATTCCCAGTGCAGCTGACAACTTGCGATTCAAGAAAAAGGTTGCTGATCAACCAAAAGCGAAACAAATCGAAATTGATTTATCTTACGCTTTTGAAGAAGCGAAACCTAAGAAACCGCAAAGCTTGAATTTTGATCAAACAACCGGAACATTTTTTGTAGCGGAAGAAAAAAGCGAGTTTGTGCATGAATCTGTTGATAAGTCTGTGGATAATGTTGAAAACTCTCCTGTATTTTCTGAAGAAACTACTAGTTATCCAGAAAGCAAAAGAAAAACAGTGGATAACTCTGGTGATATTGTTGATAACTATGTAGAAAAACCAGTGGATAAGAGTGAAAATGAGTTATCCACTGTTGAAAACTTTTCCAACGAGCATGAAACTACAGCTGAAGAAGAAACTTCTTCAGAAACAGTTTATCGTGAGGATTTAGCGCTACATCCAGAGTTTGATTTAAGTCAAAATGGGCGCTCATTAGATCAAGCGATTCAGAAATTAGAAAATGAGCAGGTAACACAACGCTTTCCACAATTAGAATATTTTGGACAAATGCATGGAACGTACTTGTTTGCTCAAAGTCAGGATGGCTTATACATTATTGATCAACATGCAGCGCAAGAACGAATCAAGTATGAATATTTTCGAGAAAAAATTGGCGAAGTTTCTAACGATCTACAAGAACTACTTGTGCCGTTTGTATTAGATTATCCCAATAGTGATGCTTTGAAACTGAAAGAGAAAAAACAATTGCTTGAAGAAGCAGGTATTTATCTAGAAGAATTCGGTCAAAATAGTTTTATCGTCAGAGCACATCCTACTTGGTATCCATCTGGAGAGGAAGAAGCGATTATTCGAGAAATGATCGATATGTTATTAACAACGGGTAGTGTTAGCGTGAAGAAATTTAGAGAAGCCACAGCAATCATGATGAGCTGTAAACGTTCAATCAAGGCAAATCATTATTTGAATGAAGCTCAGGCGAGGGTTTTATTGAAGGACTTAGCCCAATGTGAAAATCCTTTTAATTGTCCTCATGGACGCCCTGTGTTGATCCATTTTACTAATTCAGATATGGAAAGAATGTTTAAACGCATCCAAGATCCACATTAATGAGTCTCATGAAAAGGAGAAGAAACAGATGAAAATTGTGTTAGCTTCGCAGTCCCCTAGAAGAAAAGAATTATTAGGGCGACTGGTTAGTGCATTTGATGTTCATCCGGCTGATATCGATGAAACACCTTTTGTTCAAGAAAAACCTAAAAATTATGTTGAGCGAATGGCAACTGAAAAGGCAAAAGTAGTCAAACATCAATACGATAATGATGTATTGGTGATTGCAAGTGACACGACAGTTGTTTTCAATGATGAGATCATCGGTAAACCAGCGGATGAACAAGAGGCAAAAGCTATCCTTCAAAAACTTAGTGGGAAAACGCATGAAGTATATACAGCCGTGGTGCTGACGAAAGGTGACCAAGAAGAAAAAATCTTAGCACAAGCTAAGGTGACCTTTTATCCTTTGACAACTAAGGATATCGAAGCCTATTTAGCAACCGGTGATTATATGGATAAAGCAGGTGCGTATGGTATTCAAAGTTTTGCAGGTGCATTTGTTAAAGAGATCCAAGGCGACTATTACAGTATTGTTGGATTTCCAATCGGTGCAGTTTACCAAGGTTTAAAAAAATTTATGTAGCTGCAGTTGACGGAAATCAGAAATTGAGATAGGAACGTTCAAGTTTGTGTCCACTACTTTCAGTCATATTTAGAATTGCAAAGTGTATGAGTGATTGGTATAATCAAGACGAAAGAGGAGTTGCGCTAACAACTCCTCTAGACAGCACCGCGAAAGACGGTGGCGGTTGAATTTAAATATTCGACAAAGAATAAGAATAGCCAGTCTCCCGCTAAAGTGACGGCTATTCTTTGTCGTTTTTAAGCATAGTGACGATCAAACTGACTAAAGCGATGGTGAACGTACCAAAGCCAAGTATGGTTTGAACGATCTCATATGCGGACAAAAAGTGAACTCCTTTCATAGATTTTAGTACTTATTCCCATAAGCACCACCACCTTTGTGAGAAGTTGCCACCGTCGATCCACTTTACTGTCGAATTTATTGTAGCATATTATCGCCACGAGAAACGTGTTTTTTAAAACATAAAAGTGTTATTTTTAGTTAAGGTTTTTAAGAGGAATTCTATCTTTGCGAAAGTTGTAAATACCTGAAGTAATTGGTATAATGAAAATGAAAGAGGGGTTGCGCTAACAACTCCCCTGGACAGCACCGCGAAAGACGGTGACCGTTTAATCAGATATTTCAAAGAGAAATAGCCAGACTTCGGTTAAAGTGACGGCTATTTCTTTTTGTCGTTTTTAAGCATAGTGACGATCAAACTGACTAAAGTGTTGATGAAAGTACCAACGCTTAAAGAGTGAAAAATAACCTGAAAAAATTCACTAAAAGAATTTTTTCAGGTTATTTTTCATATAGTAGTATTTTTTATTTTAGTTGCGCTTTTCCAATTTTTTCGCTATGACGAACGAGACCTGTTTGATCTAATGTTAAGGCAGCAACTTTTTCATTATTTGTTAATACAACTAAGATGTCCGTTTTCTTCCCAGCCTGCTCAATTGCTGTGAGGTCCATGTCGGCTAGTTGTGTTTTTGGCGTAACTGAATCGCCTTCTTTTACATGGATCGTAAAAGGCAGCCCATTCAATTCGACAGTATCTAGACCCATATGAACGAGAACTTCCAGACCTTCATTAGTTAAAAGACCAATCGCATGTTGTGTATCAAAAATATTTGTTACTTTACCAGCGACTGGAGCATAAACTTTTTCGTTGGAAGGTAGTACAGCATAACCTTCACCCATCATTTTTTGAGCAAAAACAGGATCTGCTACTTCGGTGATTTCCTTGATTTGTCCATCTGCTACAGCGAATAACTCTTCTGTCGGAGTAGAAACTGCTGTTGCATTGGCAGCTTCAAATTTTTGTGGTGAAACGTTGTTTCCATCAGCTGTTTGTAGTTGTAAGCCAGTTGTGTCTTCTACGGGTACAGCAGGATCGATTTTATTTAAGATCCCTTGACGTCTGAAGATTACGGTTAAACCAAATGGAACAATAACTGCAATGATCATAGAAATGATGAACGGAACCCAAGTTTCTGCTTGGATGGCTAGAATACCAGGTAGTCCACCAACACCAATTGCATTAGCACGTACATTCATCAAGTTGGCAAACATTCCAGCTAAACCTGAACCAACCATTGCGGCAACAAATGGGTAAACATATTTTAGATTAATCCCAAACATTGCAGGTTCAGTTACCCCTAGATAACAAGAAATCATTGCTGGAATCGAGATTTGTTCTTCTTTTTTATTTCCGCGATGTAAGAAGATGATCGCAAGAACTGCTGAACCTTGTGCGATATTTGATAAAGCAATCATTGGCCAAAGATTCGTAGAGCCGAAATCGGCAATCAATTGCATATCAATTGCATTCGTCATATGGTGTAAGCCGGTGATTACTAAAGGTGCATATAAGAAACCAAAGACGGCACTAAATAACCAACTGATTGAAGAAGTCAAGCCAGTATTAACAATATTTGAGATCCAACTACCGATTGTCCAACCCACAGGCCCTAAGATGACATGGGCAGCTAAGACTGTTGGGAGTAGAGAGAACAATGGAACAAATATCATAGAAATCGACTGTGGAATATATTTACGGAAGAAAATTTCAAGATAAGCTAACATAAATCCAGCAAGCATCGCTGGAATGACTTGTGCCTGATAACCAATCATATCAACTTGAGCAAAACCAAAATCCCAAAATGGAATATCAGCCGCAGCTGTTGATGCGACACTATAGGCATTTAATAATTGCGGTGAAACTAACGTAATCCCTAAAACAATTCCTAATATTTGTGTAGTGCCCATTTTTTTCGCGATACTCCAAGTGATACCAACTGGTAAGAAATGGAAAATTGCTTCGCCAGGTAGCCATAAAAAGCCGTTTACGCCGTTCCAAAATTGAGAGTGTTCAACAATTGTTCCACCAAGACTTTCAAATTGGATTCCTTCTAATACGTTCCGGAAACCTAAAATCAGTCCCCCTACGATAATGGCTGGAATCAATGGTGTAAAAATTTCTGCCAAAACAGCGATTGCTCGTTGGACAGGGTGGAGATTTTGTTTAGCAGCAACTTTACTTTGCTCCTTGGATACGCCTTCAACACCTGATACAGCAACGAAGTCGTTGTAAAAGGTTGAAACATCGTTACCAATAATGACTTGGAATTGCCCAGCATTGGTAAACATCCCTTTCACACTAGGAATATCTTCGATTGCTTCTTCATTGGCTTTTTTTGGATCATTTAAGACAAAGCGCATCCGAGTGGCACAATGACTAACTGCAGCAATATTTTCCTTTCCACCAATTTCCTTTAACAGTTTCTCAGCATCTGCTTGGTACTTTGCCATAGGAATAAACCCCTTTCTTTTTAAACTTGTATACACAAGTTATCTTATCCATACTATACTTGTTTCTTCCTACTATTGCAAGCGTTTTACAAGCGAAAAATGAAAAAATGTAATCGTTACACTTGGCTTAGTGTAGGGATATGTGAAAAGAGGGGGCGATTGAAATAACAAAAAAGCTGTAGTATAGTTTATATGCGAATAAAAGAAATTGAATATTAAGTGGAGGAAATGTAATGAATAAATTTAATGAAATTTTTTTAGATTTAGAGCAAAAAATTTTGGATCAACAATATCCTCCGCATACTTTGCTCCCTAGTGAAAATCAGCTGATTCAAATTTATGGTGTTTCACGAGAAACAATTCGAAAAGCGCTTAACTTGTTAACGACTGAAGGTTATATCCAAAAGAAACAAGGAAAGGGTTCGATTGTTTTAGACCGCAATCGATTTGATTTTCCAATTGCAGGATTAACAAGCTACAAAGAATTACAGGAAACACAACGAATCCCAAGTGAAACCATCGTTCAATTAATCGAAGAAACAGAAGTGGACCAATCATTGAGTGAAATAACAGGCTGGAAGAAAAAAACGCCGGTTTGGCATTTGATTCGTCAAAGGAAAATCAATGGAGAAGTGGTCATATTAGATCGTGATTATTTATTAAAAAATGTGGTACCAACTTTAACAGCAACACAAGCTGCTGGCTCGATCTACGAATACTTTGAAAATAAATTGCAACTAACGATTGCTTACGCCCAGAAAGAAATTACCGTTGAAGAAGTAACTCCTGAAATCGAAGAGATGATGGATCTACATGGAGATCGCTATGTCGTGGTAGTAAGAGGACTGGTTCACCTCGAAGATACAAGGTGTTTCGAGTATACAGAATCAATTCACCGTTTAGATAAATTTCGTTTCGTCGAGTTTGCTAGACGTCGTAAAGTCTAAGCAATTATTACTATGAGCAGAATGTTTGCTTCTGATACTTTTGTCGTTATGATTAAAAGAAAAAGGAGGCGTTTTTAGTGGGCGATTTCAAGAAAAATGAGCGTGATTTAAAAGAGGAATTATCTCCAATTTCATATGCTGTGACGCAAGAAAACGCAACAGAAAGACCATTTAGTGGGAAATATGATGATTTCTATGAAAAAGGGATCTATGTCGATATTGTCAGTGGGGAGCCATTGTTTAGCTCAGCCGAAAAATACGATGCGGGATGTGGCTGGCCGGCGTTCAGTAAACCAATCACTAGAAAAGATATTAAAGAAAAGGCCGACTTTTCTCATGGTATGCACCGAGTGGAAGTGCGAAGCAGTCAAGCAGATTCTCATTTAGGGCATGTATTCAATGATGGTCCTGCTGAAAAAGGCGGACTACGTTATTGCATCAATTCTGCGGCTTTAAAGTTTATTCCATATGAAGAAATGGAAGAACAAGGATATGGAGAATATCTATCACAAGTTGAATAAGGAAGAGCTTTATTTTTGGGTAAAAAATCTTGAGACAATTTTTGATTGTTTCAAGGTTTTTTCTTATTTATCTTTATTGAAGCGTTGTTTCCTGAATATTGATCCTTTGTTTTGAGGAAAGTGCTGAAACTCTGATCGTTCAAATTAAAATCTCTTGCAAAAAATGTTTATCCTAAAAACCTTGATAAACTTACGTTAAAAAGGAGAAGCGTAGCTCGATCTTCTGTTCTCTTTTTTCAAAAGAAAAAGTATGCTACAATGGAAGAAAATATGCGAACATACGTGTGTGAAAGAAAGAGGATAACAGATGTATGAATATCTTACAGGTGTAGTAACCTTTATCAATCCTTATTATTTAGTAATCGAAACAAATGGGATCGGTTATCAAATTGCATTAGGCAATCCCTATCGTTATAGTAGTAAGCTAAACAAAGAAATCAAACTTTACGTCCATCAGGTCATTCGAGAAGATGCACATCTTCTGTACGGATTTGATTCTTTAGAAGAAAAGCAATTATTTTTAAGGTTAGTTAGTGTTTCAGGAATTGGACCAAAAAGTGCCTTAGCGATTATGGCTAGTGATGATCATTCAGGATTGATTCAAGCGGTTGAAACAGGGGATGTGACTTATCTGACCAAATTCCCTGGTGTGGGTAAAAAAACAGCTCAACAAATGATTTTAGATTTAAAAGGAAAATTTGGCGAATTAAGTATCGATACGCCCTTCAATTTATTTGATGAAAGTACAGCACAAGATGCGACGGCATTATCAGAAGCAATGGAAGCTTTATCAGCACTTGGATATAGTGATAAAGAGGTCAAGCGGGTCGAGAAACAACTAAAAGAAGTAGAAAATCTCACAACAGATGAATACTTACGCCAAGCTTTAAAATTAATGATGAAAAAATAAGGAGGGAAAATGATGACCGATGAACAGTTATTATCCCCTGAAACGGGCGAGAATGAATTAAGTTTAGAGAAGACCCTCCGCCCACGGTTACTTTCCCAATATATTGGTCAAAAGAAAGTGAAACAGGAACTCAAAATATATATTGAAGCTGCCCGTCACAGGGAAGAGCCGTTGGATCACGTTTTGTTATATGGTCCGCCGGGATTAGGGAAAACGACAATGGCAATGGTGATTGCGAATGAAATGGCAGTCAATATACGAACAACTAGTGGTCCCGCAATCGAGCGACCAGGAGATCTGGTTGCTATTTTAAATGAGTTAGAAGCTGGCGATGTTTTATTTATTGACGAAATTCATCGATTACCTCGTGTAGCAGAAGAGATGCTTTATTCTGCCATGGAAGATTTTTACGTTGATATAATGGTTGGACAAGGACCAACTGCTCATCCTGTTCATTTTCCTTTACCACCTTTTACATTAATTGGCGCAACAACTCGTGCAGGTATGCTTTCAGCGCCACTTCGTGATCGATTTGGGATCATTTCTCATATGGAATATTATGAAGAAGCTGATTTAAGAGAAATCGTGATTCGTTCTGCTGATATTTTTCAAACAGAGATCATTGAAGAAGGTGCACTGGAAATTGCTAGACGTTCAAGAGGAACACCACGGATCGCTAACCGCTTATTAAAAAGGGTACGTGATTTTGCACAAGTACAGGGAGATGGCAAGATCAATCAAACCATTGCCAATCAAGCATTAACGTTGTTACAAGTCGATCAGGCAGGTTTGGATTATGTCGATCAGAAACTATTACGTACGATGATTGAATTATATGGTGGCGGACCGGTTGGATTGAGTACGTTATCTGTCAATATTGGTGAAGAAAGAGAAACTGTTGAAGATATGTATGAACCTTTTTTGATCCAAAAAGGTTTCTTGAAACGGACACCTCGTGGAAGGATCGCCACACCATATGCCTATGAACATTTTGGATATGATTATCAAGTATAAAAAAGGATACTTGAATCGACTGTCCATATAAATACTTTTTCAAGAAAATCGTAGAACTAGAAGTCTTTGTAAAGAAGATAGGAGATGATGAGATGGGCGATACACCGCATACTAAGCAATTGATTAAAAACGTATTGATTGATTTATGTCAAAAGCAGTCTTTTCAAAAGATCAGTGTACAGAAAATCGCCCATGAGGCAGGCATCAATCGCCAAACATTTTACTACCATTTTACAGATAAATACGATTTGTTGCGATGGGTGTATTACGAAGATTGTTTATGCTATTTAGATCCTCATTCTCTTTCTTTAGACAACTGGGAAGAGCAAGCATTAAAAATGTTGAAGGCAATTGCTACACAAAAAGAATTTTATGCGAACACTGTTACCTCTGACCAAGAAATACTACAAAAAGAGTTTACTGCTGTTATCCAGCAATCATTTATTAAGATTTTTGATCAAATGGATGAAGAAAAGCAGTTATCAAAAGCGGACAAATTGTTTTATGCTCGTTTTTTTTCTTATGGATGTAGTGGGGTTCTAATCAATTGGATTACACATGATTACGAAGAGACGCCTCTAGAAATCGCCGTCCAATTGTTCCGCTTAGCCAAAGATACAGAATTATATTCCTATCGGTTGTATGCAAAAGAAGAGCTGGAAACAAATGATTAGAAGGAGAGCAAACATGACGAAAGTTTTATTTGTATGTCTAGGAAATATTTGCCGTTCACCAATGGCAGAAGGTTTGTTGAAGAAAATGGTAGCTGAAGACGGACAATCTGATCGATTTTTGATTGATTCTGCAGCGACAAGCACTTATGAAGTGGGGCGTTCACCTCATAAAGGAACAAAGAAAATTTTAGAAAATGAGAACGTGGATACGAGTCAAATGATTGCACGCCAAATCACAGAAGAAGATTTTCAACGATTTGATTGGATCATTGGCATGGATCAATCTAACGTAGAGGATTTACAACGGATGGCACCGACCGACGCACAACATAAGATCCATTTATTTTTAAGTCGGGTTCCTGGAAAAGAAACACAAAATGTTCCTGATCCATACTATACCGATAACTTTGACGAAACTTACCAATTATTGACTGAAGGGCTCAAGTATTGGATGCAAGAATGGAAAAAAGATAAATAAAATAACGATATATTTATATAGGTAACGCTTTCTTTTTGTTGCTCAGTATAGATAATATTCTTGTTATTTCGTTAAATCTTAGGTAGAATATAGTTAATTAAGTAACACTTTCTTAGCTAAAGGAGGAGTGCATTCAATGAACGAAGAAACAGTATCACCAATGAAGAAATTGACCAAGTTAGTCACGCATACGTCGTATCAGCTTTTTGATTCTTTTGTAAATGACACTGAAAAAATAGCAGAGAATGTACGTTTGCAAGGAAAGTTTGTTTTAGAGCTGCAAAAAGCAGCTACTCAACATAGTTTAGTGATTTTACAAGTAAGAGCCAATCGAAAAAGTAATAAGTACGAAACGATTTCAGGCTGGGTAGCTACAAAAAATGTTGAAAAAGAAGTAGTCATGATTCGCCTACAAAACAAGGAACAACAAATACGAATGGTTCCAATTGATCAAATCGAAAAAATCACCAGTCTTTCTCCAGCAGGAGATCAAGAGCGGTTATCTAAATAGAAGCAAAAACAGCGATGGAATAGATTCTTCATTTTCCGTCGCTTTTTGCTTTTTGTCATATGATGTTGGCGACGAAGAGAAAACTTAAAATCAATATTAGAGCAGTACATAATTAAGTCATGAGGATAGATGGATTTTATCAATCAATAGAGAGGTGTTATGGATGCCAAAGAATCGTTTGATTAATTATATGACCAAAAATTGGAAGATAGCCGGATGGAATATATTTGATTCTTTATTCCTTTCTGCAGCTGCAATCGTTGTTTCTTTAAATATAGTGTTCGTCCTATTTCCAGATTTGGATAACTATTATACAAACGCATTAAATTTATTTTTGATTGGTCTGATGATGGTGTTTGTTGGCTTGGGAGAATCAGTAAAATCTAAAGTTGGAAAACGAATCGATGTCTTAGTTGGCAGTGTTTGGGTAATTTATTTCTGCCTCTATTACTTTACAGGTTTTCATAATCCTACTTGGATGAATTGGCAGTTTTTTTGATACAATAAAACGAAAACCAAGAATGATACTTTGAAAAATTGGTAAGACTACCAGGGATGACAAAAGCTGGCTAGTTGGTTATAGATAAACTAAAACACAAAATGGTTGAGACAAAACTATTTTTCAGGTTTGTCTCAGCCATTTCTAGTTCAATAAAAAAGTCCTGCTAGCCGGGGAGCTAGCAGGATAAGGAGTTAAAAATGAAAAAGTGTTGTTAGGGTTGTTTGTTGGTATGCTTATATATTACTCAGGAGTTGTGAATTTTTTGTGACGAAAGTTTTTGGAAGTTGGTAATTTTTTTAGGAAAATATATTTCTGCTAGCCATTTGACTAAATAATTAAATACATCCAATGGATTCATTCAAAAAGTAATTTTGTCAGTTATCTGTTGATTCTAATGACTTAGTAAAAAATTCAGAGCCGAAAATAGAAGTAAAATACACAGGTTCCTTCTTGTATATATAAATAGAGCATATTTGAAGCACTTTTCCACTGTTAGATGCAATCTAATAATGGAAAGTTACTTCAAATATGCTCTGTTCATTTCACAGAAGTGATGATAGCACACCGTTCCTTCTTTTAGAAGAATGATCGTTCTAGATGCCGTTACTCTACAACAGGTGTTTCTTTTTTAACCATACTCCAAATCAAGCCAATTACTAAACCAATCAATGCTGGGACGATCCAACCCATTCCTAATTTAAAGAATGGCAGATAATTCGTTGCGAAGTCTAACAACGTTTTGACAAAGCTGGTTTGCTTGATTCCGTCTGGGCAAGCATTTAAACCGTCTAAAATTGAAGCAATTAGTGTAAAATAAGTGGTCATGCGGTAAACAGCAGGACGTTGTTTAAACAATGGACCCACAAGAACGAGTAAGATCAAGGTCATTGCTAAAGGATAAATAAACATCAAGACAGGTAATGAAATTTGGATGATATTTGTCAATCCCACAGTAGCGACCAAACAAGCAAGTGCACTAGCTAGTGTCACAAATACAATGTAATTTCTTTTAGGAAACAGATCGGTAAAGGTTTCTGCGAAAGCAGTGATTAGTCCAATCCCTGTTTTTAAGCAAGCAAGGATCACAATAAGAGCGAGCAAGATGCTGCCATAAGTTCCTAAATAATGATCTGCGATTTGCGCTAAGGCGATCCCGCCATTTGAACTTAAAGCAAACCCACCGAGACTCATTGTTCCCACATAAGCAAGTAATGTGTAGATGATTCCCATCAAAACGATACTGATTGCACCAGATTTGATCGTATCCTTAGCAATCTCAGAAGGCTTTGTTACACCCATATTGCGAATCGTAGTAACAATAAGGATACCAAATGCTAAGGCAGCAAGTGCATCTAATGTATTGTATCCTTGAGTAAAACCAGTAAAGAAAGCATGTTCTTGATAACTAGGTTGGACAGTAGCATGATCGATTGCACCCAATGGATGAATAAAAGCAAGTACCAACAAGATTCCTAGTAAAATCAAAAAGGCAGGATTAAGGAATTTTCCTACATAATCAAGGATTTTAGTAGGCCGTCTGGATAACCACCAAGCAGTGAAGAAAAATAAAATACTAAAAATAACTAAAAATACATGTTGTTGCTTGGCTTGGATAAATGGAGCTAAACCAATTTCAAAAGAGGTAGTTGCTAATCTTGGTAAGGCGAAAAACGGTCCGATGACGAGGTAAAGCAAAACAGTAAAAACCAAAGCATATTTTTTGCCGATCCGTTCTGCTAATTCATAAACCCCTGATGTTTTTGAAACACCGATGGCAATTACACCTAAAAAAGGTAGTCCGATCCCAGTTACTAAGAAGCCAAGATTGGCCCAGAAAACGGCAGAGCCAGATTCTTGTCCCATGTGAACGGGAAAAATCAAATTACCAGCACCAAAAAATAAACCGAATAACATTGAACCGATAAACATACTTTCTTTGAACGTCAATTTTTTTTTCATAGATTTCTCCTTTACTTATTTATACTTTTTTTAAAGTAACAAAAATAACGTAGTTTAGCAATGTTTTTCTAATCAAATAATGAGTATAAAGTATTGATCTTGAGTTGAAATAATCATTATATCCTGAGTGGTTCTGTGAGAGAGTAATTGAAGGGGAGATGTTCTATAAGTAATTGACCAAAAAATCTGGAGGCTGAGCCAAAACTTGCCTCAGTCGCTTCTAGAAGCTCTAAAACCGAATAAATGGTGAGACAAAAGTGGCATCTTCGGAAATTCCTTCTTATTCTTGATGCGAAACACTTTTGTCTCAATCTCATATTCTAAAGATTTTTTGCGGCTTATAAAAAAGAGAGTCCTAACATACTTTTATCAATCTATTTTTTTTTAGTATGGATTGTTGTCTGTATTTCAAAGTGATTGTTTCTCGTATTTCATTCGATAAATGATCAATAACCCAATAAACCAAACAGGAGTTAAGAGTAAGGCAATACGTGTATCTTTGCCAAGAAATAAAACTAGACAAATGAAAATCATGTAGGCAAAAACAAGAAAATTACTATAAGGATAAAAAGGCATTTTGAACGTATGCTCTTTTTTACCTAACATACTTTTACGATATTTTAAGTGAGTGTAAACGAGTATTCCCCAGATAAATAAAAAGCAAGTAGTCGCAATACTGCTGACGAGTGTAAATACTTCACTAGGCATCACATAATTTAGGATAACGGAAATAAAAATCACAATAGTTGAAAAAACTAACGCATTTCCTGGTACACGGTGAGAAGTCAACTGACGGAATTTTTTAGGCGCGCTACCTTCTTGTGAAAGAGAGCGTAACATACGTCCTGTACTGTAGATCGCGCTGTTACAAGCAGAAGCCGCAGCACTCAATACGACTAAATTAATCAAAGAAGCGGCTACGGTGATCCCAATTTCTGAAAACACTTCGACAAATGGGCTGTTGTTCGCATCTAAGCTATTCCAAGGATAGATAGACATGATAACGAACAAAGAACCAAGGTAAAAAAGAATGATTCGAATAGGAATATTATTGATAGCTTCGGGTAAGACTTTCTCAGGGTTTTTGGTCTCACCAGCAACCAAACCGACTAATTCGATTCCTGTAAAGGCAAATGTGACCATCTGAAAGGAAAGAATGAATCCTTTCGTACCAGTTGGGAAAAAGCCGCCATGTGACCAGAGATTGGTGATACTAGCAGGTCCAGCACTTGTTTTGTAATGGGTAAGAATCATGTAAATACCAACGATAATAAATGCAATAATGGAAACGACTTTGATCAAAGCAAACCAAAATTCTAATTCACCAAATAATGAAACAGCCACCATGTTTAAACCAAGCAGTAAAATCAGAGCGATCAATTCAGGAAGCCATTGTGGGACTCCTGGAACCCAGTAACGGACATACATCCCGATCGCTGTCAAATCCGCCATGGCGATCGCAACCCAACAAAACCAATAAGTCCAACCTGTTACGAAAGCAACTTTTTTTCCAAGATATTCTGCAACAAAATCAAGAAATGAATGATTATTTGTATTAGATAATAAAAGTTCACCTAAGGCACGCATAATAAAGAAGCAAACGCACCCGGTAATAAGATAAGCCAGTAAAATAGAGGGACCAGCTAATTGAATCGTTTTTCCTGCTCCTAAGAAAAGACCTGTTCCGATCGCACCACCGATCGAAATCAATTGAACGTGTCTATTCTTAAGTCCACGCTGTAGTTCTTGTTGCTCTTCAACCATTGTTTAATCATCCTAACTAAAAAATTTGATAATTTCTATATTAATAGAATTTTCTAAAAATTACAACTTAATTCAGAAAATATTCAAAAATTCATTTTCAAACAAATGCAATCAGACCAATCAATCTAAGAAGAGAGGATTGATCGACTGATGAATTAATGAATGATGTTCAAATAAATTGCAGATAAACATGAGAAAATAGTGAATCATTTCCCAAAAAAGGAAAAGCCTTTATCAAAACGAACCTGTCGTTTCGGATAAAGGCTTTCTTCTATTTTTTTAAGATACGTGATAAAAACTCTTTGGTACGTTCTTCTTTTGGATGAACAAAAATATCATCAGAGGTTCCTTCTTCAGCAACAACACCTTTATCCATGAAGATGACACGATCAGAAACATCTTTTGCAAATTCCATTTCATGTGTCACGATAATCATCGTTAAACCAGTGTGAGCTAGGTCTTGAATGGTATTCAATACTTCTCCGACCATCTCAGGATCAAGTGCTGATGTTGGTTCATCAAATAACATTACATCTGGATCCATTGAGAGGGCTCTAGCGATTGCCACACGTTGTTTTTGACCACCTGATAATTGAGAAGGTTTGGCTTCAATATAACGTTCCATACCAACTTTTTCTAGATTTTCAAGAGCGACTTTACGAGCTTCGTCTTTGTTTCTTTTTAAGACAGTCGTCTGACCAGACATACAGTTTTCTAAGACATTCATGTTATTGAAAAGATTGAACGATTGGAATACCATTCCGACATTTGTTCGATATTTAGGCAAGTTATATTTTGGCGCAAGAATATTTTCACCATTATACATAATTTCGCCACCAGTAGGTTTTTCTAAAAGGTTGATGCAGCGTAAGAAAGTTGATTTACCAGAGCCAGAAGAACCAATGATGGTTACAACTTCACCTTTATGGATATCCATGCTGATGTCTTTTAATACTTCATTTTCACCGAAGCTTTTTCTTAAATGATTGATTTTAATGATTTCTTCACTCATGATTCTTCCTCCTTATTCCTGCAAGTTGGCGTTGTCAACTTCTTCAATTTTTGTATAGGCTGAAGGACCATCGATTTTTTTCTCCACTACACGCAAGATTCTGGTAATCGTAAAGGTCATAACCAAGTAAATGATACCTACGATTGTAAATGTTTGGAAGAATTGGAAGTTTGCTCCTGCAGCAGAGTTCCCTTGGAAGAATAGATCAGCTACACCAATAACACTTAAGACTGCTGTATCTTTGATATTGATAACAAATTCATTCCCGGTCGCAGGTAAGATGTTACGTAAGACCTGAGGAACAACTACTTTTCGCATTGTTTGTCCATGTGTCATACCAATTGCTTGCGCTGCTTCAAATTGTCCTTCATCGACAGCGAAAATACCACCACGGACGATTTCAGTCATATAAGCCCCAGTATTGATCGATACAATGAATAAGGCAGCAATTGTACGATCAAGGGAGATTCCAAAGGCTAATGCTAATCCGTAAAAGACGACCATAGCTTGAACCATCATTGGTGTTCCACGGAATATTTCAATATAAATCGATAGTAGTAAATTTGCTAACTTTTGGAAGAAACGTGTCACGGCATTGTCAGACTCAGGAATAGAACGGAAAACACCGATCAACAAGCCTAAGGTAGTTCCAATAACTGTCCCAATCAATGCAATAAATAACGTAAGTCCTGCACCACGAAGGAACATATTCCCATATTGATCCCAAATCGTTTTGAAATCAGTGAACAAACCAGCTTTTTCTCCCTCTGTATTTGTTGAAGCGGGTTGATCTTTGATTGCTTGATCCATAATTTCTGTACGTTCTTTTTGAGAGATACCGCTAAGAATTTGGTTAACTTTTTGGATATCTGGGTCACCTTTACGCATTCCAATAGCGATTTGGACATCTTCAGGATTTGTTTGAAAACCATTCTGACCAGTAAATTCTAACATTTTTAAATCTTTATTGACGCTAGTTGCTGTTACCCCTTCAGGTCGTTCGCTGACATAACCATCAATCATACCTGAAGCAAGAGCGGTACGCATCGCAGAGAAGTTATCCATTGCTTGTTGCTTTTGCACATCAGGAATTTGATCGATGACATTATAATGGAAAGTATTCAATTGAGCAGTAATCTTAGCATTTGATAGATCCGCCAAACTTTTTGCATTGGCATATTTACTATCTTTTTTGACGACTACAACAAGTTGTGATTCATAATAAGGATCGGTAAAATCAATTTCTTTTTTACGTTCTGCTGTGGGGCTCATCCCAGCAATGATCGCATCGATTTTGCCAGATTGTAACGCAGGGGCTAATCCATCCCATTTGGTTTGCATGATGACTAATTTTTTCCCTAATCCATCCGCAACTTTTTTGGCAATTTGGACGTCATAACCACCAGCATAGCTTTTTTGACCTTGGATCGGTACAGCGTTGTTGGCATCTGTTTGCTGTGACCAGTTGAAAGGGGCATACCCCGCTTCCATACCTACACGGAACTCATCTGTTGGTGTTTTCTCATCGGCATTCACGAAACTTCCTACAGTGAAGAATGAAAAAATAAATGCCATCAATAGGGTAAGTGTAACTGAACTTTTTTTCATAATCTTTCTCCTTTTCTTTTTACACATACGGCTCGACGATTTCATCAGGAATGAAACGGGCGAAGTTCCGCTTCAGCTAACTTAATTTTACTGTCAGATAGACGTACTTATCAAATTAACTGTTTACGCATAATTTTTTTACGAGCGGTTAAACAAATGCGTTGCAGTAGCTTATCAGGAGAAATAAAAAACGACCGCTTCAAGAATATAAAAGGGTCGCTAACATTTCACAAAAGTGATAAACCTCTCACAAAACATAGCGCAACTTAGCATCACTGCTAAGACAGTCCACAAGCTCTTAACTTGTGTCCCAACGTAAACTTCAAGCAAAGAAGAGTACATTTCGGCGATCTTCCCTAGTCCTGCTTCACGGTGTTTGCTTCACTCCACAGGGTTAATGATTCTCGCGACCTCTACCTCATTGATTGAGGTATCTCGTATTCAGTTATTTATACAAAAAATAGTTTACGATAGACAAAGCACTTTGTCAATCTATAACAGAAGTTTTCTTGTGAAGTATTGATAGCTATAGAAAATTTCTATAATTATACAAAAAATAAGAAAAATGATATTCAAAAAGAGCGAGAGTTGTAAAAGAATAATTATTCATTAAATAAATAAAAATTAGGACACGAATCTATTTAAGTGTCCTAATTCCTACTCATTATATAAATATAAAGTAAAGCAGTCGAAAAGATGAGCTGCTTAGCAATAGCTGACCCGATCAATCATTTTCGATCCTGGCTTTCTGTTTATTATGCTGTTTTACTAACTACTTTTTTTTCACGACCTAAGATTGCTTGAAGAATAATCGTTACGCCATAAATAGCCAATATTAGATAAATCAGACTTGAATATTGAGTGATTCCCCAACCCCATGTTCGGAAAATAACTAAGGTAATCGCTAAAACGATCGCAGCAAGTACATTGAAAAATGCAAATGCCCAAAGATTTCCATTTTCTTTACGAGCAAGGTAAAAAATTGAAAAATAAATACTTAATGCTAACCAGGCGATACAAGCTAAAATCACGCCCCAGTAAATAATGGATGGTACCATACCAACTCACCTCACTTTTGTTCTATATGCTTGGTTTATCGTACTATTAGATAGCAATAGTGATGATCATACCGAAGAATCTAGCAGTATTGTAGCACGTTTTCATTAGTTTGTCAGTCTATATTGTGAGATGTTTCTCAAAAAATGAAATCGTTTGAATAAAAAGTACGATCAATCAATAAACGAAAGATAGATGTATAATAAGAGAGAGGTGAAAGGAAATGAAAAAAGTAACCGTTGAAGAAGCGGTAGCAACAATAGCCACTAGTTCAAAAATCACTTTCCTAACTGGCGCTGGGGTATCAACGCCTTCTGGTATTCCCGACTATCGATCGTTAAAAGGAATCTATCATGGATTGGAACAACCCGAATACCTTCTAAGTCATGAAGCAATGAACAATGAGCCACAAAAATTTTATTCATTTGTGAAAAAAATATATCATCCAACAGCAAGACCAAATATTATTCACTTAGAAATGGCAAAGTTAGCCTCAAAAAAGCAAGTTTGGGTAGTTTCCCAAAATATCGATGGATTACATGAAAAAGCGGGAAGTCCAAAACTTGTGAATTTTCACGGAAATCTTTATCATTGCTATTGTAGGAAATGTGGGAACACCGTTTCTTGGGAAACCTATTTACAAACAGATCAACATGCAACATGTGGGGGACAAATTCGACCAGATATCGTGTTGTATGGGGAAGGATTTAATGATGAAGTCATAGAGCGAGCAACATCGGCTGTTCAACAAGCAGAGTTGATCGTCATCGTCGGAACGAGTTTTCAAGTACACCCGTTTTGTGACTTAATCCAATTTCGTAATACGAAGTCTCAAATCTTAGTAATCAACCAAGAGCCAATCCAGTTAGACCAAGAATATGATTTTCTGCAAACGGACGGTGCTATAGTATTTGAAAAATTATCAAAAGGAGCAAATTATGACCATTAGAACAGAAAAAGAAAAAATGATTGCTGGCGAATTATATTTTGCTAATGATCCGGAATTAGTAGCGGATCGTCAATACGCAAGAAGTCAAAGTACGATCATCAACCAAGCAGAAACAGCAGAGCTACGTTCTCAATTACTAAAAGAAACCTTTGGAAAAACGGGAGAAAAAATCTACATGGAGCCAACGATCAATTTTGATTATGGTTACAATATTCGTGTAGGTGAAAACTTCTATGCGAACTACAACTGTACATTTTTAGATGTAAGTACGATCGAAATCGGCGACAATTGCATGTTTGCGCCAAATGTTCAACTTTATACAGCCACTCATCCACTTCATCCAGTGAAAAGAAATAGTGGCTTAGAATATGCGAAACCAATCAAAATTGGTCATAATGTCTGGCTTGGTGGTGGTGTGATCATTACGCCAGGTGTTACGTTAGGAAACAATGTCGTAGTTGGAGCGGGTTCTGTTGTAACTAAATCTTTTCCTGATAATGTAGTGATTGCAGGTAATCCTGCTCGAGTAATCAAAAAAATATTAGAAGATCAACAACCAGAAAAACTTGAAGACTTACGTCAAACAATCGATCAGATTGATCAACAAATCGTCAAATTACTAGAAAAACGTATGGACACGGTAACGAAAATTGGCGAAACCAAACAAGCATCGAAAAAAGCAGTCTATGACGAAAAAAGGGAGCAAGAAGTATTAGAAAAAATCGCTAGTCGGTTAGAAAATACGAAATATAAAGAAACGATCACAGCGACATATATCGATCTGATGAAACATTCTCGTGACTATCAAAATGAATTAAATGGGGAGAAAGTGGATGATTGATGGAGAAGCACGGCGTAAAGAAATCCTGCATACCCTGGCAAATGAAGAAAAACCGGTCAGTGCCAGCAAATTCGCTTCACGGTTTCAAGTGAGCCGTCAAATTATCGTCGGAGACATTGCATTGTTAAGAGCATCAGGCGCGGCTATTATTGCAACGGCAAGAGGTTACGTTCTTGAAACCAATGAAACACAGAACGGCTTAGTGAGCAAGATTGCTGTCCAACATGGTCGTGAGCAAACAGAAGAAGAGTTGCGCTTGATCGTTGAAGCTGGTGGCGAAGTTTTAGATGTCATTGTAGAACATCCCTTATATGGTGAGTTGACAGGCATGCTTCATATCCAAACAACTCAAGAAATTGAATTGTTTATGAAACGCTATAAAAAAAGTAATGCTACGTTGTTATCTGAGCTGACCGATGGGATTCATCTGCATACCATCCGTTATCCAGATACTAATGTGTTGAGAACGATTAAGCAACAGTTGATAAAAGCAGGAATTCTCTACGAAGGCTAATGAAGAGCAGAGTAGTCTGGGATGAATATTTAAGAACATTAAATAATAAATAACTGGTATGATTTGTCCATTTATGAATCGTACCAGTTATTTTATTTTTTTGAAAAAGAAGGAAGAAACTAGTTTCATTTTCTAAGTAAAATGGGACAATAGGAAGTTTTGTAGCTGAATTTATTTTTTGATACTACTTCTTACAGAAGCATTCGTGACATAAATAAAATATAGGAGTTGAAGCGCATGATAGGATGGATTTATCAGTCTGAAAAAACAGTGATTAAAGGTGACTTTGAGGTGGTGGAATCCACAAATGATTATTCGAAGGATTTAGCAGAGGTGCTATTTGCCAATCAAGACAAACTAATGGATCATACCCGTAGACAACAATTTTTCAGGAATTTTTTGGATCATTTACCTCCAGCTGCAAAAGAAAAACGTTTGTGGAACGCCATTCAAGAGGTGACACGAAATTCTGAAGATTTTTCTTTCAATAGTATGTGGGATCAGGGAAGTCTCAGCGTTCATAATTTGTCTAAAGATAGTTTAGAAAAAGCAATAACGGATAAAATGGGGAAAATAGCTTTAGAAGTAGTTAAACGAACTCCTGATGTCCAACTACTTTGTTATTATGATCCTAAAATAAAAGCGTATACTCCTAACGATGAAATGCCCGTACATCAGTTATATCTTGCACGAGAAGAGTTAAAAGAACGAATGAGTGTGTTCAATCGTCAAGGAGAATGTTCACTTAATTTGCCGTGGGAAGAAAAAACGTCACTTGAAAATATTCTTTCTAATGGTAAAACCACACTTTTCTATGATCCAGAATCCAGCTTGAATTTAAAAGAAGCGGAAAATATAAACGATTATAAAAATATGATTGAGAATTTTATATATGACCATAGTTTGGTGTTAGATAATCCCTACGTTCGTCAAGACTTTCTTAAGAATTTTTCGCTGTATGTTCCTTTTGAGGAAAATGGTCTGACATTAGGAAAAGAGTTTCAGCAAGTTAGTACAAAATTTGAACATCTTTTATGTGACGATTTCTTTGATGGGCTAGATGCTTGGATAGAAGAAGTGGCTGTAATATTGGTCCGGCATAATCAAAACACCCAACTACTTATTCCTCATGAGCTAGAGGATGGTTTTTACAATCTACAGAATGATTCAGGACTAAACGGACGAGTATTCACTTTTGATCACGACCATCAGTTACACGTCCTCCCACAGGAGAAACCCTATACTTTGTTGGGACCAGAAATTGAGCAAGAACCTTCAATCATTGATAGTCATTTTTTAAGTCAAGATGTTTCGCCAGTTGAACTTCTGCAATTAACAACTAGTGTAAAATTTAAATTAACTATCTTAAGTGAACGATTCCCTCATTTAAAAGATCAAAAGATGGTTACAACTGTTACTAATGAGTTTTCTCAACTAACACAACAGCTTGAAGTACTTCATCGCAAAGTTGAGCAACAAAGTTTAGCAGACTTAAATCAATTTTCTGAAAATCGGTCTTCAATCCCTGCTTCTAAATTAGCTAAGCTGTTAAAGCTATCGAAAGATTACATAGATTATTACAGTTATTATAACGAAAATGAATTAATTGAGAATAAAAGTCATTTATGGAAAGATACGAAGAGAAAGATCGAAAACGAATTAAATAAACGGCAACGGGAAAAAGCTTGGCGCGAAGAAGCAGTAGCAGTTAATAAACTGTCAGAAAATGTGATTTGCTTTTCGGATGATGAAATCAACGTAAAATTAAAGGAAGCTAGCTTACAAATATCAATGTTAAATGGCTCTTTAAATAAAAATCAGACTGTAAAAAGTCTCCTAAATAAATGGAAGGATGCTCAATCTAAGCTAATAAAAGAACAATCTCAACGTTTATCTATGAAAAATTATGTACAGAAAGAGCTTAGTTATCTATCGAAAGAAAAGCTTGCTGAATGTGCAAATATAGCAGAACAGCGTATCAATGAATTAAAGACAAAAAATTTTGGAGATAACGCACTGGAACAACAGATTAGTTTTTGGATGAGATGCAAGAAAAGTTTACTATCTGAATTAAAGAGTATTGAAATGTTGGAAAAGCGGAAAAAAAACATAGCAGAATTCCCCTTTTTATACGAACAAAGCACCGTTGAACAAACGATCAGTTGGATCGATGACTACTGGGGATCGTTTTTCGATAGAAGTGAGCGTACAAAGAATCTCTTAAAAAAAAATCTTACCATTTGTCAAGAGGATCTAGAATTTAGAGCACAAGCAGATAAGCTACAATCTGAGATAAATCAACGACCTGTTTCAGAAATAAATGCGTTTTTACGAGCACTAGCAGAACGAATAGTTAAAATACAAACAAAACTACAAGAAATCAAATTAAACTCTTCTGAATATGACTGGCGGGACCCATATTCTGCAAAAAAAGAATTAGAGAAGTGGAAAAGTTTCGTGGTGGAAATATACAAGTCGCAGGCTGTTCTGATACAACCTGATCTATATGATAAAAATACAGTTGAGGATAAAATAAAACAATTGCCGAGTAATAATACCACGCTCTTTAATTTGATGGCTAGAAAAAGATGCGAGAAAGATCTTGCGTTACGATCTGAAGCAGAAACAATAATTGAAAATATAAAATGCAAAAATACTCCAGAAATAGTACATATATTAAAAAAAATAGAAGGTCAAATTGAAAAAATTAAAGTTGGGATCAATAAATTAAAAGTATCAAATTCTGAATTAGAGACAGAAATTACTAAAAATCAATTAATGCAAGAAGATGAGCCAATAGGAGAACGCAAAGATCAATTAAAAATCTTGACTCAGCAACTTCGTGCTCAGCGAGAGAATCAATGCTATGCGCAACAGAATGGAGAAAAACAGTTAGACAAATGGATGGAAATGATCGATGAAATAGAACGTTCGTTAAAAACAACCAACCGAATAAACCAAGCAATGGGGGAAAAGAAGAATCTCGAGCGAGAAATTGCTGAACTTAAAGCAAGAATCAATGCATTAGAGAAATCAAATGATCGAATAGAGAAAAAGGAGTTTATGTTAAACCAACTCCCGGAGAAACAAAATGACCGAATGGAGAAATTACAATGTAAGTCAAATTCTCTAACAGAGGAACTAGAGAAGACACACAATTTCCTATTTTATGTAAAGAATGGCGCCTACCTTTCTAAAAAATTTAGAGAACCAGAAAGTCCATGTAAGAAGAGAAAGTTGAAAGAACGTTTAGCTAGTTTGTGGATGAGAACCGTTCGACAAAAAGATCCAAAGGAAAAGACGGGTAGAGTACAGAGTGGAAGGGATCACTAATGAATCAAGAAAGCAGAACATTCCCAATCCGTTTTTTTAATCAGTTTAAAGTATAGCCTCGCTGATTCTTAGTAATATAAAAAAGGAGTGGGTCTCTCCACGCTAAAAAGCAGCATCTTCGAAAATCGCTACTTGTTTTTTCGAAGATGCTGCTTTTTAGTTCAATTTCTTACGAGTCATTTAGATTGAAATACAACTTTCAATCATTTTTATTCAATCACCAATACGCCTTCTTTAAGGGCAAATGGATTCTTTTCGTTGATATGGTCGTAGAACATCACGCCGTTGATATGATCAATTTCGTGTTGGACAACGATTGCCTCATAATTTTTCAAGCGGATTTTATGTTTCTCGCCATTCATATCTGTATAAGAAACCGTGATCTTAGCGTGGCGGACTACGTAGCCAGGTACTTCTCGGTCAACAGATAAACAGCCTTCTCCTTCGCCAAGGCAAGCATCTTGAACTGAGTGACTAAGGATTTTTGGATTATACATTACCGTACTTAGCGTGGGTTCTGTTACTTCTGGATCAGGGCTTGGCACGTGTACAGCAATGATGCGTTTAGAAATATCTAGTTGAGGAGCAGCTAAACCAACCCCTCCACGTAAGTTTAATTCTTCCGCTTTGATTGGATCTTGGCTATTTTTCAGGAATTCGAGCATTTCTTTTCCTAGGTCGATATTTTCTTTGCTTAATGGGAGAGCAACTTCTTCCGCTACTTCCCGCAAAGTAGGATTTCCTTCACGGATGATATTATCCATTGTGATCATGGAATATGTACCCCTTTCTTTTTAGACAGTTATACGTCTATTTTCGCATTATAGTTTAACATAAAATTTAAAAAGTAGGAGAAAGTTTGTTTAAAAACTAAATTTTCTTAATGATTCTTCACTTGATTTCTCCAGTATATTCAGGTAAAGTATAGCTGTATGCGTAAGGCATATCGCCTGTTACTTGGTTAAGCGAATCACCAACGTTTTACTCAGTCACAGGGGAATAATCGAAAGAGGTGAAAGAAATGGCAATTTCAAAAGAACGTAAAAATGAAATCATCAAAGACTATGCACGCCATGAAGGGGATACTGGTTCTCCAGAAGTACAAATCGCTGTATTAACGGAAGAAATCAACCACTTGAATGAACATGCACGTATGCATAAAAAAGATCATCATTCATACCGTGGCCTAATGAAAAAAGTTGGTCACCGTCGTAACTTGTTAGCTTACCTACGTAAGACTGATGTACAACGTTACCGCGAATTGATCAAACGCTTAGGTCTACGCCGTTAATTTTGACAAAAAGAGTGGGGTTCAAATGAATCTCACTTTTTTTACTGTAATACCTAATACAACCATTCTCGAAAAAAGCATGATAGACTCCTACTAACCAAATGAAAGCTGGATAAGCGACGTTTGGCGGTTTTCATTTGTTTAGTAGCGTCTTGCTTTCACGAGAAAGAAAAGGAGTAATTATGTCAGAAAAACAAATATTCAAAACGACATGGGGAGGCCGTCCCTTACAAATCGAAGTCGGTCAATTAGCAAAACAAGCGAACGGAGCAGTTTTAGTTCGCTATGGAGATACTGTAGTTTTAAGTGCGGCAGTTGCTTCAAAAGAAGCAAAAGATACTGACTTCTTCCCGTTGACGATCAACTATGAAGAAAAGATGTATGCTGCCGGTAAAATTCCTGGAGGATTTATCAAGCGTGAAGGTCGTCCAAGTACAGAAGCAACTTTAACGGCTCGCTTGATCGACCGTCCGATCCGCCCAATGTTTGCGGATGGCTTCCGTAACGAAGTTCAAGTAACCAACATCGTGATGAGTGTTGAAACAGATTGTTCACCTGCGATGGCTGCAATGCTAGGTTCTTCTTTAGCATTATCAATTTCAGATATTCCATTTGATGGACCAATTGCTGGTGTCGAAGTCGGCCGTGTAAATGGCGAATATGTCTTGAATCCAACAGTTGAACAAGCGGAACAAACAGATATTGAACTAAGTGTTGCAGGTACAAAACAAGCAATCAACATGGTTGAAAGTGGTGCGAAAGAAGTTTCTGAAGAAGATATGCTTGGAGCATTACTATTTGGTTTTGATGCAATCAAAGAATTAGTTGCTTTCCAAGAAGAAATCGTCCAAGCTGTCGGCAAAGAGAAAATGGAAGTTTCTTTGTTACAAGTAGATGCAGATTTGAAAAAAGAAATCTTTGATGCTTCTTATGCTACGATGAAAACGGCTGTTATGACAGAAGAAAAACTAGCTCGTGAAGACAATATCGAACAAGTAAAAATCGATATTCGTGAAGCTTATGCCGAAAAATTTATCGGGCATGCAGAGGAAGATCAATTACTAAAAGAAGTAAAACAAATTACTGAGGACTTAGAAAAAGATGTAGTTCGTGAATTGATCACGATCGACAAGATTCGTCCTGATGGGCGTAAATTGGACGAAATCCGTCCACTAGCTTCAGAAGTAAGCTTGTTGCCACGGGTTCATGGTTCAGGTTTGTTTACTCGAGGACAAACTCAAGCATTATCTGCTTGTACGCTTGCGCCACTAGGTGAACACCAAATTATTGATGGACTGGGAGTAGAAGTTAGCAAACGATTCATCCACCATTACAACTTCCCACAATTTTCTGTTGGTTCAACAGGGCGTGCGGGATCACCTGGTCGTCGTGAAATCGGACATGGTGCTTTAGGTGAACGTGCGCTAGCACAAGTGATTCCTTCAGAAGAAGATTTCCCTTATACAATCCGTTTAGTGGCAGAAGTTTTAGAATCGAATGGTTCTTCTTCACAAGCAAGTGTCTGTGCTGGGACATTAGCATTGATGGATGCCGGTGTGCCAATCAAAGCACCAGTTGCAGGGATTGCAATGGGACTTGTTTCAGATGGCGAAAACTATACGATTTTAACAGATATCCAAGGATTAGAAGATCATCTGGGAGATATGGACTTTAAAGTGGCTGGAACTAAAGATGGGATAACTGCTCTACAAATGGATATTAAGATCCAAGGAATTACGGAACAAATCCTAAAAGAAGCGCTAGCCCAAGCAAAACAAGCACGTATGGAAATCTTAGAAGAATTGACTTCAACGATTGCAGCACCTCGTGAAGAATTAAGCCCATATGCACCGAAAATCGAAATGATCCAAATCGACCCTGCGAAGATCAAAGATGTGATCGGTAAAGGTGGCGACACAATCAATGGTATCATTGAAGAAACTGGTGTGAAAATCGATATCGATCAAGATGGTAAAGTAAGTATTGCTTCATCTGATAAAGAAATGATCCAAAAAGCAATCAAGATCATTGAAGACTTAACTAAAGAAGTAAAAGTCGGTGAGGTTTATCTAGGAAAAGTAGTTCGTATTGAAAAATTTGGTGCTTTCGTTAACTTGATCAAAGGAAAAGACGGATTGGTTCACATCTCTCAACTTTCAAATGACCGTGTCAATAAAGTAGAAGATGTAGTCAAATTGGGTGATGAAGTCCTTGTCAAAGTAACTGAGATTGACAAACAAGGTCGCGTAAATCTTTCTAGAAAAGCGATGTTAACAGAAGATGGTTCTGAAAAAGAAACAAAATAATCGTTCAAACGATAAAATAGCAAAAAGAGTAATCTGAAGGGTGAAACGCCTACGCCAGTGAAAAATACTTGTTTTTGCTACATTGAAAAAGAAGGAGTGAGACAATGTCTTACTCCTTCTTTTTATAGCTAAAATCCCTCTGGAAAGTTTACTTGGATAAAAGCTATTCATAATCTTTGGTCTAATTTTCAAAATAACATAAAATAAAGGTGTATTTTTTAAGGAGGGAACGAGATGCTTTATTTTTTTCTGACTTTGATCGTTGGTGGCGTTTTAGGTCTGTTCGCTGGATTGATCTTAAATGAGGATGTACCTGGCGGTGTCACTGGAAATGTAGTGATCGGCTTTTTAGGAAGTTGGTTAGGAGAATTTGTTCTTGGTGAATTAGGTCCCTCGATCAAAGGATTCTACCTCATCCCTTCATTGCTAGGAGCTCTTTTTTGTCTCGGTGTGTATTCATTTTTAGCAGACTATATCCGTCGACATTACTAAATGAAATCTTGTATAATGATTTGACACTTCGTAGGGGTCTCTAGTTAAGTAAATCACATGAAATAAAAGATCAATGATTTGTGAAGAAAATACGATAGTGAACGAAAGTAGAAAAGAGGGGGACAATTGACAACAAAACACAACACTAAAAAAATTTCAATGGCTGGTCTATTAGTTGCGATGGGTGTAGTTTACGGAGATATTGGAACGAGTCCACTATATGTAATGAAGGCCATCGTAGAAGATAACGGAGGACTACGAGGTATCAATCCTGAATTTGTCCTTGGTTCGGTGTCATTGATTTTTTGGACACTAACATTACTTACCACAATCAAGTATGTGGTGATTGCGTTAAATGCCGATAACCACGGTGAGGGTGGGATTTTTTCTTTATATACACTAGTCAGGAAAGGAAGTAAATACTTGATCGTACCAGCAATGATCGGTGGAGCTGCTCTACTTGCTGATGGAGTATTGACCCCAGCGGTGACTGTCACGACAGCAATCGAGGGGTTAAGAGGTATCCCACAATTTTTTGATCGATTCGGTAACAATCAAAATATTATTGTCATTATTACATTAGTCATCATTTTCCTATTATTTATGGTTCAACGATTCGGTACCGAGATAGTAGGAAAAGCGTTTGGTCCGATCATGTTTTTATGGTTTACTTTTTTAGGTGTGATGGGTTTAATAAATTTCAGCCAAGACTGGACGGTGATCCGAGCGTTGAACCCCTACTACGCGATTCGCCTACTTTTTAGTCCAGACAATCGATTAGGTCTCTTTATTTTAGGAAACATCTTTCTGGCTACGACAGGGGCGGAAGCATTGTATTCTGACTTGGGGCATGTGGGGAAATTAAATATCCGTTTAAGTTGGCCTTACGTTAAACTTTGCTTAGTATTGAATTACTTCGGACAAGCGGCTTGGTTACTGAATATTTATCAAAATCAAGAGGTGCAACAAATCAATAATCTCAATCCATTTTTCCAAATGTTACCTAAAGGTTGGTTGATTATTGGCGTTGGGTTTGCTACGATCGCTGCGGTCATTGCTTCACAGGCTTTGATTACTGGATCATTTACATTGGTATCAGAGGCGATTAAGTTAAAACTCTTACCACGCTTGAAAATCATGTATCCAGGAAACAGTATCGGTCAGATGTATATTCCCGCGGTTAATTTGATTTTATGGTTGGCTTGTTCGTTGATCGTGGTTACTTTCCGAACATCACATCATATGGAAGCAGCCTATGGACTTTCAATTACTGTCACGATGTTGATGACGACGGTACTTCTTTATTTCTATTTGATCCAAAGCAACTATTCCAAATGGTTCGCCTGGATTGTGTCTTTCTTTTTTGGTGCGATCGAGATCATCTTTTTCATCTCAAGTATCGTGAAGTTTTTCCACGGAGGGTTTGTTGCGGTGTTGATGGCGATCATTATTTTAGCTGTCATGTTTATTTGGGAACAAGGAAATATCATCCGTGAGTCTGCTGCGGAAGATGTGGCATTAAAAGATTACATTCCACAATTAGCGGAATTAAGAGATGATCACTCATTGCCACTTTATCAAACTAATGTGGTGTTCTTAGTACCAGATATGGCCGAAGGAAAAGTTGGTAGACAATTTGTCTACTCGATTCTGGACAAACGACCAAAAAGAGCACGTGTATATTGGTTCGTACATGTGGAAGTGACGGATGAACCTTATACGAAAGAATACCAAATCGATATGATGGATACTGATTTTGTCGTACAAGTGAATCTCTTCTTAGGATTCAGAGTACAACAAGAAATCAATGTCTATGTTCGTCAAATCATTCATGATTTGATGAAACAAGGAAGATTACCAAAACAACCGCAGACTTATTCGTTAACTCCGGGAAGAGAAGTCGGTGATTTCCAATTTATCTTGATTGATGAAGTGATCTCAAATGTGACGACTCTCAGCAAATGGGAACGACAAATCATGCAAGCAAAACTTGCAATTAAAAAAATTGCGACCACGCCAGAAACTTGGTTTGGTTTAGAGTATAGTGAAGTAAAGCATGAAACAGTACCGTTACTAATTGGTGTAACAAGAAAAACGTGGTTAAAAGAAAGGAAAAATTAAACTTTAGCGAATAAAGTATTTACGTGAGGTTGTGACAGAAGTGTCTAGCTTTGAGAAATAAGCCGAAGAATCCGAAAATAGTTTCTCATATTTTTGGAATTCTTCGGCTTATTTCCGATAGAGCTACTTCTAGAACACCGTTTATTCATTTTTAGAGCGAAGAGTAAACTTTATGTCCTAGTCTCACTATTTTTAGTGATTAACGTTGTGGAGAGGTTTTATCTTTTTCCGTATTACTTAAAGGCTCGCTAGGGACACTATTTATGGCTTTTTCTGTCAAGTTTTTTATGCAAGATTTATTATGTAAGTCATTTTCCACTGTATTTGGTTTTATGTAAGTATGATAGATATAATCTTTCATATTGTTTCGTGTTTGTGGATTATTTTGGGTACTTGATAGTTTGTCTCTATTTTTGTCGGAATTCGCTATAATATTTGTTTGATTTGCTTCAATTATCTTTTTTGTTATAGTTTCTCGATCCTTTATTTCTGGCGAGTCAAGGTTAGCCATGATAAGTTTGATACTTATGGGCGTATAGCTTAATTCAGCTAAACATTCCAAGGTTTTGCTTAATTCACCTGTGTTAAGCATTTCTTTGAAATTGTCAATAGTTTTCAGTAACTCCTGGTTGGATGAAAAATCGGTTGACTTCTTTGATTTAGAAGCGTTAATTATTTTTTCTGTTTCAGCTATTCGATTGATTGATTTTGGTAACTGAAGGTTAGTCGTGATCATTTTGGTGACCGCTTTTCCATAGCCGAATGTAGCTAGAGCAGCTAAAGTTTCTGTTGGTCCATGAACTTTAAGCATCGCATTCCATATGTTGATAGTATCTAGTAACCTATCTTTGGATATGAACACCTCGGCGGTAGTGTTTTTGTTTGAAGGAAGAACTAGCTTTTTCCTAGATGTTCGATTACTTGGTTTTGGTAACCGAAGCTTATCCGCAATCAATTTGATGTCCGAATTTTTATAGTTGAATGCAGTTAAAGTCTCTAAAGTTTCGTTTTTTCCGTAAACTTTAAGCATTGCCTTCCATGCGTTAATTGTGTTTAGTAATTCCTGGTTGGATGAAAAATCGGTCGTTTCATTTGATTTATTCACATTATTTGGCATAAAAATGATCTCCCTCAAATTATTTTTTATTAAATTCATTGTAAAGTAATGATTCGGATATAGGAGATTTTTTTTTCTTTAATAAGAATTTTTTGGTTTTTTAACAAGAGTATGCAAGATGTTCCTAAAGTCTAGTAAAAGTTGCCTCTTCTTATTTAAGAATGACAAATATTGCGAAAGTAAAAGAAAAAAATGACATTTAATCACTGATTTATCAATCGTATTTATCAGATAGTTATCGCAAAAATGAAAAGAAAAATCAAAAGTAGGAGACCTTATGTGAAGAAAATCGGTCGTTTAAGAAGACGAAGGAGTTGTTTTTTAACCTATTTTCCCAAAAAAATTCAAAAAGAGGTACAATGGACATGAAAAGAGAGGTGGGAAGTTATGGTACTTAATTTTGCCATATTATTTTTGATGATTGCGGTGACTTCTTTTTTTGTAGCTAGTGAATTTGCATTAGTTAAAATCAGACGTTCACGTTTAGAACAATTAGAAAGAGAAAATGTAAAGAATGCCAAATTAGCATTATATGTCACGCATCATTTAGATAACTACTTGTCGGCTAGTCAATTAGGAATTACCTTGACTGGGTTGATCATTGGTTGGGTTGGCGAAGGCTCAGTGGCGGCGTTACTAGAGCCTTGGATCGGTCGATTGCCGTTTAGCTCAGCATTGAGCGGAACGATTTCTGTCGCATTAGGGTTTATCTTGGTGACATATATCGATGTGGTGATCGGAGAACTTTTACCTAAAAGTTATAGTATCGTGAATACAGAGCAAGTGGTCTTATTTGTTGTACGTCCGTTGCATTATTTTTATAAAGCAATGTTTCCTTTTATTTGGGTATTGAATCATTCTGCTGCGGCTTTAGGAAAAGTATTAGGTGTGAAATTAGTTTCAGAAGGAGAAGAGACATTATCTCAAGAAGAATTGACGTTAGTGGCTATGAATTCTTATGAAAAAGGAGAGTTGACGAAAGAAGAGTACTATTATTTAGAAAATGTCTTTGAATTTGATGATACGTTGGCAAAAGATATCCAAGTGGATCGAACCTCTATGCAGGTTTTTGAAGCTGGTGAGACAGTGAAAGATGCGATTCAAGCTTCTATTCAAAGAGGTCATACCCGCTACCCCGTTATTTCTGGGTCAAAGGATCACGTCCTTGGTTATGTTACTTTACCAGATTTGATTAAGCAGTCGTTTAAAGACGATCAATTAACAGTGGATGAGTTGGTGGAAGAACCAATCGTTACTTCAGAAACGATCCCCATCAAAAAATTATTGACGATCATGCGTAAAAAAGGAAAACATATTGCTATTTTAAAAGATGAGTACGGAGGAACGAGTGGTTTAGTGACGATTGAAGATATTTTAGAAGAAATCGTGGGGGAAATTCGGGATGAAACGGATTTGGATGAAGCATTGATAGCGAAACAAGCAGATGGGAGCTATATTGTTTCAGGAAAATTGACGTTAGATGATTTTGGTCGTTATTTCCACGTTACTATCCCTGAATTTGAAGAGTCTACTTTTATCACACTATCTGGATTTATGTCGAACCATGAAAAAAACATCAAGACAGGTACAGTGATCCAAATTGATTCTTTTCAATTTACGGTGTTAGAATATACCCATACACATGTGGACTATTTTAAAATCAAAAAACAAGAAATAGCAGAAAACAGTATCGATTCGAATAAAACAGAATGAAGAATCTGGGATAAACAAAATCCTACATTTCACGATCAAAAAAAATGAGAGAAGTAAGACAAAACATTCTAACCACTACCAAAAACGAATAAACCGATGTTTATACTTTCTTTTTGTCCCTTAGTCGGAAGCTTCCTACTCATTTTGGTGGACGGATCTCTTGATCATAAGATTTTAAACGATAGAACTGATGCCAATCTATTCGACTTAGCTGAATGGATTGGCATCTTTTTTACTTTGTAAACCATATATTTGTTCTAAAAAAAAATATCCGATAGAATAGATCTGTAAGCGGAATCACTAAATACAGACATACTATTAACAGGAGGGATTCACATGAATGAAAGAAATCTAACAGTTATTGGTAGTTACAGTACGAGGGAAGAAGCTTTATCAGTGATCGAACAATTGCGTGATGAAGGATACGATCGAGACGATATCATTATCTATACGACAAAAGATGCTGCTCAAAATTTTGGTTTTTCTGGTTTATCAGGAATTGATGTAGAAACGAATGTGGATGAGGTTGAAGGCACGCATGAAGAACGCTCGCTATGGGAACGGATCAAAGATACGTTCACTTCTAACACCTATGAGGAAGATTCGTATACAGAAAAAGCGGATGATTCTGTTAACGATGATCCATTGTATTCATACAAAGAGGATATTGCCGCTGGGAAAATAGTGATTACGGTTAAAGATTACAAAGCGCCAAATGAAGCAGTTGTTGAAAACGATCGGACTCAAAGTATGCCCGATCCAACGGATACATTAAATACAGATAATGAAAATATTCAACTCAAAGAAGAACAGTTAGATGTCAATACCCATGACGTGACAACTGGGGAAGTTGATATCCATAAACACGTTGTTAATGATACTAAAACAGTGGAAGTCCCTGTGAAGCGTGAAGAAATCGTTATCGAAAGAAAACCAGTAAATGCTGAAGCAAGCGATAATATTTCAGATGATTCTTTGGAAGACGAAACGATTACAATTCCTCTTAAAGAAGAACAAATTGATGTCAATAAACATACTGTAGTACGTGAAGAGGTAGGTATTCACAAAAAAGAGCATGAAGATATGAAACAAGTGACGGAAGAAGTAAGTCGTGAAGAGTTGGATATTGATACAAAAGGAGACGTTCGAGTAGAAGATACGGATGAAAATACTCGTAAAAATGATCATATATAATAATTGATCGCTAAAATCATCTAACCAGACTCCTTCGTTTTTTGAACGGAACATCATGTAAATTGCTAATAAAAAAGACATTTCTGCTTATCTGATCGATGAGAGAAATGTCTTTTTTTCTTTTATTGGATACTATTGTATTGGATTTCAGGATCATCCATAGCGTATTGTTGTTCATTCTCGAAAGATTTAAGTTGTTTCATTGAACGCAAGTAAGAGTATAGTAGAACAGTGACAGATCCTGCCCAAGCAAGTGGTGAAGCAGCTGCAGCACCCGTATAACCAAGTAAACCAGTTAAAATGATTGCTGCAAATGAACGCATGACTAATTCCATCATTCCTGCGAGTGTCGGAACCTTACTTTGACCAAGTCCTTGTAGTGTGTAACGTAAGATAAATAAAATCGCTAAGATCCAATATAAGGAACCATTGATATTGAAGTAAGTTTGAGCTAATTCAAAGACACGAGTCTCTGTCGGTGAAACAAACAACTGCATAAGTGAATGACCGAAGAAAATCACGATCGCACCTGCAACAATACTAAAGCCAATACTCATCATAAGTGTTTGCTTAACACCTTTTAAAATTCGACCATATTCTTTTGCACCATAATTTTGAGCAGTAAATGTTGCAATAGCAATCCCAAAGGACATCATTGGTTGGTTAGCAAATTGGTCAATTCTGCTGGCTGCTGCTTGAGCGGCTACGACATCTGTTCCTAAACTGTTCAACGCAGCTTGAAGGACGATGGCGCCAATGGCGATGATGGATGATTGAAAAGCCATTGGAAGAGCAGCGTTCAAATGAACACGAATCTCTTCTTTATCAAAGTGAAAATCTTTTTTACGTAATTGCAATAAAGGAATTTTTTTCTTGATATAAACTAAACATAGTAGGCTTGAGCAAACTTGGGCAATAACCGTTGCAATTGCTGCGCCTTCGACACCCATTCCAAAAGAAATGATGAAAATCAAATCAAGCACAACGTTGACAACCACTGCAATAATCAAAAAGAAAAGTGGTGTCCGGCTATCTCCAAGCGCGCGAATAACATTTGAAAGCAAGTTAAAACTCATAGATGCGAAAATCCCTAGTAAGATGATTGAAATGAACGTTTGTGCTTGGTCAATAATCTCAACGGGCGTTTGCATCAATTGCAGCATCGGACGAATAAATACTAAACTAAGGACGGTTAATGCAATAGTGACAACCAAACTGATAACAACACTTGCAGCAAAACTTTTCTTAAGACCACGATAATCTTTTGCACCATAACGCTGAGCTGTGATGATCGCTAATCCAGCAGTAAGACCTTGAGCGAAGCCAAGGATTAAAAAGGTCAAGCTTCCGGTTGCACCAACAGCAGCCAGCGCATTTTTCCCTAATGTTTGACCAACGATGATCATGTCGACCATGTTGTAAAATTGCTGAAAGACATTACCAATAAGTAAAGGAACGGTGAACATTAAGATTAGTTTAGCTGGACTTCCTTTTGTTAAATCGCGCATTTTTTAAACTCCTTATTGTCTATAAAATTTAGTTAGTAGTATATAGTGTTTATCCTGAGATTACTAGGTAAAAATGAAATAATTTTGATAACTTTCAATGTATTGCAGATTCATTTTCAAAGATATTTTCAATGATGTGCATCATAAAACAAGCCAAGAATTGAATCGCTGAATAAATTCAAAGAATGAAACGCAAAGAATAAATTCAAAGGATCAACTACTTGGCCTGGGCGTACAAATCAAAAGGGACAACGAATGGTTGTGAACCTTAATACTGTCTTATCTCGCTGGGTAAAAGAATGGTTTCTCTAGTACCATCATCATAAGCATATACTTGGCTTGGGAAACTTGATGAATAGTGAAACGGTAAATCGATTCCCATCTCAACATCACTACCAGCTTGCGAAAAATGCATAGTTACTTTTCCATTATTGTCGATTAAATCAAAGGCTAACATATTATCTAAGGGGATGACTCCCTTAAGGTCTAGGTCAATAATAAACCAGATACTATCAATCAGTTCATCTGGTAAACTTGATACAACACCTACAGAGGCATACCGGTTACGACTACTGTCAAAACTTTCAAACATCTGTTTAACCTCCTTCGTTTTATCGAATAGACATGTTTTATTTCTTCATTTAGGATAAACGATTTACTGTAACGATGGTTCATTCTAATAGACTTTTTTTAAAAATGCAACAAAAATCGTGTACTTTTTTTCAAAGTATAAGTTTTTTTTAAGGAGAGAAAAAAACGTGCCAAAAGCGAAGGTTACCAACGCTTTTGACACGAACAAGTCACTTGTTATTCTTCCGTTGAACCAATAACTTCTGGTTCGCTTTCTTCATCAGTAGTTTCAGCTTCCTCAGTTGGAGCTGCTACTGCAGCAATTTGTTCTTCACCATCAGAAACGACTTTATAATCGTTGTTTTCAGGTAGATCGGCTACTGTGATTGCATCGCCTAGATTTAGGTTTGTTACATCAACTTCGATACGTTCTGGTAAGTTGCTTGGTGTAGCAGAGACGATCACGGTGTAAAGGTTTTGTGCTAAGACACCACCAGCTTTTACACCTGCAGCTTCGCCAACAAGAACGATTTCAGTTTCGACTTCAGTTTCTTCTGACATGTTCACAGATAGAAATTCCACATGTTCAAAATGGTTGGTAAAGGTATTCGTTTGGACTTTATGAACCAACGTGTTGACTTTTTTTCCATCAATCGTCATTGTGATTACTGTATTTGCGCCATTTTCACGTAATAATTTACTGAATATTTGTCCATCAATAGCAATCGGAGTACTTTCAACATTGTACCCATAAACAATAGCTGGAACTTTACCTTCATGACGCAATTTATTTCTCAATGAACGGGGACGTACTTCTCTCTTACTTACTTCTAATGATACTGACATAACCAAAATTCCTCCTTAAAATGTGACTGTCGGCAACGTAGACCAACAGATTTTATTTAAGTGAACTTTCGACGGCTATTCTCGTGCACATTATTGGCTAGGACGCTTAAAAAACGCAAAAAGGTAGATGCGCGCATCTACCTTTAGAAAGTCAGGATTCAACTTTTCTCCACCAGGTCATTACGCTGTGTATGAGAAATCCAATTCACTTTACTCTTTAACCGTAGCGCGAATCTGAATTTAAGTCAAGGAATAACAATGGCTTTCTTATTTGCATCTACTCTCTTTCGGGTTATAATGCTTGTTAGGCTAAGAAAGGAAAGCACCATGCGTTTAGATAAATTAATTGAAGAAACTTTACAAACGACTCGGAAAGAGATGAAGCGTTTATTTGCATCAAAACAAGTTAAAATTGATGGTTGTGTCGAATTTTGCCAAAACCGAAATGTGGATAGTTTGATCCATGAGATCGAAGTCTCAGGTAAGCGTTTAACGACAAACGAAGTCTATTATTTATTGAATAAACCGAGTGGTTCTGTGACTGCAGTTAAAGACCAAACAAAAATGACCGTGTTAGACTTGATTGCTTCAGCGGATCGAACGAAGCCGCTCTATCCTGTCGGACGCTTGGATCGTGATACCACAGGACTACTATTACTGACATCAAATGGTCAGTTGGGATATGAAATGTTGCTGCCTGATAAAAAAGTCTTCAAAACTTATGAGGCGCAGATCAATGAACAAGTGACAGCTTCAGATATCGAAGCTTTTCAAGCAGGAATTGTTTTTGAGGGTGGCTATCGTTGTTTACCTGCACAATTAACAATCATGGAAACATCCAAAAACAGCAGTCGAGTACGAGTAACGATACAAGAAGGAAAATTTCATCAGGTAAAAAAGATGTTCCTTGCACGTGGTAAAAAAGTGACAAAGCTAAAGCGACTAATGATGGGACCTTTGCAGTTAGATGAGCAACTTGCTGAAGGTGCCTATCGTTCACTGACATTAACCGAATTAAAGCAATTGAAAATATATTTTAAATAGGAGAGAAAAAAATGAATTATCATACTTTATTATTCGATGTAGACGATACGTTACTTGATTTTCAGATGACAGAAGCAAAAGCATTAAATGAATTATTTGCAGAGCAAGGAATTGAATTGACACCAGAAGTGAAAACAAGTTATAAGGCATTAAATCATCACTTATGGCGTGAATTTGAAAAAGGGAATATAACGAGAGAAGAGGTTACCGGGAGTCGTTTTGGACTACTATTTCAACAATTTGGTAAAACAGTTGATAGTTTAGCTATGGAGAAAAGATACAGACATTACTTGAATCAGGGGCATGATTTGATTGAGGGAAGTCATGAACTGCTTCAGACGTTATCTTCACAAGCGGATCTTTATATTGTGACAAACGGGGTATCGAAAACGCAATATCAACGTTTGACTGATGCGAAAATGTTGGGCTATTTCAAAAAAATTTTTGTTTCAGAAGATGTGGGCGCCCAAAAACCAATGAAAGAATTTTTTGATCATGTCTTTTCACAGATTCCTCAATTTGAAAAAGAAAAAACAGTTATTATTGGCGATTCATTGACCTCAGATATTAAAGGAGGGAACTTGGCAGGAATTGATACGATTTGGTTTAACAAAAATCGGTTGCCGGAAATTCCAGAAATCGTACCGACTTATCGGATTGATTCGTTAGCAGAACTTTATCCTCTTTTGGAAATCGAGAAGCATTAATTTTCAGAAAAATATAGCATTTTCGTGTATTTTCGCTATAATAGATAAGAATGTAAAAACGGATATGAAAGAGGTTTTAGTCAATGACAAAAAGCAAGCCAATTATCATTGGTGTGACGGGTGGATCAGGAAGCGGTAAAACAAGCGTAAGTCGTGCCATTTTCAATAATTTCCCAGACCATTCCATCATGATGCTTGAACAAGATTCTTATTATAAAGATCAAAGCCATTTGAGCTTTGAAGAACGATTGAATACGAATTATGATCATCCCTTTGCCTTTGATAATGATCTGCTGATTCAGCACGTGAAAGAACTACTGAACTATAACGCCATTGAAAAACCAGTTTATGATTATGTTGCACATACAAGAAGTCAAGCAACAATCATCCAAGAGCCTAAAGAAGTAATTATATTAGAAGGCATTTTGATTCTAGAAGATGAAAATCTACGTGACTTGATGGATATCAAAGTATATGTAGATACAGACGATGATATCCGTATCATCCGCAGAATCAAACGAGATATGGAAGAACGTGGCAGAACGTTGGATTCCGTGATCGAACAATATTTGACTGTGGTTAAACCGATGTATCATCAATTCATCGAACCAACTAAGCGTTACGCCGATATCATCGTGCCAGAAGGTGGCGAAAATCACGTAGCGATCGATTTGATTACGACGAAAGTTGCTAGTTTTTTGGATCATAAATAAAACAAAGAAACCAATAGGATAAGTCGAAGAATCATGAAAATAGGAGAAGCTATTTTCGATTCTTCGACTTATTTATCAAGTGAAACGTTTACTTTTGCAACGATTCTTAATGAAAAGTAGCGCTAAAAGGTGGAGAGACTGAAAATGAACAATCACAATCATTTACATAAATATATCCGAATAATCCCGATTATTGGCTTATTGTTCTTTTTGGTGTTAATCATTTATGCTTATCAACATGGGATCTTTCGATCAACCACTTCTTTGCAACGCTTCATCCAACAATTTGGGGAGTATGCAGTAGTGATTTTTATTCTCCTGCAGATTATTCAAGTGATCATCCCAATACTACCTGGAGGAATTTCTTCAGTGGCAGGCTTGTTGATGTTTGGGAATGGCTGGGGATTACTTTATAGCTGTATTGGATTGATTATCGGTGAAGCCATTGGTTTTTTATTGGTTCGTTATTATGGCGTTAGTTTTGTACAACTTATTTTATCGCCCAAAAAGTACCAAAAATTCGACCAATTACTGACACAGAAAACGAAGGATATCAAAAAAGTACTGTGTTTGACCATGTTGATTCCTTTTGCGCCTGATGACTTGGTTTGTCTGGTCGCAGGGTTAACTAAAATATCTTTTAAGGAATATATCCAAATTGTCCTATTATTGAAACCTTGGTCTGTCGGTGCGTATAGTTTGATTATGTTGTATCTGTTCCAGAAAGCACAAGGAAATTTTTAGCAGTAAGAGAGGAAAGAAAAAGAATGTTAGAAAAAGTCAAGGTAACCTCAACTGAAATTGACGAGTTGGTATCAGTGATCAAGGAAGTTTGGCCAGAAGCATTTGTTCCGATCATTGGGCAAGCACAAGTGGACTATATGCTGGCTACCTATCAATCAAAACAACAGATTGAAAAAGAAGTGGCGGAAGGTGTGCAGTATTTTCTCTTAAAAGAGCAAGGGCAAACGGTCGGATATACCGCCTATGAGGTAATAGCATCCAAAATATATTTGAGTAAGTTATACTTAATGAATCAATTCAGAGGGAAGGGATTGACGTCGGCTCTTTTTCAGTGGTACGAAACTATCGCTAGAGAACAAGGAATCAAAGAGATTTTTCTACGTGTCAATCAAGGCAATGCTCAAGCCATCGCCGTTTACCTTCATCAAGGTTTTGAAATGGCTGGTGAACTGATCTCGGATATTGGTCAAGGATTTCAAATGGTCGATTATCAAATGAAAAAAAGACTCGCATAACTTTGGGATATGTGTTAAAGTAACGACATGCGACGGGTCGAGAAGGCCTCTGGTTTACAGATGCGCCTAATTGATTTTGGAGACACAAGATCATGATGTGATCACTTGCCGGAATGCAAGGGTGTCGGGCAAGACTTTTGTGGAGAAGGGCTTGTCTGCTTGAGTTCACAAAAACTCAAGTACCAGTAAGATAGGACATTAGTCAGAAGAGATTCTGGGTAATGTCCTATTTTTTATGGGTAATCTTTCGTGGTTTGTTTGGCTTGAGCGTTACTATTACTGACAAGAAGACGTGTCGCAATAGGTTATCGCTCGTTATAAGTCGAAATTCTTAGTTGATAGTATCGGCTAAAATTGGTTTCTACTTATGATTAATGCTAGAATGAATGAAAAATAAGTTTTGTAATTACTCGCTAAGGAGTTTTTTTATGTTCGAGAAAATCAAACAATTCTTTTATTTCTGAATTTGAGCGATGGGGCTAACTGGGCTTCGATTTTACCGTTTACCTTATTTTATACTTTCCGTATGACGGGATTGTTTTTGATCCGCAGTATTCGTTTAGGTCTAGATAGTTATACATTACTGATGATTGCTCTTTTGATGGGAGGGGCGGGTTCGTTATTAGGGATCTTTGGCGTGCTCTATTTCCCCTTGTTTTATTTGTCTAGTATTTTATTGGGATTTAGTGCAGCTTGGCTACTTCCAGCAAATGTGACTGTTAATTACCATGAAAAGCGACAGGGTTTTACGAATATGACAGGCAAAAAATATATCTTTGCGCTACTATTATTGGTTTTGCTTTTTCGCTCGATCGAGTTGTCAGGTACGACCCAAATCGTTGTGACGTTAGGGCTGTATACATTGTTTTATATCATGGCTTATCACACCATCAGCCATTATCCTAGGTATGAATTGGATTTTAAAGAGATGAAAACGACGATTTTTGTCACGAAAGAATTTGTGCTGTTTATTGTGTTTTTTGTCTTATTGTTTTTGTTTCGAAATGCACGCTTGCTCGTTGAGCCAGAACTGTTTGATCTTACAATTTATGTTTTTCTCTTTTTATTTGTTTTAGCCGCTTTTTATTTAGGGCGAGGCAAAAAAAATTGGCAGTTTCCAAGTTGGCTCAATCTCATGAATTTTTTGAGTGGAATGGTGGGGAACTTTCTCTTTTTGTTTAGTACATTTTATGTAGGAGTTTTGTATGGATTTGATCATTTAGCCACTTATATGTATCTACCTTATATAGCTGGAATGGTCGTCGCTAAGCTGATTGGTAATCGTATCTTACGTAGTTTCCCCTCTCCTCCAGTGATCGTCCAGTTGATCGGACTATCTCTCTCTTTATTGATTTTATTGATCCCGACTGCGTTTGTGATTGGATTGTTTTTCTTAAGTTTTTGTCATGCTGTGATCAGCGGTTGGTTAAATCGTGTGTGTTATGACACTGATACGGATATTCCCATGGATCAACGAGTCATCATTAAATTTACGACACAAAACAAAGGGAGTGTGGTCCATCAATTTCTCTTGATGGGGCTGTTACTAGTTCTTACCCGTTGGCTAGAACTACCTGTTGCAGTGTTGTTGCAGTTAACTGACAAGTTAAGAATTCCTACGATCAGTGTGCAATTAATGGAATACGCTAAGTGGGGGAACATCAGCTGGTTACTCCTTGGTGTGCTGGGTGTTTATCTATTATGGAAACGAGAGGTGCGGCATCATGCGAATAATGATTGATGGAGATGGTTCGCCGGTTAAGGAGGATGTAATTGAAATTGCTGGTTTGTATCAAGTGGAAGTCATGATCGTGACGAGCGTGGCTCATTACACCCATAAAGAATATCCAGCGTATGTTCATTTTGTGTACGTTGACCAAGGCGCAGATAGCGCAGATTACCGCATTGTGGGCTTGATTCGCAAAGGAGATATTCTAATCACACAAGATTATGGGTTAGCTTCTTTAGTTTTACCAAAGAGGGTACGAGTGTTTCATCAAACGGGTAAAGAATTTAGTGCAACAACGATTGACTCCTTGTTAGAACAACGTTACCAAAGTGGAAGGTTGCGCAAAGCAGGTCTGCGGACTAGAGGACCTAAACCTTTTACCACTCAAGATCATCAAAACTTTAGACAGGCATTAATTCAAGCACTTGAACAAGTCAAGTTATCTTCAAACAATGAGTAGCGACAATAGGTTTGTTCTCCCCTCAATTAGTACGATATCTTTGCTTGTATTGTCTTTAAAATGATAAAATAATTAAAGATATTTTATTATCTAATTTTTTTCTAATCTGAGGGGAGAGAGTAGAAAATGAAACATGTAAAAGCATTAATTGTAAAAGCAATCATGATTTGGGCGATTTTATGGATCGTATTAACAGGATTATACGGAGTTAGCTTCATGGATTCGACAATTGTTGGGGTCATTATCGTCGTGATGATTTATGTATTAGGTGATTTACTCATTTTGCGAAAGATGGGGAATATTGCGGCGACGATCGCAGATGCCGGTTCTTCCGCAGTCATTTTGTGGGTATATCTTTATTTTATGAATGATATGACGAACATCTGGATGAGAGTTTTGATTCCTGCTTTATTAATTGGCATAGGAGAATGGTTCTTCCATAAATGGTTATTAAATCAAGGGATTGTCCCTGATGAACGAAAGATGGAATAGATGAAAAACAACAATCGAAAAAGAGGCGCAGGCAGCGATGCCGTGCCTTTTTTCTTGATTTAACAAATAAGTTTATCGACTTTTTGAAAAATAAGCTGTTTGATTCTTTTGATTTTGTGCTAAAATATGAAGTAAAAGTGAAAGATATTGGATACGGGAGGACAATCTTTTGAAGATTACTTTACTATATGGTGGACGCAGTGCAGAACATGATGTTTCAGTTCTTTCAGCGTTTTCAGTCTTAAATGCTATTTATTATACGTACTATCAAGTTCAACTGATATTTATCAGCAAAGAAGGTCAATGGGTGAAAGGCCCTTTGTTAACAGAGAAACCAACGAGCAAAGAAGACTTACATTTGACATGGGACCCAAGCGGAAAAGTGACAGATGGCTTTACGGGAAGAGTGATCAATCCTGGAGAAATCAAAGAAGAAGGAACGATTGTTTTCCCTGTCTTACACGGACCTAATGGTGAAGATGGAACGATTCAAGGATTTTTGGAAACATTGAACTTGCCATATGTCGGCGCTGGCGTTTTAACAAGTGCTTGTGCAATGGATAAGATCATGACCAAATACATTTTGCAAGCGGCAGGGGTGCCACAAGTTCCTTATGTCCCTGTTTTGAAAAATCAATGGAAAGAAAATCCTAAAAAAATCTTTGATCAATGTGAAGGGTCTTTGCTTTACCCAATGTTTGTCAAACCAGCAAATATGGGTTCAAGTGTAGGGATCTCTAAAGCGGAGAACCGTGAAGAACTGCAAAATGCGCTTGCATTAGCTTATCAATATGATTCTCGTGCGATCGTTGAGCAAGGGATCGAAGCACGTGAAATTGAAGTAGCTGTTTTAGGGAATGAAGACGTGCGTACCACATTACCTGGTGAAGTAGTCAAAGATGTTGCATTCTATGATTATGATGCGAAATACATCAACAATAAGATTGAAATGCAAATCCCAGCTGAAGTACCGGAAGAGGTCTATCAAAAAGCGCAGGAATATGCAAAAATTGCGTATACAATGCTAGGTGGGAGTGGCTTGAGCCGTTGTGATTTCTTCTTGACGAATAAAAATGAACTATTCCTAAATGAGTTAAATACAATGCCTGGATTCACGCAATTTAGCATGTATCCATTATTGTGGGAAAACATGGGCTTGAAGTATGGCGATTTGATCGAAGAATTGATTCAATTAGGAATCAATCGTTTTAATCAACGACAAGGTTTTTTTGAAGCAAACGAATAGACAATTAAAAATAGAAGCTGGAGCGAATGTCATTCACATTTGTTCCGGCTTCTAAATGCGAAAAGGCGGGTTTTTTATGAAACTAACAGTACAAGAAATCGCTCAAGCTGTAGGAAGCGTAATGAATGATTTAACGGAAATCACAGGTGTGGAGTTCGATAGTCGCAAGATTGAAAAAGGTGGGTTGTTCGTGCCGCTAAAAGGAGCAAGAGATGGACACGAATTTATTCAACAAGCCATGGATAATGGAGCGGTTGCTACTTTTTGGAGTCTGGAAGCGACCAAAGCACCTAGTGGGATTCGAGTGATTCTTGTGGATGATCCACTAAAAGCAATGCAAGATCTGGCGAAGTACTACCTAGCGAAAGTTGGGGCTGAAGTGGTGGCAATTACGGGAAGTAATGGGAAAACAACGACAAAAGATTTGACTGCTTCAGTTTTAGCTCAAAAGTACAAAACCTATAAAACACAAGGAAATTACAACAATAATATTGGCTTGCCTTATACGATTTTGCACATGCCGATGGATACCGAAAAAATCGTTTTAGAAATGGGGATGGATCATGCCAGAGAGATCACTGAGCTTTCTTTGATTGCCCGACCTAAAGTAGCGGCTATTACGATGATTGGTGAAGCACATATTGAAAACCTTGGCTCACGAGCAGGAATCGCGCAAGCAAAAATGGAGATTGTTGATGGTTTGAGAGAAGATGGGCTGTTGATTATCCCAGAAGAAGAACCATTATTGAAACCTTTGACTGAAAGTTTGACTCAAAAAATTGAAACGTTTGGATTAAATACAGGGGAGCTACAGGCGGAGGTAACGAGTGAAGAGAAAACAGCCACACATTTTATCGTCAATGATGAATCGTTCATGATTCCTCTTCCTGGAAGTTATAATGTCACTAATGCGTTGATTGCTTATGCTGTTGGGCAATTTTTTGGTCTGCCAACGGAAGCCATCCGTCTAGGTTTAGCAAGTGTCACAGTGACGCAAAATCGTACGGAGTGGCTAAGTGCTGGAAATGGTGCGGGGATTCTAAGTGATGTCTATAATGCGAATCCTACAGCAATGGGATTGGTCTTAGATACTTTTGCCAACTTACCAACAAAAGGGAGAAGACTTGCTGTACTTGCGGACATGCTGGAATTAGGACCAGATGCTTTGAAGATGCACGCAAGTATGGCTGAACATCTTGATCCAGCTGATTTTGCGGGAGTCTATTTATATGGGCCCCAAATGAAAGCATTATATGAAAAGTTGAACGAAAAGTATCCAGATTTATACGTACAATATTTTGAAACAGATAAAGAACAACTCATTGCAACGGTGAAAGAAGAAATACGTCCGGAAGATAGCATCGTTTTAAAAGGAAGCAATGGAATGGGATTGATTGATGTCGTTAAACAATTGCAAGGAATGAAATAATAAACTGCAAACTTGCAGAAAATAAGAAATTATGCTAGAATAACCTATTGCCGAAAGATGAAGAGAAATTGGACTGGTTCTTTCGTTTATGTAAATTGCTAGAGCCAGATGTCATAACAATGATAAAGCTGAACGCGACCCGTTTGGCTTTTCTAATGCCTAAACTTCGCAAAGTGATTTTTCGGTGGTGCCACAGGGGCTAAGAATGAGTAAAAACGTACGTGGCCACTGTCAAAAAGAACCAAACACTTTGACCGAACAATCGACGGGGTAGCAAAAATTAAGCTACATCCTCAGTTAACAACCATATAGGAGGATTCATTTGAAATTTAAAGAATTAGAATTATCACCAGAATTATTGAAATCAGTAGAGCGTGCTGGTTTTGAAGAAGCAACACCGATCCAGTCAGAAACAATCCCTTTAGCATTGTCTGGAAAAGATGTGATTGGACAAGCACAAACAGGGACTGGTAAGACGGCTGCTTTTGGTTTGCCGATGTTAGAAAAAATCGACACTAATCGCCACGAATTGCAAGGGTTAGTCATTGCACCGACACGTGAATTAGCGATCCAAACACAAGAAGAGCTTTATCGTCTTGGTCGTGATAAAAGAGTACGTGTACAAGCTGTTTACGGAGGCGCTGATATCGGTCGCCAAATCCGTGGATTGAAAGATCGTCCACATATTGTCGTAGGAACACCTGGACGTATGCTGGATCACATCAACCGCCACACATTGAAATTAGGAACAGTGGAAACATTAGTTCTAGATGAAGCAGATGAAATGTTGAACATGGGCTTTTTGGAAGATATTGAAAATATTATTTCAAAAGTACCTGAAGAACGCCAAACATTATTATTCTCAGCAACAATGCCACCTGCAATCAAAAATATCGGCGTGAAATTCATGAAATCACCAACACACGTGAAGATCAAAGCGAAAGAAATGACAGCTGACTTAATCGATCAATATTATGTTCGAGCAAAAGAATACGAAAAATTCGATATCATGACACGTTTGTTCGATGTCCAAACACCAGAACTTACGATTGTTTTTGGTCGTACAAAACGACGTGTTGATGAATTGGCACGTGGATTAGAAGCTCGCGGTTATCGTGCAGAAGGAATCCATGGGGACCTTTCACAACAAAAACGAATGAGTGTTTTACGTTCATTTAAAAATGGTCATTTAGATATTTTAGTTGCTACGGATGTAGCTGCACGTGGTTTGGATATTTCAGGCGTGACTCACGTCTACAACTATGACATTCCACAAGATCCAGAAAGTTATGTTCACCGTATCGGACGTACAGGTCGTGCGGGTAAAGGCGGGATGTCAGTGACATTCGTTACGCCAAACGAAATGAGCTACCTACATGTTATTGAGAACTTAACGAAAAAACGGATGGCTACTCTACGTCCGCCAACTGAAAAAGAAGCATTCAAGGGACAACTAGGTGCTGCAGTGGAACAAATTGAAGCTAAGCTTGAAGAAAACGGCTTAGACAAGTATTTGCAAACAGCAGATAAATTGCTTGAAGAGTATTCTGCACAAGATTTAGTAGCTTTGTTACTAAAAACGACTGCAAAGGATCCTTCTGATGCAATACCAGTTAAAATCACTCCAGAACGTCCATTGCCAATGCAGAAAAAAGGCTATAATAAAAATGGCAAACGTGGCGGCGGAAATAACCGTAATCGACGCGATAATAACAACTACCGTGGCAACAAATCAAAAGGTGGCTACAGTAAAAATAATAACCATCAAAAAGATGGCGGTAAGCGTCAAAACGATAAAAAACGTGGATTTGTGATCCGTACAAATAACGATTAATAATAAATGATAAGCTTCTCTTTTTTAAGAGGAGCTTTCTTTTTAGTTATTTATGGACATATTGGTGGTAAAATACCGAGAATTTGGTAGAATGAGAGTGTTCTAAAATTTTTGAAAAGAGTAGAGTCTATGATTAAAGGAATTGGGATTGATGCAGTTGAGTTACCAAGGATTGCAAAGATCATCAAAGAAAAACAAAATTTTATCGACCGAGTGTTGACGCCAAATGAAATCGAGCAATTTCAAATCCTGCCTTTTCACCGACAAGTAGAATTTCTCGGAGGGCGTTACGCTTGCAAAGAAGCTTTTTCAAAAGCGTGGGGAACTGGTATTGGTAAGGTGACGTTTCAAGAAATTGAAATTTTAAAAAATGATGCAGGACAACCTGTAGTCACAAAATCACCTCATTCAGGTACTTGTTTTGTTAGTATCACGCATACGGATGAATTAGCGTTTGCACAAATTATTTTAGAAGATTAGAAAGAAGGAAAAATCATGGTTGTCGCTTGGCACCGACCTACAAGAGTCATTATACATACAAAAGCTATTACTGAAAATGTCAAAAAAGAATTAGCTAGATTACCAAAAGGAAAAGAGCTATTTGCTGTAGTCAAAGCAAATGGTTACGGGCACGGAGCAGTCCAGACAGCAGAAGCTGCACTGGCTGGAGGTGCTACTGGATTTTGTGTGTCTAATCTAGACGAAGGGATTGAATTGCGGGAAGCGGGATTCACACAACCTATTTTAGTGTTGAATATGATTCCCATTGACGCATTGACTTTAGCGGTTGTCCATGATTTATCGATCACTGTAGGAAACAAAGAATGGTTAGAACAGGCTGTTGAATATCTGCAAGAAAGAAAGCTGAAACATGCGTTAGCACTTCATTTGAAAGTTGATACCGGCATGGGACGGATTGGTTTTTTGACACCTGAAGAAGTCGTAGAGGCAGTTTCATTTATTCAAGAAAGTGCTGTATTGGAATGGGAAGGGATTTTCACCCATTTCTCAACGGCTGATCAAGCGGATGAAACGTATTGGCAACAGCAACATCAACGTTTTATAGAGACAATCGATGTATTGCCTGCTTTACCTAAGTATGTTCATGTAAGTAATAGTGCTACTGCTTTATGGCATGATGAAAAAATTGGTAACATGATTCGTTTTGGTGTAGCAATGTATGGGTTAAATCCTTCAGGGCATGCACTGCCAGAACCGTATCCATTGGAACCCGCACTAGAGTTAGTTTCCGAGTTGATCCAAGTGAAACGTTTGGCTAAAGGTGAAGGCATCGGCTACGGGGAAACCTATATTACCGATCAACCAGAGTGGATCGGGACGATCCCGATTGGCTATGCGGATGGCTGGTTACGAAACATGCAAGGCTTTTCCGTCCTAGTGGATGGAAATTTATGTGAAATTGTCGGACGTGTGTGTATGGATCAAATTATGATCCGTTTACCTCAGGAAGTTCCACTGGGAACAAAGGTTACTTTGATTGGTAAAAATCAGGAAAAAGAGATATCGATGCAAGCAGTAGCGGATCAATTAGGTACGATCCACTATGAGGTAGCCTGTGTACTAGGAACGCGCATTCCTAGAGAATATGAAGAGTAAGGAGAATCCTATGGTAAAAAGAGGAGACATTTATTTTGCTGACCTTTCTCCAGTCGTGGGTTCAGAACAAGGCGGGACACGACCTGTCTTAGTTATTCAAAATAATTTAGGGAATCATTTTAGTCCAACGATTATTGTGGCGGCCATTACTGCCAAAATGGCCAAACCTAAATTGCCTACGCATATTGGAATAAAAGCAACTGGTACTGGAATCGAACGTGACTCTGTCATTTTACTTGAACAGATCAGAACAATTGATAAATCAAGATTAAAAGAAAAAGTTTGTCATTTAGATCGAGGAATTATGTCAGAAGTCGATCATGCACTTAAAATCAGTGTAGGTATCGAAGCATTGACCCCTGTCGCTAAATAAGCACATTATGCCTTTACATATAAAAGGAACAAGCTAATTATCTTGAATGTCAATCAACAAAGGTTATAAGAGAAATCGTTGGATCTGAGCGTTAATGATGTCAATCGCTATACGGTCGTTTCTGACTCTTAATAAAAAATGCTGGATAATGATAAGAAAAAAGTTGAGTCAGCATTGTTCAACTTATAAAAAAGCCGTAAGGACCAAAAATAGTTTTCCTATCTTTAGTCCTTACGGCTTTTTTTATATGTGTTTGATTAGTTTATCTTATTCAGAGAGTGACTGCTATTTTGCCAGAATATCTTTCGTCTGTCTAATACTAATTACCAACTAGCTTTTTTGACACCAGGGATCAGTCCTTGATGAGCTAGTTCGCGAAATTTCACACGAGACATGCCGAATTTTCGCATATATCCGCGAGGACGTCCATCGATCAAGTCACGGTTTTTCAAACGCTCAGGGCGTGCATCTAAAGGTAATTGACGTAAGGCTTCATAATCTTTATTCGCTTTTAACTCTTGTCGTAAATCAGCATAGCGGGCAATCATTTCTTGTTGTTTTCTAGCTTTTGCAATTTTTGATTTTTTTGCCATATTTTCCTCCAATAATCTCTTTAATTTTTCAAATCGTAAAAATTACGTTTTAGTGTAGATACCTTAACATAGTGTGAGAAATAAAACAATTATTTTGTTTCTAAAAATGTTTAGTCCTTCTCTTATTCTCTATGAAAGAGAAAGGCCACCGATGCGATTAAAACAGTTTTTTTGTCAAATAGTGGTGTTACACGTAAACTAGAAGAAAAGGAGGGGGTAGAGATGCGTAGGTTTGCTATTAGTGGTTATGGACCAGCTGAAAAGGTGTTTCAAGAAATAGTAGACACACCAAGGGAGGTCACGCCAAATCATCTTCGTGTGGAATTGAAAGCGTTTAGTATCAATCCTTATGATGTCGCTTTGCGTTCAGGAAAGATGAAGGAAGTTCGAACCTTAACATTCCCTTACGTATTAGGGAATGATGGTGCTGGAATCGTGACGGAAGTAGCAAGTGACGTCGATTCATTTGCTGTGGGGGACCGTGTAGTCGTTCATCCTGTGTCAGGTGCTTACGGTGAAGAAATCGTCTTACCAGCAAGTAAAGTGGCTAAAATACCAGATGAAATGAGTTGGGTAGAAGCGGCTGCAATGGTAACGACGGGGATCACTGCTTACAATGTGATTAATCATCTGCTAACGATCCAACCAACTGACACGGTAATGGTGACCGGAGCTTCAGGAGGCGTAGGAACTAGTTTGATCCAATTACTTCATCAAAAAGGGATTCGGACGTTAGCTAGTGCATCAAAGACAAATGAAGAATTAGTCCGAAGTTTAGGCGTTACTCATTTTTCTTCTTATGATCAAGAAAATCCTGAAGAAGTATTCAGTAATCAAGCAGATATTGTGATCGATGCGACGAAAGGAAGCATCGCGGGAGACATGGCTATCAAAATTATGAAAGAAGAAGGTCATTATGTTGCGTTGAACGAATTGCCTTCCCTTGCATCTCGTCAGAAAAAAAATGGGTTTTATGAGACTTTTGTTCCTAGAAAAGAATACTCAGATCAAGAAGCTTTGACTCATTTAATTGCCGCATATAAAACAGGAAATTACCATATTTTTGTAGCAGAAGAATTAGCTGCAACTCTTGATCATTTAATCTGGGCGCACCATCAACTTGAAGGACACCCCTCTGCAGGTAAAATCGTATTAACTTATGATTAGAGCTGGGCTGGTAAAAGGAGCAAACTTTTTCTGGATGCGTTTTCTTCTTCTGATTTTTAGCATGAAAATTTCTTTCTGCTTTATTTAATGGTAAAGTGGTACATGTAAAATTTAACTATTTCTTCAATTCTATGGTCAGACAATCGGACAGTTTGACTATTATGTCTAAATTATCGAGCTTTTTGAAAAAAGGGAATTGAAAATTACATGATTTACATGGTAAAGTAATGCAGCTGAAAAAAGAAGAAGGGGATATTTATGCGGTCAATCAAAAACACATTAAAATTATATCTACTTGACTGGAAAAGAATTTTTAAAAATCCAATTGCTACACTTTTGATCATTGCAATTATGATTATCCCTTCATTGTATGCGTGGTTCAACATCAAAGCGTTATGGGATCCTTACGGAAATACCGGTGAATTGCCTATTGCGGTTTACAGTGCAGATCAACCGACAGAATTTCGAGGGAAAGAAGTCGCAATTGGGAAAGAAGTGATCAAATCACTTCATGACAATAAACAACTCGGATGGCAATTCGTTGACTCAAAAGCAGAACTGGAACAAGGGGTTCGTTCTGGGAAATATTATGCAGGAATCTACTTACCGAAGGATTTCTCAGAAGACTTGTTAAGTTTTACGAGTGGAGAGATCAGAAAGCCAAAAATCGAATACACGGTGAATGAGAAAATCAATGCGATCGCTCCTAAGATCACCGATAAAGGAGCTTCTGCGATCCAAACACAGATTACGGATGAATTTATTAAGACAGCTAGTTCAACGTTATTGAAGGTCTTTAACGAGATCGGTTATGACATTGATTCGAATCTAGTAAGTATCAATAAGGTCAAATCAATGATACTTTCAACGGATGAGAACCTTGATACGATCGATGGCTATACGCAACAAGTACTCGATTTACAAAAACAACTACCTTCTATTAAAGAAAAGTTAAACAAAGCCAATGAATTTGTGGACTATCTCCCACAAGTCGATGAAATGGGACAAAAAGTGGTTGCACTGAATGATAAAATGCCACAGCTCCAAGAGCAAGCGAAAATCATTTTAGATTTACAACAAAAAATACCGGAAATCCAAAATGCAGGTCGACAAATTGCTGAGATCGATCAGGATTTTTCATCGATCCAAGAAACGATGGATCAAGGAATCACTGAAGCGAAACAAGGGTTGTCGATCATTCAACAAGTCCAAGAAATCTTACCTGACGTGAAGAAATTAGAAACACAAGCAAAAGATCTAGCTACTCAAACAAAATCAGGTGCAGAGCAATTAAAAGACGCATTACCAGGTATCACAACAAGTGTGAATACAACGATACAATCGATTAGTCAGGTAGCAACGTCTATTGATTCATTCACAGCGAGTGTCGATCAGGCAATTGCAGATAATCAATTGACGGAAGAAGAGAAGGGAAACTTACTCAAATTATTGGATAATCTCTACAATAGTTTACCAGCACAGCAACAAGCGATTGATCAGTTGATTACCTTTTTGACACAGTTACAGAATCAAACGGGTAATACCAAACTTCAAAAAATAATTGATACATTAAATAGTATCAAACCAGTTTTAAGCGGCTTACAAAATCGCCTACCAGCGTTGAAACAAGCCATTCAAGAAGGAAATATCGATAACGTAAGAAATATCTTAGGGCAAATTCAAACTGCTGCTAAAAATGTCAATAACTTGATTTCTGGAATCGATGTGAACCAAGTCAGTTCAACCGTTGATTCACTATTAAATCAAGTCATCAGTACGATTGAAACAGCTCAAGGTGCGTTAAGCAAGGCTGACCAAATCGATTTTGATTCGCTGTTAAATTCAACAAAAGCAACAGTGACCAATGCAGTGGCGATATTAGAGAAGTACCAAAAAGAAATGCCAGCGATCGGACAAGAGATCCATGATGCAAACACCATGTTGAATGGTAATATGGAAACGATCGTCAATGGGATCAATAAAGGAGCCGATCTGTATAATAATGATTTGCCAGTGTTAGCCAACAAATTGAGTACAGCTGCTAACTTTATCCAAAATGACTGGCCAACGATCAAAAATGAAATCACAAGTACGATGACGACAGCAAATGAAAAAATGCCACAAGTCGAAACGGCAGTAAATGCAGCAGCTGATTTGATCAATAACGATTGGCCAAACATCAAGACAGGTATCCAAAAAGCAGCAGATGCTATTCGTAAAGGAGAAAAAGAAGTTGATCTAGGAGAAGTGATCAAATTATTGAAACTAGATGCCACGAAAGAGAGTGACTTCTTTACGCAACCAGTAGAATTAAAAACCAATACGATGTATCCAATTGCAAACAACGGATCGGCAAGTACGCCATTTTATACAGCACTTTGCTTGTGGGTGGGAGCTGTCTTACTCTCAAGTGTAGCGACAACCGATTATTATCTCGGTAAAAAAGAAAGAAACAATTTTACAAAACGAGAACAATTTGTTGCTCGAATGCTCACGTTCTTAACGATGGCTATCGCACAAAGTTTGATCGTTACTTTAGGAAATATCTTTTTATTAGGTGTAGATGTCCATAATCCAGTTTACAGCGTGTCCTTTGCCGTTTTGATCTCGCTAGCCTTTATGATGATCGTGTATGTTTTAGCGGCGCTATTTGATAATGTTGGAAAGGGACTTGCGATCATTATCCTCGTGCTATCGATTTCTGGTGGAGGTGGAAACTATCCTATCCAAGTATCAGGGAAGTTCTTCCAAATGATCAATCCATTCTTGCCATTCACTCATGCGGTTAATCTATTACGAGAATCAGCAGGAGGAATCTATTGGCCAAATGCTGCAAATGCGATTTGGATCATGATTGGTCTATTCGTTAGCTTTGGTGTTATTGGAACGGCTGTTGCGCCTTATGTCCAAGAAAAAATGGTCAAATTCAAAGAAGCAGCACATCAGAGTCATATTTTCCACTAGTAGTTAAAGCAATAACCAGTTTGAAAAAAGAAGACCTTGTTAGACAGAAATAGTCATGTATTTTCGTCTGATAAGGCCTTTATTTTATTAACAGAGCTTAGGTGATCAGAGGAGCTATTTTTTTCTTTTTGTAGAAACAACGAGTTTAATTGAAAAAATTGAAAATAGAAAAGTAAAGTTTGTTATGGCTGATTCCACAATGATTGATTATTGCTAGAAAAAATCACAGTCCGTTTACTTATTTTTTGGAAAGTGCTGGTTGTTCAAGTTCTACGAAAAGTAAAAGTTTTTATTGAATAGGAAAGAAAAATCTCGATGAGTGAGATGTTACATTTTTTGACAGAAAAGGAAAAAAGTCGTTGAAATGTAAGGCATTTGCTAATTTAACGTACGATTGAAAAAAATACTGTTTTTTTTCTAATTTTTTTCAATTAATTTTATGAAAGTTTATTGACTTTTATATTATGGGAGCGTACTATAACATCTTGTTTAAGATAAATTTTTTTTAATTTTGACAATAATAATTTTGAAGTAAATATGTGTGTAAAGGAGTAAAAAAATTGGACTACTTAAAAAGGTTGTTAGTAGGTAAGCCGTTGAAATCTGCTGAAAACGACGAGCATAAATTAACTCGTTTTGCCGCGTTAGCATTGCTGTCATCGGATGCCCTATCATCCATTGCTTACGGTACAGAGCAGATTGTGGTTGTTTTAGTTGCCTTGTCAACTGCAGCCATTTGGTATTCACTGCCAATTGCAGCATTTGTTATTATTCTATTGATTTCATTAACTCTCTCTTACCGTCAAATCATTCACGCGTATCCTCAAGGCGGAGGGGCTTACGTCGTCAGCAGTGAAAACCTTGGGAAAAATGCCGGGTTGATCGCTGGAGGTTCCTTGTTGATCGACTATATGTTGACGGTAGCTGTTTCCGTGTCAGCTGGTGCCGAAGCGATTACCTCGGCAATTCCCGCATTGTATGGTCACCAAGTAGCAATCTCAGTTGCAATCGTATTGCTCTTGATGATGCTGAATTTACGCGGGTTAAGGGAATCGGCTTCTTTCTTGCTATTCCCTGTTTACACGTTCATCATTGTGATTACGTTGCTAATTGCGGTCGGACTGTTTAATATCATTACTGGTGCCGTACCATTACATGCAACAGCCTTACCTGGAGCTGCAATCCCAGGGGTGTCGATCGCATTGATTTTGCGAGCATTCTCTTCTGGTTCTTCTTCTTTAACAGGGGTTGAAGCAATTAGTAATGCCGTACCATTTTTCAAGAAACCTCGAGCAAAAAATGCAGCAGCAACTTTAACAATGATGGCTTTGATCTTAGGCTTCTTCTTTGTCGGTATCACGTTCATCAACTATTGGTATGGGATCGTGCCTGAAAAAGAAGTTACTGTATTGTCTCAGATTGGGAAAGCTGTCTTTGGCCATGGCGCATTGTATTATGTATTACAATTTGCTACCGCTTTGATCTTGGCGGTTGCTGCCAATACTGGATTCTCTGCATTCCCAGTATTAGCATACAATTTGGCAAAAGATAAGTTCATGCCACATATGTATCAAGATCGTGGCGATCGTTTAGGATACTCAAATGGGATCATGACATTAGCTTTTGGTTCGATCATTCTCTTATTTATTTTCCATGGTTCAACGGAACGTTTGATTCCGTTATACTCGATCGGTGTATTTATTCCTTTTGCGCTATCACAAACAGGAATGGTCGTTAAATGGAAAAAAGAAGGAAAGAACTGGTTAGGAAAATCTATTGCAAATATCACAGGTGCGTTTATCTCTTATGCGATCATTGCGATTTTGTTCGTTTACCGCTTAGGTGATATTTGGCCATTCTTTATCATCATGCCAATTGTGATGTATATTTTCTATCGCATTCATGATCACTACAAAAAGGTAGCAGAACAGTTGCGACTTGAAACGGACGCCAAGTTACATGACTATGATGGAAATACCGTGCTGGTTTTAGTAGGAAATGTCACACGTGTTAACATCGGTGCGATCAATTATGCTCGTTCGATCGGGGATTATGTGGTGGCCATGCACGTGTCATTGGATGAAGATATAGCAAAAGAAAAAGAAATTGAAGCAGACTTCAAGAAACATTTTCCTGATGTCCGTTTTTCAGTTGTTCATTCTTCTTATCGTTCCATTGAAAATCCAATTATCCGCTACGTTGATCTGGTAAGTAAAAATGCCGCAAAACAAAACTATACGACGACAGTATTGATTCCACAGTTTGTACCAAACCGTCGTTGGCAAAATATCTTACACAATCAAACAAGTTTACGATTAAGACTTCGTTTATCTTGGCGAGAAAATATCGTGATAAGTACGTATAGTTATCATTTGAAGAAATAAATGTTAAAGACCAAAAAATGCTTGAGTGAGAAACTCAGGCATTTTTTTATTTATTTATTTTATAATTACAAAAAAAATAAATAAAAAAGTGTCACTTAATTGATGTATTTTTTTAGTAGAACATGTTTATCCAATTTATTTGAAGGAGCTGAAAAGACAATGGCACAATATTATAGAAATACTGAAAATGGAAAAGTCTTGACGGAAGATCAATATAAAGAAATCAAGGATCAAATGGGCAACTTTCAAAAAGTATCTGACGATCAACTCAATAAGTCAGAAATGTTGATGGCTAAAATTGCTTCAGGTGATCTAAATGATTATTCTTCTTTTTATGAAATGGAAGATCTAGCTCTAGATCCAAACATCGAAGTAGAGCCGGAAAATACACTAATAGTGATCAACATGGCGGAAGATGTTCACTGCTTAGAAGTGTTCAATAAACTTAAAAGAAATGATCTAAAGCCAGATGTTGAGGTTCAACAAGTGATGTTAGCTCAACGCGCGTTTGACGAAAGAGGATTTACAGTGATGGATTTTGAGAATCTTTCAGGCGAAAAGAATGAGTGGCGTGATAGTATTTTAGGTATTATCATTGGCTTTCTCGGTGGTCCATTAGGGGCGATCTTTGGCTGGGCGATTGGCGATGTCATTGGTTTTGGGCAAGCGCATCATGCAGAGAAAAAATCTAAAAATGTTTTTCATTATATTGCTAACTGTATCCCAGAAGGACAAGAAGGGGTCTTAGCGATTGTCAAAGAAATGGATGCAAAGAAATTGAATGACTTAATCACTACGGAATTTGGAGGCACAATTGAACGTTTTGAACTCAATCATATCAATGATGCAATCAAATCTATAAAAAAATAAAACGATTATTTGCAAGAAATCGGTTTGTTCGTTCGTTTCTCTTTCTTCTTTTTTCGAGTGCGGGTTTTGCCAAGGTAACAGTAAAAATGTTAGAATGACAAGGCAGAAGATAGAAAGTGAGTGACGATATGTTAACAACAGAAGATTTTGACTTTGATTTACCAGAAGAGTTGATCGCTCAAACACCACTAAAAGACCGTGACCATTCTCGGTTACTAGTTTTAGATCGTACAACTGGGGAAATGTCGGATAAACATTTCCATGACATCTTAGAAGAATTGCATCCAGGAGATGCGTTAGTGATGAATAATACACGTGTGTTGCCAGCTCGTTTATATGGTGAAAAAACTGAAACAGGTGCACACCTGGAAGTATTACTTTTGACAAATACAGAAGGAGATACTTGGGAAACGTTGATCAAACCGGCAAAACGAGCGAAAGTAGGTACACGAATTACATTTGGTGATGGTCGCTTACAAGCAGTTGTCAAAGAAGAATTAGAACATGGCGGAAGAATCATTGAATTTGAATACGAAGGTATTTTTCTTGAAACGTTGGAATCATTGGGCGAAATGCCTTTACCTCCTTATATCAAAGAACGTTTAGAGGATCCAGATCGTTACCAAACTGTTTATGCAAAAGAAAACGGGTCAGCAGCAGCTCCTACAGCTGGATTACATTTTACCAAAGAATTGTTAGCAGAAATCGAAGCAAAAGGGGTAGAACTCGTCTATTTGACACTTCACGTAGGCTTAGGAACATTCCGGCCGGTCAGTGTGGACAAGATTGAAGAACACCATATGCACAGTGAATTTTATCGTCTAACAGAAGAAGCAGCAAGTCGCTTAAATCAAGTCCGTCAAAATGGTGGCAAGATCATCGCCGTAGGAACGACTTCGATCCGTACACTTGAAACGATTGGAACCAAATTTGATGGTGAAATCAAAGCAGATAGTGGTTGGACAGATATTTTCATCACACCAGGTTATCAGTTTAAAGTGGTAGAGGCATTTTCAACAAATTTCCATTTACCAAAATCAACATTAGTCATGTTAGTGAGTGCCTTTGCTGGACGAGAATTAACATTAGCAGCTTACCAACATGCTATTGATGAACGTTATCGCTTCTTTAGTTTCGGCGATGCAATGTTTGTCAAATAAAGATAAAAAAGCTGTTTCAATACGATTAAACAAAATGGCAGTAATTGCCCATTATAAATTATCAGTCAAAGAATCCTCAACTAGAAAAATGGGTTCTTTGACTGATTTTTTTCTATTCTTTGTTTTAGTTGGAATTAAAAAGTGTAGGAGACATGGATTCGTTTCTTGCAGAAGATAAATAAACTCAGGCGACAAAAAAAGCTGGGCTCTCGATAAGCCCAGCTCTTCGTATGCGGAAGGAATCAAATAAACAAAATAAGTGTAACTTTCCATGACCCATGCAAAGTACCGTGTTGAATTTCTTCTTGATAAACAAAAAATCTTGTTTTTGTTACATCTTCAACAGTTGAAACATCTCTTGATTCTATTCAGTTTTCAGATATTCATGTTCTTCTTTTTTACGTATCATGTTACTTCTGGTTTAGATACTGCATGATCTAACGCCTCATACGCATTCACTATTTGTAAAAGATTATACTTCACATGACCTCATTGGTGAAACCTGTACCTTTTAACAACTTTGTTTGCTTATACTAATCTATCGAGAAATTCTTTTGTTTATTTGATGGTATCCTCCTTCCTTACACTTATAATATAGCACGCTTTGTTAACGGTTGCAAAAAAGAAGCTCACGAGATATGCTTATTTTAGAGAAGCAACAAGCGGTATAGTTGAATAAGGCAATTTAACAGTGGTATAGTAAAATAAGTACCTTTTTTGTGTGCTTAAAATAAAGGAGGAATAGGATGGATGATTTTAAGAAAACAGTGAAAGAAGTGGAGAGTGAAACAAAAACAACAATTGAACAGGGGTTAACGACCCAAGAAGCAGAAAAAAGAAGTCAAGAACAAGGGAAAAACAAATTTGAGGAAGCGCCTAAAGAGTCATTGGCAAAAAAGTTTTTACGAAGTTTATCTGATTTTACTACGATTATTTTACTTGTAGCAGCAGTCATTTCTTTTTATACTGCCTTTGCCACCGAACATGGGGATTTATTTGAAGGACTGTTGATCATTGCGATCGTAATCATTAATTCAGTATTAGCTATCGTACAAGAAGGAAATGCCGAAAAAGCGTTGGAATCTCTTCAGGATATGAACAAGCAAACTGCCACAGTCATCCGAGATGGCAAAGTTGAAAAAGTGGATGCTGAACACCTAGTTGTGGGAGATGTTCTGGTCTTGGAATCTGGCTCAGCCATTGCGGCGGATGCTCGATTAGTTGAAACCTCGCAATTAAGAGTAGAGGAATCGGCACTGACTGGTGAAAGTGAAGCGGTCGAAAAAGATGCAGATTATGTGAGTCAAGAAGATGATCCCTTAGGTGATCAAATCAATATGGTGTTTAAAGGGTGTACAGTCGCAGCTGGTCGTGGGAAAGCGATTGTGACCGCTATCGGGATGAAAACCGAAATGGGTAAGATTGCTGGACTTTTAAATGACAACACTGCTCAAAAAACACCATTACAAATTCGATTGAATCAACTAGGCAAACGCATCAGTTTTATCGCATTAGCTGCTGCAGCGTTAGTGTTTATTATTGGTGAACTCCAAGGAGAACCCTTACTGGAAATGTTTATGACATCCATTTCTTTAGCCGTCGCTGCGGTGCCAGAAACATTGACAGTTATCGTTACATTGACTTTAGCATATGGTGTCCAAAAAATGGCGAAGAAACATGCCATTATTCGTCAGCTCCCCGCAGTTGAGACTTTAGGAACAGCCAATGTGATTTGTTCAGATAAAACGGGAACGCTGACACAAAATAAAATGCGTGTCCGCCGAGTTTGGAGCAAAGAAGATGAAGTGACTGATGTAGAGGACTCAATGACCAACAGTGCGATGGAAATCTTGAAGATGGCTGCTCTTTGTACCGATGTGACGGTCGAAAAAGAAAATGATGAATTGATTGTCAAAGGAAACCCTACAGAAGCCGCGATCGTACGAGCGGTTGAAGAAAATTATCACACAAAAGAGGAATTAGAAGAAAAGTACCCGAGAGTGGCAGAACTATCCTTTGATTCAGACCGTAAGATGATGACAACGGTTCATCAAATGGGTGAAAAATACATTTCAATTACGAAAGGCGCTTTTGACGTCCTAGCTTCGCGTTTTACTTCAGGAGACATTGAACAGGCCACGATCGTCAATGATAGCTTTGGGAAAAAAGCTTTAAGGGTCATTGCGGTAGGTTATGCTACCTATGAAGAAGAACCGCAAGAAATCACTTCAGAAGCATTAGAAAAAGATTTACGTTTGATTGGTTTGATCGGTATGATTGATCCGCCTCGTCCTGAAAGTAAAGGAGCAATCAAACGAGCAAAAAAAGCAGGAATCAAAACAGTGATGATCACAGGAGATCATGTTGTTACGGCTAGTGCCATAGCCAAAGAATTAGGGATTTTATTCAATCCAGCCGAAGCACTGTCGGGCTCAGAACTACAAGCACTATCTGATGATGAATTAGACGAGCGTGTCAAAGACCTTTCTGTTTATGCTCGTGTTACGCCGGAAGACAAGATCCGGATCGTTAAATCATGGCAACGAACTGGTGCCGTGGTGGCTATGACTGGAGATGGCGTCAACGATGCTCCCGCCTTGAAGGCAAGTGACGTAGGGTGTGCAATGGGAATCACTGGAACTGACGTGGCACAGAGTGCATCAGATATGATCTTGACCGATGACAACTTTGCAACGATCGTCGATGCGGTTAGTCAAGGACGTTCCGTCTATCAAAACATTCGTAAAGCGATCAACTTTTTGTTGAGTTGTAATGTCTCAGAAATTTTTATTGTGTTGATTGCGATGCTAGTGGGCTGGGGAGCACCGTTTACAGCAGTTCAATTGTTGTTTGTCAACGTGGTTGCTGATGGGTTGCCTGGATTTGCTTTGGGGCGTGAACCAGCAGAAAAAGGGATCATGGACGAAGCACCGATTCCTAAGAATGAAGGGATTTTTGCTCGAGGATTACTACAAAAAATTGCGATCAATGCGACTATATTTACGATCGTGACTTTGTTTGGTTATTATTTGGGAAGCTATGTCGATACTATTAGCCCTTGGGTCGATGCAGGACAAGAAGTTGGACAGACAGTTGCCTTTTTAGTGTTAGCATACTCGTCAATCCTCCATGTATTCAATGTGCGTAGCAGTCAGTCAATTTTCAAAGTGAACTTAGCAACGAATAAATCGTTATTGGAAATGGCGGTACTTTCATTGGTCATCACTACGGTCATTGCACTTTTACCGTTTACCCAAGAACTCTTTGGCTTAGTGCATGTTAGCTTAAACCATTGGTTGTTAGTAGGCTTTTTATCAGTCGTACCTGTGGCTGTGAATGAGTTGATCAAATTTCATCAATTGCCTGAAGCAGAAGAAGAATAAATCAAAAGAGCTTGGGACAAAAACGAACAGCCCAAGCTCTTTCGCATGTAAAAAATGGCTAAAAGACGTTTAAACAGCTGACTTTCAGTAGGGAAAGTTGATGCGAGAGATTTTTCTTTCCTGCTTCTGCGGTTACTCGTCACATTCTACTTGGCGTGTTTTGTTCTTAATTTGTTTTACTTTCTTTTTGCCTTGATTGATCAAAAACAACGTAAGTAATGACATAGAAAGTAAATAGATAAAATTAAAGAACCAATTGTTTAACAGACTTCCTTCCTTTGGTAAATAAAACTCATAAATATAAATATAGAAAATATGAATAAAATAAAGTTCTTGTGAATGAAGAGAAAGATAATTACTGATAGGGGCGAAGAAATTCCCTTCATATTTAGCTAACATATACCATAAGAAACAGCCATATAAAATAAAAGGCAACTGTGGTGGGTATTTAAAGTAAGTTAATCCATGGAGTCCGTAGAGATAGAAACTAATGCTTAAGTAACATAAGATAACAATTGATAAGTGTAATAGTTTTTTTCGGTCTAATTGAAAAACAAGTAATCCTAGTAAAGCAATCGGACAATAGCCAAAAGCTAAAGGAACGAGTTGAGTATAAAGGATTTGCCATGAGCTTGGAACATAAGGAATCAAATAAACTAAAAAGATTTGGAGGATTAATAATAAAGTGAAAATACCAAGTATTTCCACAAAGTGCTGATATTTTTTGCTCAATTTATACAGGAAGGGCATGAGTAAAGATACAAGAAAAAACGTTCGCATAATCCAAGCATAACCATAACCTGTATCCATGAAAAAAGCGTGCAAAATATAAAAAATATTAAATTGATAAGGAGTATCGGTAATCTGAGCAATGAAAAAAAGTGATGTAAATAATAACGCCAGAAATATATAAGTTGGAACCATTAAACGAGTGAATCTTTTTTTGACATAGGAAATATAGGAGAGATTCTTGCTGCTATAGTAATAAGAAATAGCTAAACAAAAGGCCATTAATGGCACATCAAAACAACGCAAATTGAACAGGATTCCTTGTAATCCTGTATGAGCAAGAATGATACACAAAATTGCTAATGCTCTCAAGTGATCAATTTTTTGATTGCGTGATCGTTTCATAAAATAATCATCCTTAATAAAGTGGCTGGGGCAATAGTGACTCTATAATTTGAGGTTGAGACAAAATTATTCAGTATCAAGAAATAAGAAAGAATTTCCGAAAATTGACAAGAAATACAAACACTAGTTTTTGATGTTGATTGTTACCTGCTTGGTGCTCCTCAAATTTTCCGAAGATACTAGTTTTATCTCACCGTTTATTCGTATTTAGAAATACTAGAAGAGACTGAGACAAGTTTTGTCCCAGTCTCTTCATGATTGACAAAGAGCCGCAATCGTTGCTCCAGCTTCAGTTAAATAGTTAGTATAGAATTTTTAATAACATTTTTTACTTTCTTAGAACTAATTGTCCGTTACGTACATCGTAATGGTATGTTCCTCTTGTATTGTGTTTCAAGTTCTCATGATTGATGGCTAAACGAGTTGCATTTGCTTCTCGGTGTGTCACAGTAACTGTGTCGCCCTCCTTCAAATTGATCGTATCCGTTTTAGCATCATAATGACGATCTCCAATGTATTCTTTTTGATAGAGCGTTTCATTATTACGTGAAATAGTGATACTTGCATAGCGATCATTGAAGTAACTATGCGGAGTACCAGCTATTGTACGTACGGTTGCTACGCCATTTGCTACGTCAAAGGAAGCAAAATGGAAGTTTCCTAATCCTTTGAAAGTAAACTCTTGCAATTGATCAAAAGCATTATTTAATCGTGTCAATAAGTTATCTTTTTGGCTACTGTTTGGTAAAGCCGTTACTTTTTTCTTGGCTTGATCAATATCTTTTTGCATCAGATTTGTCTTGATTTTCGAATGATCATTGTCTTGGAATAAGTGGTCAACAGCTTCTGTGGCTTCTTTGAGATAGTTATTTAATGAAATAGTTACTGTACCATTGTCTTTCACAAAAAGATATGGTTTTTGGATATAACCAGTGTCTGTTCCCAATTCAAGAGAGTATACACCATTTGGCATGTTGTTGATCGTAACTGGGTCGCTACCTAAAGTAATTTCTTTATAAAGTTTATTTCCATCTAAAATACGCAATTTCATACCTTCGAACAAGTTGCCGTCTTTAAACTTCAATGTAACGTTGCTTGTTAGATTCAATGGTTTTAATTCTTCATTTGTAACTAAAGATAAAACGGAACTTAGACGATTATTTTGTGTCAATTGTTGAATCGCTGCATCTAATCGATTATCAGGAACCACTTGTGCCAAATGAGCCACTTGTTGGTAGCCATTATCTGCGGCTGCTTTTTTCGCTTTTTCTGATACTGATAAGCCCCAAGCGTTTAAGACAGCAGAAAAGTCCACTTTCTTCGGTGCACCCATTTCAGTTGTGATCAAATCTGGTAATGGATAGTTATTGGCATTGAATCCTGCCTGACTAGCAAATTTTCGGTAGTTTGTATAGAAATTTGTAAAGCCTTCATTTCCTGCTTTATCAACGATGTTTGAAAGAATGACTAATTTTTTACGTAAATCTTGACTATTGAATTTTGGATCAGCACTATTGATTGTATTCTTTAATGCATTTTCAATGGATTGTTTGTGTCCATAATCATAAAGCCAAGAATTTTTATCGGCAGCAGTTTTACCCATGTGTTTGTAATTATAAATTACACCATATAGATTATTCCAAACTTCACCGACATCCATTCCTTTGTTCATAAAGCTTCCTTGATAGCCGTGACCAGTTTCATGAAGCACTCCCCAACCATCGCCTAACCAAGCGTCGCCAGACGTACTAGTTTGTGCTGCCCAAAGGCCACCATAATAAAGAGCACCCGCACCTGAAGCATCTGCTTTATAGAAATATCTACGTTCTGAAGAACGGTTCAATGGATTTGGGTCATTGTCAGATAAACCTAATAATTCATTATAGGATCCGATAATATCATTATCATAGTTATCAATTAGACGGTTGAGGTCCACTTTTAAAGCTTGATTGCGATTTTGTTCAGGTAAGAAAGTTTGAAATCTCTTTCCTTTGATCAATCCATAACCTTTTGTTTGATTCCAAGTATCTTTAAATGCTTCGATATCCCCATTTTTACTAAAGACTGGTAATAGGATTTTTTGTCCTTCTACAGTAAATTCTAATTGTGGTTTTTCCCCATTTTCTTGATTATATGGCGTATAAACAAATGGTACTGCTAAAGCTTTAGCAGTTAGTGTGACATTGTTTGTTGTGAAATCAATAGCAGATTCAGTACTTGAATTATTGGTTAATAAACGCAACGTCATTTTTGAAGTGAATTTTGGATTCGTTTGTCTAATGGTAATTTTTGCACCTTTTGTTAATTGGATACCTAAATCTTGACGATCATGATCTTTCCCCATTAAAATTCCTGCAGCAGCAGTATTTCCTGGATATGCTGTGGTGAACATCGTTTTTTTATAGGTTTTTAACGCAAGATAAGCTTGGTCATATTTTTTTTGTAAAGCTGTTCGTTCAGCTAATCCGTTAGGTAAAGCATTGATTTTTTCTAAAGCTGTGTTTAATTGTTCTTGTGTATTTTCAGCTTTAGGTGTTTCGCCATCGAATAAATCATTGACGGCTTTCGTCGCTTCTGCCAGTTGCGAAGTGAGGTTTTCTAATTTGCCATTTTTAACAAGATAGGTGTAATTGCCGGCAGTATTGCCCTTTAAAGAAGGATCTGTAGCAACAAAACGAGTATCATTCGCTTCACGATGTGTGATCGTTACGATATCCCCATTTTGTAAAGGAATATCTTTTTGTTCGGCTGTCAATTTTTGGTTGCCGACAAAGTTTTTTTGATAAACCACTTGTGTCCCACGTTTAATTTGTAAACTTGCGTAAGTATCTCCATAGAAGCCCCAATGTGGTTGAACAGCGAAGATTTGCAAGTGAAGGTTACTGTTAGCAACACTGATTTGAGCAAAAGTTGTATTATCGTAGCCTTTTAATGTAAAACTTTGCGTTGAGGCTTTAGGAATAACTTGAGTATTAGTTGATGAGAGATTTTCTTGGGTAGCTAGTACTTGGGCACTTGGTAAAAGTAAATTTGAAAATAGCATGATACCAGTAGCTGAAGTAACAATTATTTTCTTTTTCATTGTATTTCATCCTTTCTCCTATCCAAATAAAGATTTCTGTTTAGGACCTAAGCATATTATTAGTGGCTCAGATATTTTTTTTTTATATTTCAAAAAAGATAGAAGAAATTTATTTTGCTAGGAATGAGTTAAGACATTGATGTAACAATATTTGATGTGGATAACTTTAGGAGAGCAATCATTTTTTATAGGAAAAAGGATAGACGTTTATTCGATTGGAGATTTTTATTTTTTAACATAAGTATTCTTGAAATTGAAAAAACGTGAAAAAATTTTTTTGGAGGTCGCCTATAATTTGTCTATCAATAAAAATTTATTGACAATTTAATAGGAGGTTTTAATGTAAAATGGGAAAGAAAAATCTATCAAAAAGCAAAAAACTTAGAAAATAACTACTTGCTGCGTCAGCTGCAGGCTTAGTGCTTGTTTCAAGTGCAGCTAGTGCAGGAACCTCATTGGTTTATGCAGCAGAAAAAAATCAAACAGCAACTACTGCTGAAAAAAATACAAAAAATTCGGAGGCTATTTCAAACGAGAACACGTTGACTCAAAAACAAAATCTAACAGCTACAGAAAGAAAAACAGTGAATCCTTCCAATTTTGATTGGAATATTGGAGAAGTATTACCATCAACACCGACGAATAATTATTCTGGGACACTACCAAATACTGTGCGAGGAGCTACTTTTCAAATTACTTTTTCAATCTTCAAACAACCTAGTTCAGTAAAAGCAAACGTTGCCTTGCTGAATCATGGAGAGGCAGATTTTACAATAGAAGTTCTTTTGACAGTCTTTATCAAAGATATGCCGAAAGATGAAGCAATACGTTTTGTTGAAGAAGCAGATCAAGTTTGCCCTTACTCAAAAGCTTTGCGTGGAAATGTAACAGTAAATTTAGAAATCAGTGACACTGACTTCTAAAATCGTTCCTTTCCATCAAAAGTAATGATGAAACATATTAGAAAAGCCATGGGGGAGCTTTTCTAATATGTTTTTTTTTTATTTGTTCATGACTAGATGGTAAAAAAATAAAAAAAATAAGATGAAAGATTTAAGTAGAATAAAGACATAGGGATATATTATTTGCTTTATCTCTTATATTCTCTCAATGAGGCTGGAGGATTCAATTCATCCAGCCTCAAACTCCTAAAAAAAGAACGATTAATCGTTCATTTCAAGAATCTAACAATTGATTGTGAAGGAGCGGAAAAGATGAAGTTGTTTGTATGGTGTTTAACGGTATTAACTAGTTTTAGTTTGGTGATGTTGGTGATGTTTGTTTTTAATTATCCTTATGAAAATTATGGGAATGAAACGAAAGAAATCAAGGTTGCCAATGTTTCTAGTTCGTCCACATCTGCGGAGGAAATTGAGGAGCCGGAAAAATTCAATGTATCATTAAAAGAAGCACTTGAAGCTTATCAGACTTGTTATCCTAATCAAGCGATTACTTCTGTGAAAGTTAGTCAGACTGTTGGTCCTTACTATTACGAAATTACTGGTAGAGATGCAACTAAAGAATGCAGCGTAAGAATTTCAACTAAAACAGCGAACATCAAAAAAAAAGTATATCGCATACGAAACAAACACGAACAAGCCACTACCGAGCAATCCGCAGATCTGTTCAATATCAAAAACTTAAAAAGTTTATCGGAAGTTACTGAAGTAGCTGAAAAAGTAGCTGAAAAAACGACTGGGACAGGAAAAGCAGTAATGTGGTATCTCGAAAGACAATCAGGAAAATCGTATTGGACAATTACTATTAAAAAAAAATAAAAAAAGTGACAGTCAAAGTTGATGCGTATACTGGCGAAGTTCTAAAAGCTGAGCAGAAGTGAGCGAAATGAAAAAAGCGACTGCGGCTGAAGCATGTGAAACGACCCTCAAAAGTTAGATTTTTGGTCTAACTTTTGAGGGTCGTTTCATTGGACATTGATTTTTATACGTTTTTTGGCAATTGTTCATAAAAAGCTGCTTTAGTTGCTGTAATATAAGGATTTAACCATAAATAACCAATTCCAGCAGTTAGCATGGCCAAGATATGCCAGCCAATAAAGGATAGATCAAGCCAGAACAATTTACCTTTGTAGCCATCCATTAATTTACGACTAGCAGTGATCGTATTTAGCACTCCTGGTTTTTCCCCTGTTTCAGTGATAACATCATAGTAAATGAAGTAACTTTGGGAATAAGAATAACTTTTGATGATACCAGGAATAACGAATAATAACGCCCATAAAGTAGTAAAGAGCGAAATCAAAATAGCTAGTAAAATCACACCCCCAAGAAATAATCCTGTAAAACCACGAAAGGCATCTTTAAATGGTTCGATGGTCGATTTGGTTCCACGCAGGATATCTAGATAGGTCCATGAGATCCCACTCATAAATAGTGCGCTGATAATACCAGACACAATACCACCACCGCTAGAAGCAGCACCTCCGTTGGTATTGTTTGCCATATCTTGGACAGCTGCAGGATCATTATAGGTATGAGCCAATAATAAAGCGGTCGGAATAGCTATGATCATAATGAGTGCAATTGTGATTAACGTTGGGACTAAATTCAATAATACAGCTTGTCCCCAGCGTCCTTTTAAACTGTCTTTTGCTTGTTGTTTCAGTTCTTTTGAAGATAGCATGAGTTTCACTCCTTTTTATTTATGCCATAAGTATAACAAAGAAGAAACAATTTGGCTTTCTTTATCTTTTATCTGTTATTATAATTTCTTTAAAAAATGAAGGTTAAATAAACACCTGTTACCCAATGAACCCTTGCAAAAAAGAGTTAGAACGATTATGATGATGGGAGTTGTCAATGCGATTATTATAGAGAAAGTAGGGAATTGAATGACACAACCTGCCATTCGTTATCGTTTAATCAAAAAAGAAAAACATACCGGTGCCCGTCTTGGTGAATTGATCACTCCTCATGGGACATTTCCCACACCAATGTTTATGCCTGTGGGAACACTAGCAACTGTCAAAACCATGTCACCTGAAGAATTAAAAGCAATGGGTGCGGGAGTCATTTTAAGTAATACGTACCATTTATGGTTAAGACCTGGAGAAGACTTGGTAGAAGAAGCAGGCGGCTTACACAAGTTCATGAATTGGGATCAACCGATTTTGACAGATTCAGGTGGTTTTCAAGTGTTCTCGCTAAGCGATATGCGTAACATCGAAGAAGAGGGTGTCCATTTTAAAAATCATTTAAATGGTTCTCGGATGTTTTTATCACCAGAAAAAGCAATTAATATCCAAAATAAATTAGGATCAGACATCATGATGAGCTTCGATGAATGTCCTCCTTTTGATGAAAGCTATGATTATGTCAAAAAATCAGTGGAAAGAACCTCACGTTGGGCTGAGCGAGGCTTAAAAGCCCATCTGAATCCTGATCGTCAAGGATTATTTGGTATCATTCAAGGAGCTGGGTTTGAAGATTTACGTCGCCAAAGTGCAAAAGATTTGATTTCAATGGATTTCCCTGGCTATTCAATCGGTGGTTTGTCTGTTGGCGAACCTAAATCAGAAATGAACCGTGTGTTAGAGTTTACAACACCATTGATCCCTGAGGATAAACCGCGTTATTTAATGGGTGTTGGTGCAGCAGATTCATTGATTGATGGCGTGATTAGAGGAGTCGATATGTTTGACTGTGTCTTGCCTACACGTATCGCAAGAAATGGTACTTGTATGACTTCGCAGGGACGCTTAGTTGTGAAAAATGCACAATACGCACATGACTTCCGCCCAATCGATGAGAAATGTGACTGCTACACATGTAAAAATTATACACGTGCGTATATTCGTCATTTGATCAAATGTGATGAAACATTTGGGATACGGTTAACGTCTTACCATAACTTGTACTTCTTATTAAACTTGATGAAACAAGTGCGTCAAGCGATCATGGATGACAATTTATTAGAATTTCGAGCAGCCTTTTTTGAGGAATATGGGTTTAATAAAGAGAATGCCAAAAGTTTCTAATCTTTTTCACTAAATTTATGTAAAAAACTAGTGTCTCACGCCTTTTTCTGCTAAAGTTGAGTGTGTAGATACATGTTAGTGAGGTGAAAAAAATGGGATCATTACCAATGTTAGTCATGTTCGTTGCTCTTTTAGCAATGTGGTATTTTATGTCACGTTCACAAAAGAAACAACAACAAGAACGACAAAATTTACTAGACAGTATGAAATCAGGCGATGAAGTAGTTACAATCGGCGGATTACATGGTGTTGTTTCAGAGATCGACAATGAAAAACGCACAGTTGTTATAGATTGTGAAGGGATTTTTCTAGAATACGATCGAGCAGCCATCAAAACGGTTAAACCTGGAACTGTCGTAACCAATGATTCGACAGTAAATACGGTAGAAAAAACAGAACCAAAAGTTGCTGAAACAGTAGAAGTGAAAGAAGAAGCTACTGAAACTGTTGAAACACCTGAAGATAGTAAAGAAAACAAATAGGTAAAGCTTAGTAGTTGAGTCTGAGACGGTGTCTCGGGCTCTTTTTTTATCCTAAATCTCTGACTTTGTTAAGCTTTGAATAATCTGTTTTTTTGATAAAATACTTTGGATAATTAGGATAATAAATAAAAACACTGATAAATAAAGGATTTAATCGAAATTTAAAAAACTGTGAAAAAAATCACAATAAAGGTTTACATCTGAAAAGGTTTGTTGTATGATGAGAATGTGAATTAATTAACAAACAACCATGACCCATTAGGAGGAAGACAATGGCTAAAGTAATGGAGAAAGAACAACCAAAAACTATTGATGTTCAAGGAATGATTGATGAATTAGCAACGAAAGCAAATGTCGCATTAAAAGAGATGGAAAACTTTGATCAAGAAAAAGTAGATCATATTGTGCATGAAATGGCAATGGCAGCATTAGATCAACATATGCCGTTAGCTAAAATGGCAGTTGAAGAAACTGGTCGTGGAATCTATGAAGATAAAGCGATCAAAAATATGTATGCTTCTGAATATATTTGGAATAACATCAAGCACGATAAAACAGTTGGTGTCATCAATGAAGATGTTCAAAAAGGCTTGATTGAAATTGCTGAACCAGTTGGTGTGGTTTGTGGGGTAACTCCAACAACTAACCCAACATCAACGACAATTTTTAAATCAATGATCGCGTTGAAAACAAGAAACCCAATCGTTTTTGCATTCCATCCAAGTGCTCAAAAATCTTCTGCTGAAGCAGCGCGTGTCGTTCGTGATGCAGCGATCGCAGCTGGCGCACCTGAAAATTGTATTCAATGGATTGAACATCCATCGATTGAAGCGACTTCAATGTTGATGAATCATCCAGGGATCGCAATTGTTTTAGCTACTGGTGGGGCGGGAATGGTAAAATCTGCTTATTCAACAGGAAAGCCAGCTTTAGGTGTTGGACCAGGTAATGTACCAGCATATATTGAAAAAACAGCAAAAATCAAACGAGCAGTGAATGACTTGATCGTTTCTAAAACGTTCGATAACGGAATGATTTGTGCTTCTGAGCAAGCAGTAATCGTTGACAAAGAAGTCTATGCTGCAGTTAAAGCAGAATTCCAAGCACATCAAGTCTATTTTGTGAAACCAGCTGAACTTTCAAAATTAGAAGATGCAGTGATGAATGAAGGTAAATACGCAGTAAATCCAGCAATCGTTGGACATTCTGCAATGGACATTGCAAAACTAGCTGGCATCAAAGTTCCAGAAGGGACAAAAATGTTAGTAGCTGAATTAGAAGGTGTCGGAGCGGATTACCCTCTTTCACGTGAAAAACTTTCTCCAGTACTTGCAATGGTTAAAGCAAACAATACAGAACATGCCTTTGAATTATGCGAAGGAATGTTGAACTTAGGCGGGTTAGGCCATACTGCAGTGATTCACTCAGAGGATGAAGAGCTGCATGTGAAGTTTGGTCTACGGATGAAAGCTTGCCGTATCTTAGTAAATACTCCTTCAGCAGAAGGTGGAATCGGAAATATCTATAACGAAATGATCCCTTCACTAACTTTAGGTTGTGGTTCATATGGTAAAAATTCTGTTTCTAGAAATGTAAGTGCCATCAACTTGATCAATGTCAAAACTGTAGCGAAACGGAGAAATAATATGCAATGGTTCAAATTACCACCAAAAATCTTCTTTGAAAAGAACTCTTTGCTTTATTTAGAAAAAATGGAAAACGTAGAGCGTGTCATGATCGTTTGTGATCCTGGTATGGTGCAGTTTGGTTACTGTGATACGGTTCGTGAAGTACTATCAAGACGTAAAAATGATGTGAAAATCGAAGTCTTCTCAGAAGTTGAGCCAAATCCTTCAACAAACACAGTCTATGCAGGAACGAAATTGATGGCTGATTTCAAACCAGACACAGTGATTGCATTAGGTGGCGGTTCTGCAATGGATGCTGCTAAAGGAATGTGGATGTTCTATGAACACCCAGATACTTCATTCTTTGGAGCAAAACAAAAATTCTTAGATATCCGTAAACGGACATATAAGATCGATAAACCAGAAAAAACACAATTTGTGTGTATTCCGACAACTTCAGGAACGGGTTCTGAAGTAACACCTTTTGCCGTTATCACAGATAGTGATACACATGTGAAATATCCATTGGCAGATTATGCATTAACACCAGATGTAGCAATCGTCGACCCACAATTTGTCATGTCAGTACCAGCTTCTGTCACGGCAGATACAGGGATGGACGTATTAACTCATGCAATTGAGTCTTATGTTTCTGTTATGGCTTCTGATTATACAAGAGGATTGAGCTTACAAGCAATCAAATTAGTCTTCGATTACCTAGAAAAATCAGTGAAAACTCCTGATATGGAATCACGAGAAAAAATGCACAACGCTTCTACAATGGCAGGGATGGCATTTGCGAACGCCTTCTTAGGAATTTGTCACTCAGTTGCGCATAAAATTGGTGGAGAATATGGTATCCCACATGGTCGTACAAATGCCATTTTATTACCACATATCATCCGCTATAATGCAAAAGATCCACAAAAGCATGCAATGTTCCCTAAATATGATTACTTCCGTGCAGATACAGACTATGCAGATATTGCTAAGTTCTTAGGGTTAAAAGGACAAACAACAGCGGAATTAGTTGAAGCTTTAGCAACAGCAGTTTATGAATTAGGACAATCAGTTGGAATCAATATGAGCTTGAAGGCTCAAGGTGTGACACAAGAAACCTTAGATTCAACGGTTGACCGTATGGCAGAACTTGCTTATGAAGATCAATGTACAACAGCAAATCCAAAAGAGCCATTGATCAGTGAGCTAAAACAAATCATTATTGATGCTTATAATGGTTAATTCAATACAAGTATAGTTAATCAAGCCCCTTTTCCAGATAAAGATGATCTGGAAAGAGGGGCTTTTTTTGTCGGAAAGAAGAACAATCTCGTTAGAACTAGCGTAGGAATTTCTTTTGTTAGAAAAAAACGATTAATTCGCTTTTTTAGAAAAAGTAGTTTTATCAAGACTAGTAAACCGTGTTACTTTAGATAAGTAAAAATGAAAAAAGAAAGGAAGTTGTTAGGATGACAAAACCAGTATTTGAGAAAACAAAAAATCAAGAAAATATGGGAAAAGAACAATTGATGTCAACCGTTGATTCATTAGAAGTCAAATTGCGGGAAAACTTAGAACCACTTGAAAACTTACACAAATACACTGAGCTATACATAGAGTTGAAACATGAACTAAAGAGAGAAATTGAAGAACGGGCTAAGAAAAGAGAGGATTGGTATAAGAAAAAGCATACTCAAATAAAAAAAAAGGAAGACTGTGAGCAGGAACTTCAAAACGCAGTGAAAGCAAAAAAAAATGCATTATATAAAAGCACCAAGCAAGTACATGGTGAAACGATCAAGAGCAAAAAAAACGAGCTTAACAAAATAGCAAAAGAAATCAAAAATTGCAAGTCTGAGATAAAAAAACTGACGAAGGAAATGCAGTATTTAACTGGTAGGAGAGGTGAAAAATGGATCGATCATTCTTTATTAAAGTACGTGGTGAACACTAAAGTTGTCGCAGATGAAAAAAATACACCGGGGGATGACAAACTAAAAGAGGAAGCAGCAACAAAAAATAATATAGTAACAGAAGAGGAAGCAGCAACCGAAAAAAATATAGCAGCAAAAGAAAAAGTAACAACAAAAGAACTAAAACTGGTTACTAAAGAATTGACTGAAAAACAACGAAAGCAACAATTAAAAAATAATCTCCACAATCTTAAGGAGCTAGATCAAACGTTAAAAAAATTAGGGAATGTAAAGAATTCTTGTTTTAATCAAAATAAAATAGACTATTACGTCATAATACGTTTATATCTTAAAAGATCTATGCAGCTAGAAAAAATTATACGATTCAGGATTAACCCTGGCGGAAAAACGCTCAATCTATTTAGTGGTGGTAAAGTGGATAAAAAACGAAAAAAAATAGAACGAGATCTTCAGATGAGTTGGAGAGATATTTATAGTTATCTACTAACCAATCCAGATAACTTTAAGCGTGAAACAGCAGTTCAGGAAAAACAGCAGGGGAAAAAACAATTGACTGATCTAATAAGCAAAGAACTAGGGAAAGTATGTGAAACGAGTAGTCCTGAGATAGGGAAGGGGATGGGTATAATAAAACCTAGCGCTCCGCCAATGATGCCAGGAATGGAATTATAGCCGTTTGTCAAAGATACATAGGTTTTATTTTTGTTTATCAGATGAAAAAGAATTGGTATCCTATTATTTATCGCATGAAAACTTGAACAAAAGTATGAAGTGATTGGTGAAGGATAAAATAGAGTCAACGCCATAAGAAAATCTCATTCTAAGAAAACTTTGTATTTTTGTAGACAAAAAAGGTCGTCATTCATCTTTTCGATGATTGGACAACCTTTTTGAGTTGAATCGATTTGTTTATTTCTTTCGTGTGCCATATTTGGTCAGAGGGATTCCTCGGGCTTCGCACCAATCTTTAGTAGTTCCAGATAAGATCAAGGGTTGGTGATGAAGTTCTTGGATAGTTTTAGCTCCTACCATGGTCAATAGCCGTTGAAGTTCTGCTTGCCATTGTTGGACTAGTTGGATCGTTTCTGCCACGCCGTGTGTCATGAGATGCGTTAAGATCGTTCCAGAAACGCCTACTGCATTGGCACCAAGACAAAGTGCTTTGAAGAGGTCGAAGGCATTGCGAATACCACCAGAAGCAAGAATCTCTACTTGATGTTGGGCTTCGTTTGCCTCTAGCAGAGAAGTAACCGTTGATTGTCCCCAATCGACTAAATAATCTAACTCTCTTTTTTTTCGACGAGCATTTTCGATTTGAGTGAAGCTGGTTCCGCTTCGGCCACTGATATCGATTGTCTGAACTCCCAACTCGGCTAGTTCATCAATCGTTTCTCTGGTCATACCAAAACCGACTTCTTTCACGATCAAAGGAACCGAAATGCCTTCGCTGATTTCTTTGATCAATTCTTTCCAATTGGAAAAATCACGATCCCCTTCAGGCATCACCAATTCTTGTGGTGCATTGAGATGGAGTTGTAAAGCATCGGCTTGAAATAGTTCAATCGCCTCTTTTGCTCGTGCTAAAGAGGTGCCGGCTCCTACGTTGGCAAGGATCTTTCCTTCTGGATAAACGTCACGCATGATCGTGTAAGAATCGCTTAAAGCAGGATCTTTTAAAGCTGCACTGACTGAACCCGTGGCAATCATTAAATTTGTTTCTTTTGCGATCATCGCTAAATCATGGTTGATTTTTTTAGTTTTTTCACTTCCACCAGTCATAGCATTGATATATAAAGGATAGTCTAAAGTTAAGCCAGCAACAGTCGTATGTAGATCAATCTCTGACATGGAAACTTCAGGTAAGGGGTTATGAACGATTCGAACCGTATCAAATTCATTTTTTTGTTTACTATGAAAAGCTTTAGCTAATGAGACATGTTCATCTTTTCGATTCATCCTTTTTCCTTTCGTTGGTTACTATAGACGTGTAATGGCAAGGGTGTAATTTCTGCTAATTCCCAAGCGCTCATCAAAGGCAAGATACCGGATTTTTGATCCACGATTACGATACCACAATCGCCACCACCTGCTCCAGATGATTTTGCTGCTCCCTCGTATTCTTCTGCTAAGCTACATAATTTATTTAAAGCAGGCGTTTCGATCAATACGCCCGTAATTGAAGATAGCTCATGGAGTAGTTGTCGGTTTTTTCTAATCATAGCTTGGATCAAATCAATGTTATTTTCTTTGAATCCTTTAATCATTTCATGAACGCATAAGGTACTATCTTGTAAAAATTTTTGATAGGCTACCATTTTTTCCTTACGTGAGCGATGGACTTGATCGACTAAATCAGAAGTTGATGCAGGACTGCCAGTCCAACCAATCAGTAAACGCAGATCTTTCGGTGTCGGAAGAGACTCAATGGATAAACCAGGCCAATCCATTTCGATGAGTTCAACGATTGTATGTTGTTTTTCTTGTTCTTGGAGCCACTGGTGATCAAAGGTTGAAAAAGCAATCCAACCACCATAACAACTAGCTGCAATATCTCCACAAGAGCCATTATCTTGAACCGTTAAATTTGCTAGTGCAGCAATTTTGAAAATTTCAATCTGTGTAAGATTTAACGCATAAAACATATTCAATGCCTTGACTGTTGCGACAGTTACGGCGCCACTTGAGCCTAGACCGTATTTGCGTCCGTTAGAACTATCCAATTCACTTGTCACTTTTAGGTCATAAAAAGAAAGTAAAATATTTTTTTCTCGTGCGTATTTTTCAGTCAAACGAATGGCAGCAAGGATATAATGAAATGGATTTTCACGAATATCCAAGACAAGTTCACCATCACGCCGAGTCCAACGAATCGGCATGCCACTATATTGCTCAGATTGGATGCTGCCGACTTTTCGTGCGGTTTCAACGGTTACAGTAACAAACTGATCAATGGCTACGATGATAGCCGGATGTCCGGTTTCAACAACTGCGTATTCTCCAGCAATATAAAGTTTTCCTGGTGCAGATACTTCAATCATAAAAATCTCCCTTTATTCAATAATCGTCATTCCTGGACCTGCAAAAGCCGAAATGACTTGTTGGCTACTAAATAAGTCACTAAATGTTGTTTTGACCTTATCTAGATGGTCTTTTTGAACTAGCACTTTCACATTTGGGCCAGCATCCATAGTAAAGTAACAAGGAATCCCCTGATTTCTTAAATCCCGTACCGCTTGCATGGCTTTTAAACTATCAGGAGACCAGTAGGTAAATGGCGGACGAGCAGCTAATGTCGTTCCGTGCATTTTTAACCCATTTTGTTCCATAGTTTCACCTAGAAGTTGAAAGTTCTTAGTTTTGATTGCTTGTTTTAGTTGATAAAGATCGGCTTCGACAGAATCTAACCATCCTTGATAAAAACTTGAAGTTTCAACCGTTCGGCGCATACCATCACGACTTGAGACATCCTTTTTTTGTTCATTCAACAATAGAAAGACCATCGCTAAGTGATCTTCAAAACCGTCTGAGGAAATTGGATGAGCATACGAACTTTGATCATCGTGTCCTTTTTCCCATTCAACAAATCCACCAAAAATACTCCGACAAGCGGAACCTGATCCTCTACGAGCCAGTCTTGATAAAGCTTGGTCATCTAACCCTAATTTCAATGCCTCGTTGCATGCTCCGGCTAAAGCCGCTAAGCCGCTGGCAGAAGAAGCTAAACCCGCAGCAGTCGGAACGAAATTCTGGCTGATCACTTTTGCTTTTTTCGTGGTACCCGCTTTTTCTCTCACAATATCCAAAAAAGTACTGATTTTTTTGGTTGCTTTTTCATCTTGCAATTGATTATCTAAATAAAATTGGTCTTCCGTGTAAGCTTCTGAAAAGCTGACTTCAGTTTCCGTATAAAATGCATCTAATGTGAGTGATAAGCTGTTATTCATCGGGAGAATTAACGATTCATTTTTTTTACCCCAGTACTTGATAAGGGCGATATTCGTATATGCTCGTGCTTTGCCTTTAAACATAGGTATGTACTCCTAATCCTTGAATCCAAGTTGCAGCTGCTCCCGCTTGTAAGAGGGCTTCGCTGATTTCTTGGGCTTTTGTTTTTGTTTGAGCTAGCGCAATCATGCAGCCACCTCGACCACCACCAGTTAGTTTTGCTCCCAAAGCGCCTGAATCTCTAGCGGTTTCGATCAATACATCAAGAAAATCGTTGCTGATCGTTAAATTTTTTAAAATTAGTTGGGCTTCATTCATCGCTTGGGCTAAATGCTCGGGGTTATTTTTAACAATGGCTTTTTTGGCTTGCCTTGTTAAGTATCCTAGTTGTTGGATTTTTTGTCCAACTTTCTGCTGATCTTTTTCAAATAAATGAGCAACGTCTTTGACCACTGCTCGCGTCTGACCTTTGATTCCGGTATCAGCGACAATCAAAAAAGCGTCGATATTTAAAGAGAAATAATCAAACGGGTGTCCTTTCACAAAGTAGATTGGTTCTAAACTGCTTGTTGCCGCAGCATCGATACCACTAGGATTACCATGGGCAATTTTTTCTGAAATTTGGACATTTGTCAAGAGCTGTTCGCGAGAAAGTGGTTGTTCGAGATAATCGTAAAAGGCACGAGTAACTGCCGTAGCTACTGCAGCGCTTGAGCCCATTCCACGTTCGGCAGGGATAGTGCTGTGAATAGTTAACTCTAATGATTGCTCAATTTGCAGTTCCTTTTTTAAGTTGAATACTAACTGCTTGATGTTTTTTAACGAATGTGGGGCATCACGCAGTATTCCTGTATAGTAGGAAGAAACAAGCTGATCTCCTGACGAAGTGATGTGTTCATTCAAGGAAGCAACTACTTTTGCTGCCTGAAAAGGAAAAGCGATTGCCGGTTCACCGTAGACAACTGCATGTTCGCCCATCAGAATAATTTTACCATTTGATTCCCCTTGGCCATAATTTGCCATAATCTAACTCCTTCTTTTATTCCCATAACTTTTTTGAGCAAAAAATAAAGCGCCTTGGATCCTTTGCGCTAACGAACAGATTGTATAACATAGAAGTTCAAAAAACAATTCATCTTTATTTTACTAAAACCTTCCCAGAAGTAAAATAAAGAATACGTTTTCTGTTGAAAAACCTCTTTTTTCTTAAGATTTTATTGAATTTTATGAATGGAAATATCCTGTTATTCCTAATTGACACCACCAGATATTGGGGGTATATTTAAAAAGAATTGGAAAAAGACACAACATTTAGTGATGAAGTGAGTTGGAGGTTAATGAGTGTGATTGTTTTAGCAGGTACCATTGGCGCTGGAAAATCAAGTTTAACAGAAATGATGGCTGAACACTTTGGAAGTCGAGCTTTTTATGAGTCAATCGAGGATAATGAGGTATTGCCTTTATTTTATGCCAATCCTGAGCAGTATGCGTTTTTGTTACAAATCTATTTTTTGAATAAACGTTTTGAAAGTATCAAGCAGGCAATGAAAGAAGACAACAATGTTTTAGATCGTTCGATCTATGAAGATTCTTTGCTTTTTCATTTGAATGCTGATTTGGGTCGGGCAACTGAAACAGAAGTTCGAGTATATGACGAGCTATTAGCAAATATGATGGAAGAGTTGCCGTATGCCGCACATAAAAAACATCCGGATTTATTGGTTCATATTCGTGTTTCATTTGATACGATGCTTGAACGGATCGAAAAAAGAGGACGATCATATGAACAACTTTCCTTCGATCCAAGCTTATATGATTATTACAAAGAATTGAATCGTCGCTATGATCAATGGTATGACGAGTACAATGAAAGTCCCAAAATCCAAATTGATGGCGATCGATTCAATTTTGTGGAAGATCCCCAAGCAAAAGTAGAAGTGCTGAACATGATTGAAGAAAAGTTGGCAGAAATTCGTCAAGAAGTCTTTGTTTCTTGAGTCCAATAAAAAATGATAGTATAAAGAAGACAGGATCTAACTTCGATAGCTAAGCCGAAGAAATTGAAAATAGGAGAGCTATTTTCGCTTTTCATCGGCTTATTTATTTTTAAGAGCGAGACAGCGGTCGGAAGGGCTAATGATTTGTAAATTCGCCAAGAATACTTAGAAGAATCGTCGTGAGATACCTAATGAATCTATCAGCACAGGAAGAAGGGGACGGTATGAGAGAAAAACATTTTTTTAATTTTGATCAAAATTTTTGGCTGAATGTGCCTAGAGATGATGTAATGGGAATCAAAAATCTTAAGGAAGAGTATGGCATTAGTGATGAGATGCTTACCTATTCTTTAGACAAAAATGAACGTGCTCGTGTGGAATATGATACTCTTGATGATATTTTACTTTTAGTCACCAATGTTCCTCATCAACAAAAAATCGAAAACCACTATGAAACAAGTCCAGTAGCATTTATTCTAAAAGAAAATGGTCTATTTACATTTACGACTCAAAATACAGAATATGTGATTCGCCTGATTCGTTCAATCTTAGATCGAGATTCCGAGATAAATGTATATAGTTTACTTTTTCGTACGCTCTTTCTGATTTCAGATTCCTTCTTCCCGTTGATTGAAGAAGTGAATAGTGAACGACAACGCTTAAACCAAAAGTTGCGAGAAAAAACTACGAACCGCAATTTACTAGCTTTATCTGACCTCGAAGTTGGTTTAGTTTATCTAGTGACTGGTACAAAACAAAATGTCGTGTTATTAGAACAAATCAAAGCATTAGCGATTTATCGAAAGCTCACTGAAAAAGAGAAGGAACAATTGGATGATGCATTGATCGAAGCAAAGCAGGCAGTGGAAATGACCAATTTGGCCTCCCAGATCCTTGATCAACTTTCGGGAACGTATAATAATTTGTTGAACAACAACTTAAATGACACAATGAAATTTTTGACAGTCTGGTCGTTGATTCTGACTGTTCCTACCATTGTGACAGGCTTTTTCGGTATGAATCTACAATTGCCTTTTACACATTCTGTCTTTGGTTGGGGGATCGCCTTATTCATCAGTCTGATATTGTCAGTTTGGATGCTGATCGCATTGTGGCGTAGGATTCGGTAGTTTCAAGGAAGACGGTCACCAAAAAAGTTGAGTGTCTGATGAAGGGTGTGTTTCGATAGCTAAAAGTTTTTTATTTGGACAAGTATATAACTAAAGTAATTAACTGATTAGGGAATGTTTCGAGAGTCTCTAGTGAAAAAGATTGACAAAAAAATATAGATTTGCTATACTGTTGAAGTTGAGAAATAAAAGCAGAAGCACCCGCTTCTCGCCTTAGTTGATTCAGTCACTGGGCTAGATAGTTTTCATCTATTGAATTAGGTGAAGTACGTGCGGGTTCTGGAAGAGAACTCGTTTTTTTATTGCCGAATATTCGGTACGCTTTTCTTTCTCTCATAATATTTGGAGGTGAATGACCATAGCAAAGGATATGATGGTTAACGACGGCATTCGTGCACGTGAGTTACGATTGATCGGTTCAGATGGTGAGCAATTAGGAGTTAAGACAAAAGCAGAAGCATTGAAAATTGCAGAACAAGCAAATTTAGATCTTGTGTTAGTTGCCCCAAGTGCGAAGCCACCAGTTGCGCGAATCATGGACTACGGAAAATACCGTTTCGAGCAACAAAAGAAAGACCGCGAGGCGCGTAAAAAACAAAAAGTGATCAATGTTAAAGAAGTTCGTTTAAGTCCAACAATTGACGTGAATGACTTCAATACAAAACTTCGTAATGCACGTAAGTTCTTAGAGAAGGGCGATAAAGTGAAAGCTTCTATCCGCTTCAAAGGCCGTGCCATTACCCACAAAGAAATTGGTCAAAAAGTCTTGGATCGCTTAGCTGAAGAAACTGCTGATATTGCGACAGTTGAGCAAAAAGCGAAAATGGACGGACGCAGCATGTTCTTGACGCTGGCACCGAAAAACGACAGTAAGTAATTTGAATGACTCACTGACTGTTGGACAGTCGATAGTCGGATAACGAAAGATTTTGAGGAGGAAATATAGTCATGCCAAAACAAAAAACACACCGCGGATCAGCAAAACGTTTCAAACGTACTGGTAAAGGCGGATTAAAACGTTTCCGCGCGTTTACAAGTCACCGTTTCCACGGTAAAACTAAAAAACAACGCCGTCAATTGCGTAAAGCAAGCATGGTTTCTAGTGGCGACTTCAAACGTATTCGCCAACAACTAGCAAAAATGAAATAAAAAAAACAAAAAGATCGAAATTTGAAGATTTATTTTTATTAGGAGGAATTAAACATGGCACGTGTTAAAGGTGGAACAGTCACTCGTAAACGTCGTAAAAGAATGCTAAAATTAGCAAAAGGTTACTACGGTTCAAAACACACTTTATTTAAAACAGCAAAAGAACAAGTAATGAATTCATACAACTACGCATATCGCGATCGTCGTCAAAAGAAACGCGACTTCCGTAAATTGTGGATTGCTCGTATCAACGCAGCGGCTCGTATGAATGGCTTAAGCTACTCAAAATTGATGCACGGCTTGAAATTAGCTGAAATCGACATCAACCGCAAAATGTTAGCTGACTTGGCAGTAAACGATGCAACAGCATTTACTGCATTAGCTGACCAAGCTAAAGATGCTTTAGCTAAATAAAGGGTATTCAATACCCACAAGCCCACTTTAATTAGTGGGTTTTTTTGTTATTTAAAATTTAATCTAAACTCATAAACTCCATTAGCTTATCAGCGGTTTGATCACTGTACTTATCATTTAAATGCGTGTATCCATTTAGTGTAGTTTTCACATTAGAATGAAATATTCCTGTACTTTTTTTAGATTTCTTTCTGATAACTAAAGTAGGCTTACATACGTATGCCTAAAACTATGAATAGTAATAAATGTTAGGTCTTTACTAGTCTTCTTTTTATACTCGGTTCTAATTTTCTTACTAGTTATAGGACTAGTGCCTACATAGTAATCAAACATGTAATTGATTGTGTTATCTGCTTTTTGTATTGTTTAATTTATATCATAAAAGATCTCCTTTTTATGGCATAGGATAAAGAGTTCTGACTAAACCGTAGATTGATAATTTATTCACATTTAAGTATAGAAATAAATGCGCTTTTATGATGGATTTTATAGAAACCTTTGTTTGTTTTATTCTTTCTAAAGAGATAGTTAATATGGGGAAAATTATTAATTAATAGAAGAAGTCAAGGTTTATAAGTGGCTTGACAAAAAAGAATTTAGAAAATACAATTAATTTGTAAATAAGAATTAACCGTATACAAATAATACTATTTTTCGGTGCATCAATTTAATTTTGATGGGACCCTTACACGAATGAAGTGTAAAAGATTTTTTATCCCTTGTGCTCTTAGCATAAGGGATTTATTTATGTTCTAAAAATTTGTGCGCTATGAAAAATGATGTTGGTGAAGAGAAATCTTAGAATAATTTGAACAGAAAGAAGAAAAGCTTCTTTCACGATTTCTTGCCCTAGAAGGTGTTTAAACATAGGCTAATTGAAATAAACCTTAATGTTTCAAAACATGAGAAAGTGTTTCGAAAAGTATTTTCTTATTTTCCTCGGAGTCCAAAACTCCCCTCAGTCTCTTCGGGTGTCTCTAAAAGTGAATAAACGGCGTTTAAAAAGCAACTCCTCAACAATAATCGATGGTTTTCTAAAATATGAGGAGCTATTTAAAAAATCCTCTCTTATTTGCTCGGAGTTAGTCGTTTCTTTCACAGCCTTTTGCTAAAAGGTGTTCAAACATCAGCTCCTTGAAATAAGCCTGAATTTTTCAAAACATGAGAAGCTGTTTCAAAAAATTCTTTCTTATTGTCATCAGAGCTACCCGATGTTTTCACGACCTCTGATTCACGGCGTTCAAGAAACAACTCCTCAACAATAATCGATGATTTTCTAAAATATGAGGAGCTATTTTAAAAAATCCTCTCTTATTCGCTCGGAGCTGAACGCTTCTTTCACAGCCTCTTGCTATTACGATAATCTTGCTTATGCTGTCTTATTTCGAATAACGAACAGGTCAGGTGCTTTGTCTTTATCTCCCTTTTTCAGGGTCGGAGAATAGGGTTAGTCCTTTGATTATTCGTACATAACACGCATTCATGATTACTGATGGTTTTTTCCTTATTTGATCTATGTGGCAGTCGAATACAAAAGTAAGAATGTAAGTTGAATCAAAAAATGCTATAATTTTCTTTGTGAATCACAGGAACCCTTTTTATAGCAAAATTTAAGAAGAAAGTAGGAGCGAAGTGAAACAAATAAAAGAGACTATCCGCAATAATAAAAAAATTTTAGTTCTTATTTCTGCCTATGTTATCATGGTTGTTTTAAATTTTTTGACACCGTTAATTGCGGATGATATTGAGTATATGTATAAAACAAGTAGTTTTTCGTCTATTTTACATGATGAATACACACAATATATGACTTGGACGGGAAGATCTGTTGTCCATATCATTGCACGTTTATTTTTGTTGATGCCTAAAACAGTATTTAATTTGGTCAATCCACTGATCTATGTTTTACTGACATTATTGATTTATAAAATGACCACAAAAGATAATACTACGTTTTATTCCTTCAAATATTTTTTAATTAATGTATTTTTATGGTTATTTGTCCCAGCTTTCGGTCAAACGATTTTGTGGGAAACTGGTGCTGCTAATTATTTATGGGGAGGCATCATCGTTGTCAGTTTCCTCTTTCTTTACCATCGCTATTATGAGAAAGAGCAGGAATTATCATTCAATCCTATAGTAAATAGTATATTGCTACTCACTTTTAGGAATCCTAGCTGGTTGGTGTAATGAAAACACTTCTGGTGGGATGATCTTGATCGTTCTTGGCTACCTCTATTTTTATTATCAAAAGAAAAAGCCTTTACGACCATGGATGTTCACAGGATTGTTAGGAGCAATTTTTGGTTTATTCATGATGGTAACAGCCCCTGGAAATGCTGTTCGAGCTACTTATTTTGCTCGTAGCCAGTGGTCCTTACCTCGGAAATTGTATTCAGGTGTTTTTTCAATCACAAAAACGCTATATGAAAATAGTTTAGCTCTTTTTGTGTTGATGGCGGTTCTGATCGTGTTGGGAATTTTCTTTAGTAAACACAAAGAATGGTTGAGACTATCCTATATCTATCTCTTTGCAGGGATAGCCACGATCTATGTATTATCTCTTTCACCAGCTGGACTTGATTGGGGAAGATCATTTTTTGGTGGTGTTTTATTTATCATTATGGCGATGGCGTTTGAATGGCCAGATAAAGTGTTGAAATCTACCCAGGGAGCGTTTTATGGGGTGATTAGTGGCGTATTGATTACCCAATTTCTATTTACTTTTGCTTTAGGAGTCAATGACATAGCACTTTCTTATAGAGAGATCAATCAACAATACCATTACGTCAGAGAGCAAAAAAAACAAGGGAATTTGAATCCGGTGATTGCCAACTTTACGATTTATAATCAAACTGATCATACTGCTTACTCGGGAGGACTATCCCACGTAAAAACGGATATAACGAAACAAGTCAATCGAGCGAATGCAAAATATTTTGGTTTAGAGTCCATTCATTCAGTACCAAAAGAGGCTTGGGAAACAATCTATCAACAGGGAGATCCAAAATGGATGAGTATTTGGAATGCTAACGCCTATTTTGAAGCATTAAGTCAAACTGATCATTTGATTGTGATGGCAGGTGCAGGAGACAAGACACAAATGAACCAACAGTTAGCTGAAGAGATCCGTAAGCTGTTCCCTGAGTTTAAAAATGGGGATTCAGAAAGTTCTTGGAATTTTTCGGGTATCCGTCTGTTAGGAAAAAATCCTGAATTTTCACAGACAAAGAACTATAATTCTGTTAGCCAAGAAATCAATGGGAAAGAGATCTCAGTTTCTTCAAGTTTTACACCGTATGCTGACCAACAGTTTGCTGCGATAAAAGTGGGCGATATAAATGTTGCAAGAAATAAAACGGGCATAAATATTGCTGTTTTGTCAAAAGAAGGAAAAATAGTAGATGCTGTTAATATTCAATTAACTGGTGACAAACTAACCCTCTCAAGATAGAAGAGAGAAAATAGTAAGAAAAACGAGCCTACCAAAAGGATCACTCTTTTTGGTAAGCTCGTTTTTTAAAGAAATTTTTTGGACAAGCAAAAACCTCAATCATGTTGACTAACTAATGATTGAGGTTTTATTTCAATCAGGGCGTACTTCGTGCAGTTGTTTGACACGCCCTCCGATCGATTTAGCAAAAGCTTCTGATGCTTTTTTTTCTTTGAAAATCAATAAGTTATCTGGATTTTTTTCTCTAGTGCGGCAGCCTGTTTTATCAATGTAACCGTGCAATACTTTCACAACATACATGATGATCACCTGCTTTTTATTTTATTATACGGATGAATCAAGCCAACACAAGAAAAAAGGCAGCTTTTTTGATTTTTTTTAAGAAAATCCGTAATGGAAATCCTAAAAAATACAAGAGTTAAATACTATTCTTTAGCTATCCAACTGTGCATACTCGTGGAATAAGCGATCTAATGCAGGATTTACCCGTTCAAGTTTGGTTAACTTCTGATTGTCAGCGAGTAAAAAACAATGTTTGCTAGAGCCAGTTGTTCGTAATTTTCCGTCATCTAAACCGTAGATTTCATAACTAAAATTTAATCTTGTACCACTATATTGTTCGATTTTAGGCAAAATACGAACAGTTTCACCATAACGAATCATTTCTTTGTACTGGCAAGTGACTTCTAAAACAGGGATGATCACTCCTAGTTTTTCAATTTTTGTATAGCTGAAACCTAAATGATCCAATAAAGCAACACGAGATTCTTCCATCCAACGGATATAGTTGCTGTGGTGGATGATCCCCATTTGATCGGTTTCATAGTAAAACGGCTCACGCATGTATCCAGTAAATTTTTCCATCATTAGAACTCCTTGTTTCCATCTTTTTTCTGACTAAAATAGTGCATCCATTGAGGGATTGCTTGACTGATTTGTGTCGGTAAAACAACATATTGTTTTTTTGCCAGTTGATCCCCAATAAAACTATGCAGGTAGACAGCTGCTGCGATTGTTTCATCGTTTTTAGGAAATTGTGCCAAGAATCCAGTGATCATACCAGCTAATGTATCACCAGTACCTCCAGTGGCCATTGCGGCAGAGCCAGTAGTATTTTGATAACATTCTTGTTGCCCGTAGATCGTGGTTCGATGACTTTTTAAAACAATCGTTGCGCCTAATTTGGCTTGCTGCTTGCGGTTGTTCTCAGGTGTTTGTTCCTCGATCTTAAGTGAGCTTACTCTTTGCCATTCCATTTGATGAGGAGTCATGACGGTTTGCTCGGGAAAATGGAGGGTTAGATTTTCTTTAGCGAATAATGTTAATGCTGAACCGTCCATCACTAACCACTGATGGCTTTTTTGATGTGCTAAAGTGAATGCTAATAATTCTAAACTCAATGAGGAGTCCCCTAATCCTGGACCAATCAATAGAACGTCTGCCGTGTCCATCACTGCTAACAGTTGTTCTTTTTCTTGCCAGTCGATGCACATGGCTTCAGGTAAATGCGTGTGAAGTGGTGCTTGATTCCACTGGTCCGTAGCAACAGTCGTTAATCCTGCGCCACTGTGTACAGCCGCTAGTGCACTCATGATGATCGCACCACCAAATTGATGGTTACCGCCAATCAAGACAGTACGACCGAAAGTTCCTTTATGTGACTTTTCTGGGCGTGGTTGAATTACTTTTTGTAATAAATCGCTATCTATTAACAATTTTTCCGCCTCCTTTCTTGTATTATAACTGAGTATTTTTAAATAAAATACCGTTTGGCTAAGGAACCACAAATTTTTTTGCACGTTTTTTTGGCAGGATTTATGGTATGATGGACAGGTAGACTTAATGAGTGGAGGATTGATTTTATGACAATCGATTGGCAAAAAGAAGTAGAAGCACGTAAAGAAGAACTACTTGAAGATTTAAAAAATCTTTTACGTGTGAACAGTGAACGGGATGATTCAAAAGTAACTCCTGATGCACCTTTTGGACCTGGACCTCGAGATGCGCTAAAACATATGTTGGCTTATGGCGAACGTGATGGGTTTGTCGTAAAAAATGTTGATAACTATGCAGGACATATTGATCTTGGTGAAGGCGATGAAACTTTAGGTATTTTTGGTCATATGGACGTAGTACCAGCAGGGGATGGTTGGGATACAGATCCTTATGAACCAGTAATCAAAGATGGGAAAATCTTTGCTCGTGGTTCTAGTGATGATAAAGGACCAAGCATGGCTGCCTACTATGCCATGAAGATCATCAAAGATCTTGACTTGGAATTATCCAAAAAAGTTCGTTTTGTAGTTGGTAGTGATGAAGAAAGTGGTTGGGCAGACATGGCTTACTACTTTGAACATGAAGAAGAACCTGACTTTGGCTTTTCTCCAGATGCAGAATTTCCAATCATCAATGGTGAGAAAGGAAATGTTTCTTTCGCACTACGTTTCCAAGGAGACAACGCAGGAGATTATGTCTTGAAGACATTTACTTCAGGTTTACGTGAAAACATGGTGCCTGGAACAGCAACAGCGACTCTTGAAGTACCAAGTGCGGAAGCTGCGATCCAAATGGAAGAAGCTTTTTATCGTTTTGTTGAAGCAAACCCAGTAAGTGGTTCGATCGAAGCGGATAATACCTATGTGAAAATCGAATTGATCGGAAAGGGCGCACATGGTGCAAGTCCTCAATCAGGGATCAATGCCGGTTCATTCTTAGCATTATTCTTAGACGATTATGAATTTATCGGTTCTGCTAAACAATTCATCCATGTAGCAGCAGCCTATGTCCATGAAGATTTTTATGGAGAAAAATTAGGAGTTGCCCATGAAGACGAAAAAATGGGTAAATTGACCATGAACGCTGGATTGTTTGCCTTTAAAGAAAATGGGTCAGAAGAAGATAACTATATCAACATGAACTTCCGTTTTCCAAAAGGGGTTACCGTTGATGGCTTAGAAAATGACATTGCAACAACGATGAAAGCAGAAGGAGCAACAGTTACTCGTGGCACACGTGTCATGGAACCTCACTATGTACCAATGGAAGATCCATTGGTAGCAACTTTATTGCAAGTTTATGAAGACCATACAGGCGAAAAAGGCTATGAACAAATCATTGGCGGCGGAACCTATGGCCGTCTATTGAAACGTGGTGTAGCTTACGGCGCAATGTTCCCAGGCTATACAGATACAATGCACCAAGCCAACGAATTTATGAGTCTGGATGACCTTTTCAGAGCAACTGCCATTTATGCAGATGCTATCTACCGTTTGGCGAAGTAAAAGTGAATGAAGCTCATGCTGATTCAGCGAATATCCTTGTTCTAAAAGATAGTTTTTGAAAAGGATCGTTGGAAAAGTGAATGAAAAAGATGTTCTAACATGATATGGATGTGATTTTTTGCTTGATGGGGCGAAAAATCACATCCTTTTTACTTGCTAAATAATATTCTAAATATTCAACATCGAAGATTGTTCCAAAAAAACAAATGAATGATATTTTTTATGAAGGAAAAAATAATATTTGTAGTTAATGATGAGGAGATAAAGATAAAAAACAGTTATTGGTTCAGCGATTCTCATCAATAAAGAAAGTCGCTAGGAATAAATATCATTAGCATAGAACAAAAAATCTGTTATTTAGAAATTTTTGGCTAAAAAAACTCTACATTTGTGTTACATTCAGATTATTAATCAAATAAGAGAAGGGGATCTAATGACAGAAATAGCAGAAGGTAGAGGATTTACAAAAGCAGTGATTGATAAGCAAAAAAAATAGTAGAGAACGCCTATAAAACAATGGATAGTCACGCTACCTATCCTCACGGAGAAAATTATAAAAAAGCAGCTCATATTCATGAAAAAGAAGAGGAAAAGTTAGCAACGATGCTAAGACACCCAATTAAAGCAACAGATAAGGAATATAGTCGTGAAGAATTGAAGGCGCAAAAAAAATTAAAAGCACAGCTCTTCTCAATTTATGACGTTGTTGAAGATAAGACAAAGGGACTACGAGATGTTAGTAAACACAGAAGAGAACAACTTGAAAAAATTAGTGGGAAATTAAACGTCATGGAGCAAAAGGTTGAGGACTTAGAAAGAAATGTACAAGGTTGGAAAGGAAAACATGAAAAATTTAAAGAAGAGCTTCTAGTGAGAAAGCAAGAGATAAACCAACTAAAAGAGAATGCTCAACAGCGGGTAGAAAAGCTCAGCAACCGAGGTGATAAACAAGATCAAATGCAAAATAGCAATAAAACGAATCGAACTTCAAGAGGATAATCGGATGGTGAAATGCCAGCAATCATAGATAGTAGAATAGAAAATAATCCATTGATGAAAAGAGCAACGTACATAAATAATTAGATAGCAGTATCTTACTTGGATAATCAATTAAATTTAGGGAAAAAGAGCATAGGTGTTCCCTAAAATTTAACGTTTTTACGTATATTTTTTAGGAAACACCTTATTTTATATCAATCTGTTTTTTGAATCGGTGTATTGGTAGAACAGGTTCGGTATATTTTTTAAGTGAGAGTTCTATCTCAGTCTCTTCTAGTATCTCTAAAAACGAATAAACGGTGTTCAAGAAGCAACTCCTCAACAATAAGAGAGGATTTTCTAAAATATGAGGAGCTATTTTAAAAAATCCTCTCTTATTCGCTCGGAGCTGAACGCTTCTTTCACAGCCTCTTGCTAAACGGTGTTCAAACATCAGCTCCTTGAAATAAGCCTGAATTTTTCAAAACATGAGAAGCTGTTTCAAAAAATTCTTTCTTATTGTCATCAGAGCTACCCGATGTTTTCACGACCTCTGATTCACGGTGTTCAAAGAGCTGACCTTCGGCGATAAGTCAAAAAATCTCAAAACATGATGAGCTGTTTCGAGATTTTCATCCTTAATGCTCCTGCGATTACTCGTCGCAGTTTTTACTTGGTGAGCGCTCAGGTCAAGACACTCTTTTCACAACCTCATGTCTGAACTAGTTTATTGTCACCGCTGTCCCACTACAGGTGACCATTAGCATTCCGTTATCGCTCCCCAATACTTCATAATCCATTTTCATCCCAATGACTGCATCTGCACCTAATGATCGAGCACGCTCTTGCATTTCTGCTAAGGCCTCTTCACGTGCAGCAAGCAATTCATCCTCGTAGCTTTTTGAACGTCCGCCAAAAACATTGCGAAATCCTGCCCGGATATCTTTTAATACGTTGATTCCAGTAATGACTTCACCAAAAACAATGCCTTTATATGCTGTTACTTCTTTATTTTCCACGTTGTTTGTTGTTGTAATGATCATTTGATCACTCCTTTCTTTAAAAATAGTATATCAAAATTTATTTCTTAAGTCGCAATTGGAATTAGCTAGTCAATTACAGCGCATCATTTCCAAAAAATGGACATTCTATTATATACTGGAACTATGCAAAAGAATGTAGTTGATGATCAAAAGAATGAAAGCGCAAACTTGGTGTGACCACAAAAGGAAGAAGGAGAAATGGCATGAAAAAAAGTATCTTACTTGTCTCCCATAGTCAACAGTTAACGGATGGACTCAAAGAAATGATTGAACAGATGCAACAATCAGAAGATGTGTTACTTTTTTCCTTAGGAGGAGTAGAGGGAAGAATTGGTTCTGATCCGATGAAAATCATCGATGCGATCAACCAATCAGCTGATTCCGCCATGTATTTTGTGTTTGCGGATATCGGGAGTGCGGTTTTGAACGCTGAAATGGCCAAGGAAATGTTGGATGAAGACCAACAAAAGAAATACTACCTTGTGGATGCGCCACTTGTTGAAGGGGCTTTTGCTGGAGCGATCACAGCAGGTATCACGGATGATCCTCAACAAATACTAACGGAAGCACAGAATGCGGGAAAGAAAGGGTGGACGTGAAATGAAAAAAATCATGAATAATCCTAGTACGATCGTAGAAGAAATGTTGTCTGGTTTAGTGATAAGTTATCCAGAAATGATTCACCAAGTAGCTGATTCTCGAGTAGTAGCAAAAAATGATCAAGTAGAACAAGTTGGCTTGGTTTCTGGGGGAGGAAGTGGTCATGAACCAGCGCATGCAGGTTTTGTTGGTGCTGGGATGTTGAGTGCTGCAGTTTTAGGAGATGTTTTTACTTCGCCGACACCTGATCAGATTCATATAGCTATCAAAGAAGCGGATCAAGGAAAAGGCGTTTTATTGATCATCAAGAATTATACAGGAGATGTACTCAATTTTGACATGGCTAAAGAAATGGCGGCTATGGAAGGGATTGAAGTAGAAAGTGTTGTAGTGGATGATGACATTGCGGTGGAAAATAGCACATATACTGCTGGCAAACGTGGAGTAGCTGGAACAGTTCTTGTGCATAAAATCTTAGGGGATGCCGCTAGGAAAGGTGCATCCTTGCAAGAATTGAAGGAACTAGGAGATAGACTAGTTCCAGCGATCAAGACGATTGGTGTGGCATTGCGTGCGGCCACGGTTCCTGAAGTAGGAAAGCCAGGATTTGAATTAGCCGAAGATGAGATCGAATACGGAGTAGGGATCCATGGCGAGCCTGGTTATCGTAGAGAAAAGTTGCAACCTGCTAAAGTATTAGCTGAAGAATTAGTAACAAAAATTTTAGCTGACTACCCAGAGAAACCAAAAGAAGTTGGAGTGCTAGTTAATGGGATGGGTGGCACGCCATTGATGGAACTCTTTGTTTTTATGAATGATGTCCAATCATTACTCGATCAAGAATCAGTCAAAGTGACATTTCATAAAGTCGGTGATTTTATGACTTCTTTAGACATGCAAGGATTATCTCTGACGATGATTGACCTAACAACTAAGAAATGGCAGGAAGCATTGGAAAGTGAAGTTCACACAATTTCGTGGTAGAAGGTGGGAGAATAATGGAACTAACGGTCAAAGAAATTCAAGCGTGGTTAACGGATTTTACAGAGAAAATCGATGAAAATAAAAGTTATCTGAGTGAGCTCGACACGCCGATCGGTGATGGCGATCATGGCAATAATATGGGGCGAGGGATGACGGCTTATCAAGAAGCGTTTCAAAAAGAACAACCGAAAACGATCAGTGACACGTTCAAGGTTCTTTCGATGGCAATGATCTCAAAAGTTGGAGGTGCTTCTGGACCATTATATGGTTCTGCCTTTATGAATATAATGAAGGCTACAAAAGACATTGATGTGATTACATCACAAGAACAATTAGGGAAAATCATTGAAGAAGGAAAAAATGGGATTCAAGCTAGGGGGAAAGCAGAAGCAGAAGAGAAAACGATGCTAGATGTCTGGTTACCTGTTACTGAAGCCTTGAAGAATAATCGATTAACAGAAGAAGTGATTGAAGAAGCGAAGGAACATACAAAAGATTTAGTAGCCAAAAAAGGACGTGCCTCTTATCTAGGGGAAAGAGCCATTGGCCATATCGATCCCGGAGCAGCTTCTAGTGCTATTTTCTTTGAAACTTTATTAACTAATATAGAATCATAAATAACAAAATATTTATATAGCTGACTTTTTAACCAGTAAAAATGGGAACAAAAGTCAGTTTTTTTCTATTCCAGAACACTTATGAGAATATGCTTTCAAATCAAAAAAACAAAGGATAAACAATTTTAAAACAAAAATTTCCAAACTGAGAAAATGTCGGAGAAATAACAGTTGTCGCGCGTGTTATTCTTAACACACTAAAGTAATAAAGGAGATAAGCAGATATGGGGGATTTAAATAACAAAAATAAAAATGCGGCAGTATCTAGTTTAGAAATGGAACAGGAAGACAAATTTAAGAAATATAAAAAGGAATGTATAGCAGCGTATGTCACTAACGACCAAGCTAAAATTGCGTCAATTGAACAAAACAAACAAAAACTGTTGAAAAAACACGAAAAATCAGATCTACGTCTAATGAGCGAATATTCTTTTGGTTCATATAAGGAATCATTAGTTGTTCCTAAAAAAGAAGTACAAAAGTGTTTTGAACTAAATAAAGACATGAGTTCAGTAATTAGTATGCAAAATAAGTTAGAGCGTGATGAAGACGACATGAAAATAAAAATTCAGTCGTTGGAAGAAGAGATAGGCGTAGAATTGACTAGCTACACTAGTGAAAAAAACAACATGGATAACAAATTGAATCGGTTAAATGCAATACCAGTACTAATCAAGGAGAAGACTGATGAAATCGATAAGATCAAAGCTTCACCGTTTAGAAGATTTTTAAGTTATTTTACAGGTGAAATAGGAGCTTTGGAAAAAGAGAAGCGTTCATTGGAAAATGAACAAAAGCTTATAAAAGGTAAACTGGAGTCTGATCTATCATCACTTTATGGGAAAGGCTATAGTTTGAGTGGGGAGGTTGATAGTAAAAAGATAAAGAAGAAATGGATAAATAAAATAACGAAAGAATATTCTGATTTGAATATGAATGAACAATTTAGTATGGTGAAGAAAGGTTTTATAGATTTAAATAATAAAGTATCAGCCAGTCTATTTCCGTACGTGGCACCGCTATTAGGCGAACTTGCTCGCTCAATTTATACGACCGAAAAAAATTTCTTAGAGACACAGCAGAGATTTGAAAATATCAAGAATCATCGCCCACAAGTACTAAATGCGGAGTTACATGAATATCAGAATAAGCTGATCGCCTCTCTGGAAAAGCATATGGAATCAGAACAAGGGAATGGACAGCCACAAAAAGCTCAATTAAAAGACAAAGTACAGAAAAATGAGACAACAAAGCAGAATCCAGTTAATAGACAACCAATTACACAAGCAAAACATGATCTAAATGATAAAGGAAGATGATTATCGAGTATTTTCACCGAAATAATTCCATGCTCACTCTTTTCTTGCTATTTTTGTTGTTTCTCTCATTGATAGTCTTTACAATGTAGGATAGGGAAATCGTTAAGAAAGAAGTGGCGGAATGGATTTATTAACTAGTGATTATGAATTGTTTGATCGTTCGATGTTTACCTTTAAGCAGTTAAAAGAAAGATATACTACTGAAGAATTAGCACAGCTTAAGGTGAGGTATCAAACACACTGGCAAAAGTGGAAAAAAATGAATGAACAAGTGGCGAAAGCAACACCCTTGCAATGGCAGATGAGGAAACCAAAAATCGAAAGTTGGACGAATGGTTGGAATCTCAGAAGCCATTTTTGGTGTGCGTACCGTAGTGAAGGACGCCAACAGGAAAATGCTTGTTTAGCTACTTTGCTAAATAAAAAACAATTTCAAATCTATTTGATGTTTCAACATTATAAAAGTGAAGAACGCCAAGGAAGTATTTCGTCCTTCAATCATCTACTAACGGTTTTAAAGGAATGGAGTAAGCACATCCCAGTTGAAGAGTATTATATTTGGCCGCAACCAGAACATGAACTGGTGGATCACCTGCCGTTAGCCACCTATTTGACGGATAAGCAAAAACAAATCGAATTAAAAAAAGCAATGGAGCATAAAACCTTCCAACTTGGTAAGCTTTATTTTTATCCGAATGAATTAAAAGATGCTGAAAAGTTGATTTTAGATGGTATGCAGGAATTGATGCCTTTATACCTTCGATTGAATGGGAAATAATAACATTAATTAGGGTGAGAGAAAGAGGTATTGGATCGCTTAGATGATCGAAAACGTTAAAATAATAAAATAAAAGAAGTAAATTTGTCGTTGATAAATACTAGTTTATAAAATTTTCTTAAGCTTCGAAAATTTTTAAAATTTTCATTTGATGGTCAAATGAGCGCCATTGAATGGATCATTCATCTTAGAAAAAACGGATGAAATAAAGGGATCAATGAGGTATTTTAGGTAATTGGATGCAAATGATTTAAAAAAAAGAATGTTCGGATTTTACTGTTTTATTCCATTGCTGAAGAAGTATAGAAAGAAATTTTTATCTTTTTTATTGACAAAGAAAAAATAGCGTTCTATGATAGACACATATTAACTTGATAACAGGCAATGATCAAAACGCAGTAGTTATTAAAGCCAATGTTTCAGAGAGCTAGTGGTTGCTGAGAACTAGTACAAGCTTTAAGACGAATTACATTTTAGGAGCCTTTGGCATTGATTTGTCACGTGACAGCGTTAAATGTTTGAGTGATATGTTTTGAATGAAACATATAAAATGGGTGGTACCGCGAGATTTCGTCCCTTGGTTAATTAACCAAGGGATTTTTTTATTGATTTTAATTAGTATGAATGATAGCAGGTTCCTGCTTTCACAATAAAATGATACGGAGGGATTTAACATGAATATTATCGACGAATTAACTTGGCGTGATGCCATTAACCAACAAACGAATGAAGAAAGACTTCGTGAACTTGTTGACGAAAAGAGTATTTCACTATATTGCGGAGTTGACCCAACTGGGGATTCTATGCACATCGGACATTTGATTCCATTTATGATGATGAAAAGATTTCAATTGGCAGGACATCATCCATACATTCTGATCGGTGGCGGAACAGGTACAATTGGAGACCCAAGTGGTCGTAAGACAGAACGTGTCTTACAAACAATGGAACAAGTCCAACATAATGTCGATGCTTTATCTAACCAAATGAGAAAATTATTTGGGAAAGATGCAAACATCACGTTTGTGAATAACTATGATTGGTTATCAAAAATCTCATTACTTGAATTTTTACGTGATTACGGTAAAAACTTCAATATTAACACGATGTTAGCGAAAGATATCGTAGCAAGTCGTTTGGAAGTCGGTATCTCATTTACAGAATTTACTTACCAAATCTTGCAATCAATTGACTTTTTACACTTACACAAAACATATGATGTTCAACTACAAATCGGTGGTGCTGATCAATGGGGGAACATCACAGCTGGATTAGACTTAATCCGTAAATTAGAAGGACCAGAAGCAGAAGCATTCGGTTTAACGATCCCATTGATGTTAAAAGCGGATGGGACAAAATTTGGTAAAACTGCCGGTGGCGCTATCTGGTTAGATCCTGAGAAAACATCACCATTTGAGTTCTACCAATTCTGGTTGAACCAAGATGACCGAGATGTTGTGAAATACTTGAAATTCTTTACTTTCTTATCACAAGAAGAAATTGAAGATTTGGCGAAAAAAGTTGAAACTGAACCTGAAAAACGTGAAGCACAACGACGTTTAGCAGAAGAAGTGACGAGATTCGTTCATAGTGAAGAAGACTTGAAAGAAGCGCAAAAAATAACAGAAGCATTGTTCTCTGGAAACATCAAAGAATTAAATGCAGCTGAGATTGCTCAAGGATTTGGTAAAATGCCAAACGTTGAAATTTCAAGTAAACCTGAAAATATCGTGGAATTATTGGTTTCCACAAAAATTGAACCATCAAAACGCCAAGCGCGTGAAGATGTTTCAAACGGAGCTATAAGTATTAACGGTGACCGTGTTACCGATTTAAATTTTGTCATAGATCCATCGAAGGAATTTGATGGTAAGTTTGTGGTTATTCGAAAGGGTAAGAAAAATTACTTTTTGGCCAAAGTAGTTGATTAGAATTTAGTAATTTTTTGGCTTGAAAATGGTCAACTCTATTACAAGATTCCAATTTTGAAACCCAACCTAAAAGGGTGACGTGGGATCTCGTTAATACAATCTTTACGAGGGAATTTACTTTTGTAAATTCCCTCGTTTTTTTTAATTTTTTTAAATGTGTAAACAATTTGCACAATTGATAATTATTATAAAATGATTAAAAAACCACTTGTGATTTAGTTTACAGAAATAAAAAACAGGTGTAATGTAGGGCTCGACAAAATTTAAATATTTTTTAGGAGGGTTTCACATGGAATCATTGTCAAATGAATTAAACCTAAATGCACTATTTATCGGAGACAAAGCGGAGAACGGCCAACTCTATAAAGATTTGTTGAACGATTTAGTAGATGAACATTTAGGCTGGCGACAAAACTACATGCCACAAGACATGCCAGTTATTACACCAGAAGAACAAAGTAGTGCAAGTTTTGAGCACACAGTCAATAAAACAAAAGATGTTTTATCTGAAATCTCAGCTCGTATGCGTACTCACTCAGTACCATGGCATACAGCTGGACGTTATTGGGGTCATATGAACTCTGAAACATTAATGCCATCTTTACTAGCATATAATTTCGCAATGCTATGGAATGGTAACAACGTTGCTTACGAATCTTCTCCAGCAACAAGTCAAATGGAAGAAGAAGTAGGACTAGAGTTTGCGAAATTAATGGGCTATAAAGATGGCTGGGGACACATCGTTGCTGATGGTTCTTTAGCTAACTTAGAAGGTCTTTGGTATGCACGTAACATCAAATCACTTCCACTTGCAATGAAAGAAGTTGCACCTGAATTAGTCTCAGGAAAAAGTGACTGGGAATTGATGAACATGTCTACAAAAGAAATCATGGACTTGTTAGATAGTGTTCCAGAAAAAATTGATGACATCAAAGCACATTCTGCACGTAGCGGAAAACATTTACAACAATTAGGAAAATGGTTAGTACCACAAACGAAACATTACTCATGGCTAAAAGCAGCTGATATCATCGGTATCGGGTTAGATCAAGTAATCCCTGTACCAGTTGATCACAACTATCGAATGGATATCAACGAACTTGAAAAAATCGTTCGTCAACTAGCAGCTGAAAAAACACCAATCTTGGGTGTAGTCGGTGTTGTTGGTTCGACAGAAGAAGGAGCCATTGACGGTATCGATAAAATTGTTGCATTACGTCGAGTATTAGAAAAAGATGGTATTTACTTCTACTTGCATGTTGATGCTGCTTACGGCGGTTATGGTCGTTCCATTTTCTTAGACGAAGAAAATAACTTTATTCCATTTGAAGAATTAAAAGATGTTCATGCAAAACATCATGTATTTACAGAAAACAAAGATTATATCTTAGAAGATGTACACCGTGCCTTCAAAGCAATTGAAGAAGCAGAATCTGTAACAATTGATCCACATAAAATGGGTTATGTTCCTTACTCAGCTGGTGGGATCGTCATCAAAGACGTACGTATGCGCGACGTTATTTCTTACTTTGCTACTTACGTGTTTGAAAAAGGCGCAGATATCCCAGCATTACTTGGTGCATACATTTTAGAAGGTTCAAAAGCAGGAGCAACTGCTGCTAGTGTTTGGGCTGCACATCATGTCTTACCACTTAATGTAACTGGTTATGGTAAATTGATGGGAGCTTCAATTGAAGGAGCACATCGTTTCTATAACTTCTTACAAGATTTATCATTTAAAGTTGGCGATAAAGAAATCGAAGTACATCCATTAACTTACCCAGATTTCAATATGGTTGACTATGTATTTAAAGAAAAAGGCAACGACGATCTAGTTGCAATGAACAAATTGAATCATGACGTTTATGACTACTCTTCATACGTTAAAGGTAGCATCTATGGTAATGAATTCTTGACATCACACACTGACTTTGCTATTCCAGATTATGGCAACAGCCCATTACAATTTGTGAACCAATTAGGTTTCTCAGATGAAGAATGGAACCGTGCAGGAAAAGTAACTGTTTTACGTGCAAGTGTAATGACACCATACATGAATAAAGCAGAAAACTTCGAAGAATATGCTGGAAAAATCAAAGCAGCTCTTCAAGAAAAATTAGAAAAAATCTACGCAAATCAATTACTAGCAAGCGAAGAAAAATAATAAAATAAAAAACATTCTGAGTATAAGAAGTAGAAGTCACTTTTATTGTATGCTATAAAACCGAATAAACGGTGGTAGCTCAATCGAAAAATACAGTTGAAGGATCTTTAAAATACAAAAAGTTATTTTTTAGATTCTTCTGCTGGTTTTTCTGAGCTCAGCACTTCTGTTATCTGCTCAGGTGTTTTTTGTTTTACAGGTTGTCTTTGAAGCGATACAAGTAATCTGTTCAAAACAGCCGAGGTTGTAATGAAATTGCTTGCGCTCTTTTAGGTATTTTGTATGAATGAAGAGAAAGATCGAAAAGCTTCAATACAAATACAGCGAATGGAACACAAGACTATTTCAGATTTTTCTTTTTTAGCAAATAATAACTAATAAAATCCAGTCACTAAGCATCGTTTTTATACTAAAAAAGTTGTGGGGAACAACCTCTTGGCTTTTGTCTTGCGACTTGGGATTACTTTGAAGACAATGTTTTTTTATTCAAAAAAAAACAAGGAGCGTGTCAACAGTGAGTAAATCACAAGTAAGTAAAATGGGTCTTGGGACCTTTGTCGGTCTGACGATGGCTTTGTGTGCGACAGTTCGGAGTATTCCGACTTTAGCAGCCGTTGGTTGGACATTGATTTTTTATTCAATTTTTGCCGTACTGTTTTTTGCCGGTCCTATTTCGATGGTTTCTGGTGAGCTTTCTACGATGCTTCCACAAGAAGGTGGACCACAATTATGGGTCAAAACTGCCTTAGGAAGTAAATGGGGATTTGTTGTTGCCTGGTTGCTTTGGGTTCAAATGTTCCCAGGGATGGTTATGGTTGCATCAACATTAGGTCCATTATTAGGAAATACATTCGGGAACGTAGAATTAGGCAATAATCATTTATTTGTATTAGGTTGTATTTTAGTTATTTATTGGATCATTACAATTTTGAACTTGAAATTTGATATGGCCAAAGTTGGTGGGAACATCGGCGTTTGGTTAGGTGTGTATATCCCAGTGGTTATCATGTTTGTCCTTGGTTTATTCGCCGCATTCAAAGTGGGGCTAGTATCTAATGGTTACTTAGGAGATTTTTCTTGGTCAAAAGCTTTCCCAGATTTACAACATAGTGAATCATTGAAATATCTTGCAGGTATCACATTTATTTTTGTTGGTATCGAAATGAGTTCTGTTTACATGCCTCGTTTAAAAGATGCAACGAAAAACTACACTAAAGGGGTCTTTATTGCGTTGATTGGTCTTGTTTTATTGAACGTGATCAATGCAATGTTAGTTGCCAATGTTGTACCAAATGGAAAAATGGAATTAGCAAACATTACGCAACCAATCTTGATTTATTGCCAAATCCTTGGCTTACCAACAATTATTGGGAACATCTTCAGCTTTATGGTGTTTATCGGTGTGTTACTTCAATTATCTGCATGGGTAACTGGACCATCTAAAACGATAATCCAAGTAGCACGTGAAGGTTTCTTACCACCTAAATTTGGATTCCATAAAGAAAATGAATATGGTGTTTCTCGTAATGTCGTATTAACTCAATCAATCGTTATTTCATTATTCGCTTTACTTTATGGCGTAATGGATGACGTCAGTGCTGTATTCTTAACATTAACAAATGCTACAACTGTTATTTATTGTATCGTCTATATTTTGATTGCTGTTTCATTGATCAAAATGAGAAAAAGCCATCCAGATTTAGAACGTCCTTATCGAATTGGTAAAAAAGGAAATGGAATGGCTTGGGTAGTTAGCTGCATGTTGATTTTCTCTATCATTGCAGTAGTTGTATCCACTTTAGGAACATCTACCTTGACGGATGCATTATTGGTAGCAGTTATTGCAATCGTTATGTTTGTCATTCCTTTGATCATCAATCGTTTTAAAAATGATTCTTGGGGAAGCGAAGTAGAAAAGAGTTTAAAAGAATAGAATAAATAAGAAGCAAGTAAAAAATGTAAATAGGGAAGGGGGCTATGACAAAAATCTTGTCACAGTCCCTTATTCCTAACAAACGGTGTTCCAGAAGTAGCTCATGTCTGTTACAGCATGGTTTGCCAAATGTATGCTTTTTAATCAGGGAACCTTTGCGAAAATAACGCTAATCATAAGGTTCAGCGGATTTGAGAAAATAATCGTCATTAGCATCGTCTATCCGCTAAAACAAAAAAATGATGCTATGACCAGTTGTCCTACCAAAAGAACGCTTTTTTTAGGTAGGACTTTTTTTGTAAAAAAAATAGGAGAAGATACGATGAATAAAAAAATATCTGTGAAAGAAAGTATGGCAGTTTTATTCATATTGTTGGCGATATTAGGAATACTGATTATTGGATTTCAATTGTCTCCGCATATTCCTATACTAATCGCTTTCATGTGTTTGTTATTTTACGGACGATTTAGAGGTTTCTCATGGGATGAGATTCATGATGGGATTGTCAAAGGAATTACTCCAGGGATCATCCCAATTTTGATTTTTCTGTTGATTGGTGTTTTGGTAGCTTCGTGGATTTTATCTGGAACGATTCCAACGATCATGGTTTATGGTTTCCAATTGATCTCGGTTCGCTTTTTCTTACCGACTGCTTTTCTTGTTTGTGCAATCGTCGGGATTACTGTTGGAAGCTCATTTACAACGATTTCAACGATCGGTATTGCTTTTTTAGGAATCGGTCATATTTTAGGTTTTAGTGATGCGATGACGACAGGAGCAGTTGTTTCGGGGGCTTTTTTAGGAAATAATTGTTCGCCGTTATCTGATACTACGAACCTGGCGGCCGGGATCGGAGAAGTAAACTTATTTGAGCATATCGCTCAAATGCGTTACACTGATTTGCCAGCATTTTTAATTGCTATGTTATTTTATGTTTTTCTTGGGAATGGGAGTCACACAGCGGATCTACAAGCGATCACGGACATGATCCAAAACATGAAAGCAGGTTTCTGGATCTCTCCATGGACGTTGATCCCATTAGTGATCTTGTTTGGTGGAGCGATTAAAAAAATTCCAGCGATTCCAACACTACTAGTTGGTTCAACTGCTGCGATCATTCTTTCCTTCATCAATCAACCACATTTAACGATGTCAAAAGTAGCTAATATTTTAATGAACGGCTATGTTGCCCATACAGCAGACCCTAAAATCAATGAATTGCTTTCAAGAGGGGGAATTGTTAGTATGCTTGGTTCAGCAAGCTTGATTCTTCTAGCTTTAGCTTTGGGTGGCTTGTTGATCAAATATACGATTGTGGAAACGATTGTTCAGGAATTGCGAGAAAAAATGGATCGGCCTTCTCGCTTGGTTGGCTTTACAGCATTAAGCTGTATCGGGATCAATTTGATCGTAGGCGAACAGTACTTGTCGATCATTTTACCAGGCGAAACCTTTAAGCGATCGTTCGATCGTGCGGGCGTTAATAAAAAGTATCTTACCAGAACTTTGGCAGATGCTGGAGCAACCGTTAATTCACTCGTTCCGTGGGGAGTTAGTGGTACCTTTATTATGGGCACGATGAAAGTCAGCGCATTACAATATCTACCATTTACTTTCTTCTCGATCTTAGCACCGATTTTTACGATTTTGAGTGGTTTCTGGCTTAATCAAAAGATGAAAAAACGTACCAGTGAATAGTCTAGGCACCATCAAGGTTTGAGAACGAGAAGCGAAATAGCTTTTTATACTCAGTTTCTTTTTCATGAAAAAGTTATTTGAAGAATGTAGATTCTTAAAAAATGAACCTGTATAGTAAAAAAAACAACTGAAGACACTACAAATAGTTTATTTGTGTGTTCAACAGTTGTTTTATTTTTTTTCTTATAAACGAGGAACGACGGTTTCTCGTTTGACGAGTTGATGAGGAATGACTAAACGAACACCGCTGCTGATTTCATCGTGGATCAATTCGTATAATTTTTGCATTGCAACCCTTCCTAATTCAGAAATATCGATATCGATACTGGTTAAATAAGGGTGAGTCAATGTAGCGAAAATAGAGTTATTGAAGCTGATGATCGATAGGGTATCAGGAATTCGATAGCCATACATCTGTGCTAGTTGCATCGTTCGTAAGGCAAAAATATCGTCAATGACTACCAGCGCTGTTGCTTGGGACTTTTTCAAAATGGCATCAAAAGCTAAATAATCTTCGGGTTGTTCGATCACTACACTAGGATGAACTGTAAGTCCAGCTAGCATCAAGGCTTTTTGGTAGCCAAAATAACGTTCGAAGTAAAGGCTCTCGTGGGTTGTATTGGTTACGAAAAGAATGCTTTCATGACCGTTTTGAATCAAGAAATCCGTGGCTTGTTTACCTAATAATTGGTTATCATTATCGACATAAATGATTTCATTCTCATGTCGGTAAGGCTGACCAATCAAAGTGAAAGGAATCTCATTCGTATAGAGATAATCTATGACAGGATCTTCACTGTCGGAATAAACTAAAATAAACCCATCGACTTGTTTTTGCAGATGCATCCGTTGCACGTTTTCTAATAAAGTATCAAAATTTTTGGCTGTTGCTATAGCAGTTGTCAGATCATAACGGCGTGCTTCTTCATTGATCGCTTCCATGATCTCAAGATAAAAAGGATTCCCAATCCGTTCTTTTGAATCAAGGGGTGGGAGAATGACGCCAATTGCGCTAGAAATTCTTTTCCCTAGATTTCTAGCAGTGATATTTGGTACATAGCCTAGTTCATCCATGACTTTTTGTACTTTCTTTTTGGTTGCCTCTGAGATGCTTGGATGGTCATTGATGACCCGTGAAACGGTCGAGGTCGCAACACCAGCTTTTTTGGCTACATCCTTCACTGTGATCGCCATAAACGATACACCTCTTTTCTAGACTTGCTTTTCATTTAAACGATGAAATTGATAAGTGGTAGAGCAAATTTTTTCTTGTCCCGGATATAATGCGATTGACCCAAATTCAGGGAAATGAACGGCATCAGGAAGTTCTTGTGGTTCAATTGCCAACCCATAATTTGAGTGCATTTTTTGCCCATTGATTAAAAAATCTGCTTCAAATCCAGTCGTAGAAAATAATACCATACTTTTGCTCGTCGTTGCTATAGACAACTGGCGCCCCGCTTGCTTTTCGGTCAAGGTAAGTATTTTCTTCGTTCGTTTAGGCGTACTTAAAACAAAAGCATCATCTAGTCCGTTTGGATCATTCGTTAAAATTTCCAGTAGCGAATGTGGGTGTTTAAAATTAAGCGGTAAGTCGCTGAGAGCGATCACTTCACCAGTTGGTATTTTTTCGTGATCTAAGGCTAATATTCCATCTGTTTGGATCGTTAGTTCATGATCGTAGATATCTCGTTTGCCATTGCCAGAAAGATTGAAATACGCATGATTCGTTGGGTTGCAGATGGTTTCAGTCGAGCTGCTTGTCTTGGTGATCATTTCTAAATTATTTTGAACAATCTGATACGTAACGGTTGCGGTGATCGGACCGGGATAACCGGAAAAAGTATCCTGCAAATAAAAAACAACACCGATCGCTGTAGGAGTCTCAAAAACTTCTACCTCCCAATACTGAAATGCCCAACCGTTTGAACCACCATGGATATGGTGATTTCCTTCGTTTTTTTCTAGCTGATGATCAGCCCAAGAGCCATTTTTAATTCTGCCAGCGACTGGTCCAATCGTTGCCCCAAAATAGCTTTGATCTTTTAAAACGTCTTCTAAGGAATCATAAGATAATAAGACATTTTCTAAGTGACCATTTTTATCTGGAGCTAGAATTTGATGAAGCCTTGCCCCGTAGTTGAGAAGAACGACTGTGAGTTCGTCGTTCTTCAATGTGATTTGCTTCAAGTTGGTGTTGGGAATGGGGATCACAGTGATGGAAGGTTTAGACATACTGTGTCCACTCATTTTTTAAATAGTCTAGTGTAAGGCAAGTCGTATCAGGTACGACTGGGATATCTTTTCCAAGATCTTCTATTCGTCCAACACCAATTGGAAATGCCCCGCTAGCACGGATTGCTTTGATCCCAGATTGTGCATCTTCGATCCCGATGCATTCTTGTGGGGATAAGCCAATTTCTTTTGCGGCCAATAAGAAAATATCGGGAGCCGGCTTACCCAGTTTGATCGTTGCAGGATCGGCAATTGCATCGAAAAATGGCGTTAATGCCATTTTAGCAAGGAGGAAAGGTCCGTTTTTACTAGCTGAAGCAAGGGCAATCTTGATCTTGTTTGCTCTCAATTCTTCAAGTAATGGCAATATCCCTGGAAAAACATCTGTAGGCGTGATCGCTTGAATCATTTCAAGATAGTACTCATTTTTTCTGTGCGCTAATTCTTGAAATTCTTGTGGGGAAAACTCACTTTCTTTTTGTCCGTAGGAAAGCAATAAGCGAAGTGAATCTTCTCGACTAACCCCTTTCAATTGTTCGTTGAATGTTCGATCAATAGGAACACCGATTTCCTGACCTAATTTTTTCCAAGCGCGATAATGAAACTCCGCAGTATCTGTAATCACCCCATCTAAGTCAAACAAAACTCCTTTAAACATCTAATTCCTCCTTACGCAAAGGTACCTTTAACTGGTCTTCTAAAAGATACGTTTTTTCGTACACCTTTAATGGGCAACTTTCGCCTGATACTAAGGTCAATTGCACCTGTTCACTAGACACCGAAACAAATAATAAACGACCACGATAATTCACATGGAAGGAGTAGGCTGTCCACGTGTTTGGTAAGAAAGGAGCAAAACGTAACTGTTCGTGATCTGTTTTCATTTGAGCGAATCCTTGGACGATTGCGAGCCAACTACCAGTCATCGACGTGATGTGTAAGCCGTCTTCGGTATCGTTATTATAATTATCTAAATCAAGGCGGGCTGTCCGTTGATACATTTCCACTGCCTTATCCTCCATACCTAATTCAGCAGCTAAAATGGCATGGATACTTGGTGAAAGGGAAGACTCATGAACGGTCATTGGTTCGTAAAAATCAAAGTTTCGTTGTTTTTCTTCTTTGCTAAACGAGTCGTTGAAGAAATAGATTCCTTGTAGCACATCCGCCTGCTTAATGAAACAAGAACGCAAGATTTTGTCCCAAGACCAATGTTGGTTTAATGGAAGCTCGCTAGGAGATAGCTCTGATACCGGCAATAATTCTTTATCCAAAAATGTATCATGTTGGACAAAAATACCTAATTCTTCATCTTTAGGAAAATACATATTTTCTGCAATGGTTTGCCAATTCGTTAGTTCTTCGTCAGTGACCGTTATAGCAGTTTCTGTTTGGAATTTTAAATAGTTTTCCCGGGTATACGTTAATACCCAGCAAGCTATCGTATTGGTATACCAGTTGTTATTGATGTTGTTTTCATATTCATTCGGACCAGTCACGCCATGGATCATATATTTGTTATGACGTTTTGAAAAATGAACCCGATCTGCCCAAAAACGAGCAATCTCAACTAATACTTCTAATCCTTCTTTTTTCAAATAAGCGGTGTCACCTGTATAGTTCGTATAGTTGTAAATCGCATAAGCGATCGCACCGTTACGATGGATCTCTTCAAAGGTAATTTCCCATTCGTTGTGGCATTCGACCCCTGTAAAAGTAACCATTGGGTACAAGGCGCCTTTTAAACCTTGTTGTTGGGCATTATGAATAGCTTGAGGCAATTGATTATGGCGATATTTAAGGAGATTTTTTGTCACTTCAGGTTTTGCTAAAGCAAGATATAAGGGGACAGCGTAAGCTTCCGTATCCCAATAAGTAGCACCACCGTATTTTTCTCCTGTAAAGCCTTTGGGTCCAATATTCAAACGTTCATCTTCGCCGTAATAAGTAGAAAATAGTTGGAAAAGATTGAAACGAATCCCTTGCTGTGCTTCCTCGTCACCTTCGATCACCACATCAGCCAGTGCCCAGCGTTTGCTCCAAGCAGTGGTTTGTTCTGCTTTTGCTTGCAGATAATGACTTTGTAAGTCACTAAATTCTTGGAGGATCTGTTGGACTTGCTGTGCTTCGGGGATGTTACGGCTCGTCAATACAAGCACTTCTTTATCAAGTGTCACGGATTGATTCGTTGTTAAGTCGAAAGAAAATTCCCCAAGGACGGCTAATGTATCTTCGTGGTAAATTGGTTGCGCTAATTCTTCATTCACGAAATGTCTCATGGCAGCTGTTACGGTAAATTGTTCGATCGCAAAATTATTTGGAATCGTTTTGGTCATTAAGTAGGCTGTTTCATCAGAAGTACCTCGACCGATTTCATTCCAAAAATGTTCATCATAGTTACTATCTTCATTTTGAACGTTACTATCCAATTTAGAGATGACTTTGACCGTGCCATTTCCTTCGAGCATCGTAACTGTTAAACGAATATAAGCAGCTTCGCTTTTGACGATACTTAAAAAACGTTCAAAGGTGATCTTTAGTTTGTTAGTTGCAGTCGTTACTGTGTAACTACGTGATAACACACCGTTTTTCATATTCAATTCCCAATAAAAGTCTTCTGGTTCGATTGTAGCAAGGTCTAATAATTGCTCATCGATATAGATATCCATGGCAATAAAATTGATTGCATTAATCACTTTGCCAAAATATTCGGGATAGCCATTTTTCCACCAACCAACACGAGTCTTATCGGGGTACCAAACCCCAGCTAAATAAGTTCCTTGATGATGATCACCTGAATAGGCTTCTTCAAAATTCCCTCGCATGCCCATGTATCCGTTACCAATACTAGTTAAAGATTCCTGTAAACGGAGATTTTCCCGATCTAATGTGTTGGTGCTGATCTTCCAAGGATCAATTTGAAATAGGCGCTTGATTTGTTTCATTGTACTCCTCCTAGATAATTTCATTGATACGTTTATAATAAACGCAACCGATTGCGTAAGTCAATATAAATAAAGCAGAATTTTTTAGCGGGGATTTAAAATAAAGAAATGAAAAGATAATTTTCCTGGAAAACATTAACTGTTTTGATAATAAGTTACTACTAAATGCGAAAAGAAAATGATTCTTCTGATAGCGACTGCTTGGGTAGAAAGTGAATAAAATCAAAAATAAAGCATTTACAAAAAAAGAAACAAAGGCTATAATAACTAACAACGAAACCGATTGCATAAAGGAGAGCAGGAGTTATGAAGAAATTATTTAATTTTGAGTTTTGGCAAAAATTTGGGAAAGCTTTAATGGTTGTTGTGGCAGTGATGCCAGCTGCGGGTTTGATGATCAGTATCGGGAAATCTATCCCGTTGATTGACCCTAACTTAGCTTTTTTAGTAACAACGGGTGGTGTCATTGAAAATATTGGTTGGGCGATCATCGGGAATTTACATCTGTTGTTTGCTTTAGCAATAGGTGGAAGTTGGGCAAAAGAGCGTGCAGGTGGTGCTTTTGCGGCAGGGATCTCATTTGTTTTGATCAACCGGATCACGGGAGCGATTTTCGGAGTGACGAGTGAGATGCTAGCAAATGAAGATGCCTTTACCCATACATTATTTGGCACGAAGATCATGGTCAAAGGATTTTTTACCAGCGTATTAGAGGCACCTGCGTTGAATATGGGCGTGTTTGTAGGGATTATTGCTGGTTTTGTTGGTGCAATGGCCTATAATAAATATTACAATTATCGTAAATTGCCTGATGCGTTATCTTTCTTTAATGGAAAACGATTTGTTCCTTTTGTAGTGATTCTTTGGTCAACGATTGTAGCTTTAGTATTGGCTGTTGTCTGGCCAAATGTCCAAGCAGGTATTAATAATTTTGGTCTTTGGATTGCTCAGTCACAAGAAAGTGCACCGGTTTTAGCGCCATTTCTTTATGGTACCTTAGAAAGATTATTGTTACCTTTTGGTTTGCATCATATGTTGACGATTCCGATCAATTATACGCAATTAGGGGGCACGTATGAAATCTTATCTGGTGCACAAGCAGGAACGCAAGTCTTTGGACAAGATCCTTTATGGTTAGCTTGGGCTACTGATTTGGTCAATTTAAAAGGTGCGGGGGATTTGTCACAGTATGAATTTGTGTTGAACAACTGGACACCAGCTCGTTTTAAAGTGGGACAAATGATTGGTTCTTCTGGTATTTTAATGGGGTTAGCTTTAGCCATGTATCGAAATGTTGATCTTGATAAAAAAGCGCGCTATCGTTCCATGTATTTCTCAGCTGCATTAGCTGTTTTTCTAACAGGGGTTACTGAACCATTAGAATTTATGTTTATGTTTGCTGCAGTTCCACTTTATATTGTTTATTCTGTGATCCAAGGGGCAGCATTTGCAATGGCAGATTTATTACCGTTACGTGTTCATTCCTTTGGAAACATCGAATTGTTAACTAGAACGCCTCTAGCGATGAAAGCTGGACTTGGTGGCGATTTGCTTAACTTCGTCATTTGCGTCATTTTGTTTGGAGTTGTTACGTACTTTGTGGCAAACTTCATGATCAAAAAATTCAATTTTGCTACACCAGGGCGTAATGGTAATTATGATAGTGACAGTAACGATAGCAATGGGAATGGAGAACAAACGACAGTCCAAGCTGGCACGTCAGACCCACAAATCATCAAAATCATTCACTTATTAGGCGGGAAAGATAATATCAAAGATGTAGATGCATGTATGACACGGTTACGTGTGAGTGTAGCTGATCGTGAGAAAGTAGGTTCAGAAGAAGAATGGAAACGTGCAGGCGCTATGGGGCTAATCGTCAAAGATAATGGTGTACAAGCTGTCTATGGTCCAAAAGCCGATGTATTAAAATCAGATATCGAAGATTTGCTTCGATCGGGGGCGCCTATCCCAGCTCCAGTAGAAGAAGTTGTTGTTGAAAAAGAAACAGCTAAAAATCAAACGTTAGGTATACGAAAAGAGTTGCAGACTGTAGCAGCTGGTGAAGTGATAGACTTGGCAACAGTCAATGATCCTGTTTTTTCAAAGAAAATGATGGGGGATGGCTTTGCTGTTATTCCAACGACTGGTGAAGTTGTGGCACCTATTACTGGGAAAGTAGTTAGTATTTTTCCAACCAAACATGCTATTGGAATGGAAACAGAAGAAGGTGCAGAAGTACTAATCCATATGGGAATCGACACAGTCCAAATGGATCAACCAGCTTTTGAAATCCTGGTAACAGAAGGTCAAACCGTTGAAGCAGGAGCAAAACTGGCACAAATGAATCTAACCGAAATCAAAAATGAAGGAAAAGATATAACGATTATGGTGGTATTTACGGATGGGAAAGTCAATGAAATGATTCTCAAACATTTAGGACCAACGGAATTAGGAACAGTAATTGGCGAAATAAAACTGTGATCATTATAAAAGACACCCAACAATAATGAGTAAGATGACCAGTACCAAATTTAATTCCTTATTTGGTTTCCGATAGTCAGTTTTTCTGTTTCTCAAATAAGTCTGAAAACACGAAAACGCTATACTTCGTTTTTGAGTTCTCAGACTTATTTTTTTGAATATCTGCGAGCAGGTAAACAATCACAGCTAATAATCCATCGCTATCCTATCATAAAAGAAATGAAGTAAGTTTTAATCAATAAGGAGAATTGAAGATGAAGATGATGACTTTGAATACACATAGCTGGTTAGAAGAATCACCAGAAGAAAAGATGCGCCAGATCGTAGATAAAATCTGTCAAGCAGATTATGATGTGATTGCTTTACAAGAAGTCAATCAATTAATCACTTCCGAAAGTATCGTGAATGAAGAATTAAACAAATTTTGTCCAGTTATAGAACAATCGCCCGTCCATGTCGATAATTTTGCTTATTGTTTGGTGCGCTACTTAGCCAAACAAGGGAAAGACTATTATTGGAGTTGGGAAATGAGTCATGTCGGTTATGGGATTTATGAAGAGGGGAATGCGCTGCTTTCTAAGACACCACTAACCAGTGAAGCAATCTATGTTTCTGAAACAAAGCAAAAAGAGGATTACCACACTCGGAAAATTTTGATCTGTCAGACGATGATCGATGACCAAACAATCACTCTAGCAAGCTGTCATTTTTCTTGGTGGATAGATGAAACGAAGGGCTTTGCTTTTGAATGGCATTGCTTGATGGAACACTTAGCTAATCTCTCAAATCCGCTGTTTTTAATGGGGGATTTTAACAACCCAGCAGGAGAGGCAGGCTATCGCTTGGTTGAAAAAAGCCCTCTTGCGATTGTCGATTCCTATACTGTTGCCCAAGAAGTTCATGGTCAGGCAACCATTGAACAGAAAATCGATGGATGGGAAACGAATACAGAGCAGTTAAGAATCGATTATATCTATGTACCACAGGAATTCTCAGTTCCTTTTTATCGTAGTATTTTTGATGGAAAACAAGAAATCATTGTAAGTGACCATTATGGAGTAGAGATAACGGTCAGCCCCATTCAATAAAATAATCAAAAAGTCCCATAGAAAGAAAAATGGATACATCCTTTCCATGGGACTTTTTGTTTGCAGCAGCTTCAGCTACGTGCAGAAATTTGATTAGATAATGAAATGACTGTTAGTGCGATGGGAAGCACCAAGGAGGAAGGCAATAAAATTCTCTGTTTCTTTGGTCTCTGCATTGTTTTTTTAACTCGGCTGGACTTTTTTTCCGATTGGCAGAAATGAATTCTCGGACATTTTTCAAGGAGTCGGACTCTTTAGTTACCGGTGTATTTTTTTGTAAATTGGTATTATGTAGTACTTCCTCATGTAAAATATCAAAATGGTCTATAAATCGATCTTTATCGGAATCGGTTAGAATTGGCAAGTTATCTAAAAGATTCAAAAGTACAACGAGGGAATCTTTGATTTTAGGCTCATGAGGTTGCAGAACTTCACCGCTAGGCTCACGATGTGGCAGTTCATTAATTAACTGCTCTATGATGCTTGTCAGCTCTTTTACCTCTTCAGGAGAGTTTGCAGTTTTTTTTAAAATGTCTAAAATGGTATTTCTTTTAGAATAATCTTGGTCATTAATACAAGTTGATTCACTCGTTGACCGAACATTTGAAATGGGCGTAGGTGATCGATCACCAATTACAGTTACATATAGCGGCTCAGTCTTACTATTTGGCAGCTCATACAGCTGTTCATTAGTTGATTCTTTAATTGATAGCGAATCCTCAGGTAGATCTTTAAGTATCATTTCAAGGTGAGACTCAGTATTAAGGGTAGTATTCGTAGATTGATGAACAAAAGCATGTCCGATTTTTTTTTTCAAAGTCAATTGTCGATTCGTTGTTTGAGGCATATGTATCACTCCTTCTTTTCTGTATTCTAGTATAGTTTATAAAAGAAGAGAGTAAATAAATATTTTTTCTTATGTTTAGAAAAAAAAGTAGCTACTAACACGATTCGTTTATTAGGACTACTATATTTGACGATTTGTTTGCTATTTTATAAAAAGGTATAAAAAAGAAACAGCTTCCGTGTTGAGAATTTATCTTTTTGATCCACAGAAGCAAGTCCCTTATTTTTTAGTTATCCTCCCAACCTGGTAACGATTTTTGACAAAGAGTCCGATCAAAACGAACCAACCAATCAGGAAGAATGTCATCACAAAGTAAAAGAAAATTGGTAAATCATAATAGAGAGTGATCTCATTGATTCCATTGTGCTGTTTGACGATAGGAGTACCGATATCTGTTAATTGATAATCTGTCAATTTTTTGCCGTGTTGCAGTAACACTGTGCGGTCATAGACAATGACTGGTAAATGGACAGTTTCTTCCCCAGTGTTTTTCCATTTGATCGTTAAACGTCCTCCAGGATGAGATTTAATGAACGTGGTTTCTCCTTCCAAGATTTCTTCATTATAGCGATCATATTTATTTGCTTTAGTTTCATGATAGATTGGTAGATAATCGGGTGTTGTCTTTTGAAAAACGAATAAACTAGTAGACATATCATGGTCATAAAATGTTTTTCTTGCCTCTGCTGGTGTATCAAAGAGATACGTGTGACGGCTGACAAATGTTTCGTCTTGCCATTTATCCAGATGCTGATAGAGGTTTTGGATCGTTTGTGCAGAAGCGACAAAGAGAAATAGGACACTCAACGCACGATACCAATTTTTCTTTTCCCATTGATTTAGAGCAAGTGCTAAAAAGAGTAGAAAGAGCAAGGTAAATGGGACAAAGAAACGAAAAGGAAACTGGATCAAGCTTACGAAAGGTACCTCTTTTTCCACTAGTGTTGTCCAAGGGATCAAACTGGTTGAAAGTAGGAAGAATCCAAGACTTGTGCGTAAAAGTAACTTTGTAAAAATGTCGTAGTGACGGCGGAAAAGAAGATACAGTATTAGTCCGATCAATAAAAAAATTGGGAAAATCTTGGGATACGCTAGCCAATAGCTGCCATCCAGATTGATTGCTTTTTGGCTCATCTCTCGGTTGACAAAAGGTGGCAAAATCTTATTTCCACCATAGACGATAGCTAATCCTGCCCAAATATTTGCTGTTAGTACAAAATAAAAGAGGACAGATTTGATCAGTTGCCCGATTGCTTTGCCTTTTTCTGTCTGAGTAAAGAAATAATAAAGATAAAAAGGGATATACATCAGTACCAACATAACGGTGGACAGTAAGTGGATCTGAGTCATCAGTGCAATTGAAAAGGTAACTTTCAAGACAGGAAATTTTTTATGAACAACAAAGTCCACTAATGGAATCATGCATAAGGGATAAAAACAGGTGCCCCAACTGGTAAAGCCCTGATTGACTGCCCAATATTGAATGGAATAAGTCGTCATAAATAATACCGAGATTGGTATGCTGACCCATTTTTTCACCTGAACATAATTCAATAGTGTCAACATCGACCAACCAGAAATCACAAAGAGAATAAAGTTTGATAAGATTTGATAGTGGAACCAACTGCCTGAAACTAAAACGATCAAGCCTTGAAAATAAGCAAACAACGGACCATAGATCGCATTGACGATACGCCCGCTTTGCTGAAATCCATACATGGAAGGGAAATAATGGAAATCCCAATTAGCGAATTGTTCAGCGGCATCGTAAAAACGGTTATAATGAAATGGTGCATCTGCTCCAATGATAAGGTCATGTGTTAGGATATTTGGCATAACAAATAAGAATGCAAATAGTAAAATTGTCAAATACGGAACATATTTTTTCAATTGTCATACTCCTTTTTTGATAGTGTAACTTATTTAATCATAAAGCTTACCTAAAAGAGTGGCAAGAAATTCGAAAAAATATGAAAAAAATTATCATTATTACAGGAAATTTTCAAAATACATCCTTTGTTGCTCGCTTTATTTAGATCAATAGTTAATTAAAAAAACAGCCATAGTATGAGATGCTATGGTTGTTTTTCCCTATTCGTATAAGACTAATAGTCAAATCTACGAATGATTCTTATTTTATCCGTTTATAGTTTTTATCAAAATAACGACCTTCTCGGATATCACTAGGCATTCCTTCATAAGGAGCTTCACTAATGACATCTTCATTATTGAGACCAGCGTCGCCCATATAAGTAATGTTAGCGAACTCTGGTACTAACAATTTTGGATAAGTTTCATATTTTTCACGTGCTGCTTCCATCTCAGCTATATGTTCATTTTGGAAAGTAACTGTGATCTCAGGATGTTCTTCAACCCATTTAGGAAAGAAAATCGTTCCATGTAATTTTTTTTCATTGGGCGTGAAATCCAAGGCCACGTCAGTACCAGTTGGTTCAGTCCAAGTAATTTTGAAGACGCCATCTGTTAACTTAACGATATCTGCTTCTTGATCTTTGACCCAACGGCCTTTGACCATTCCGCCGTGAATTCGATAGTCGACAGTATGGTCATTTTTAGCATACCATTCATATTCCCAACCATTATCGTACGTATAAATAAAGTGTGTACCAATAAAATCTTCTAGATCTTTAAATTCTTTCATGAAACAACAGCTCCTTTTAAATTAAAACATGTAATAAAGTACATGTTTTTGATTACGTGATTATGATAGAATGAATAAAAAGATTTGTCAAGGAGGAGAGAGCATGGCGAGAAAAAATACGCTACGCTATATTTTGTTAGGATTGTTGAGTAAAAGAAAGATGACAGGCTATGAATTAAACCAATCGTTCAAAAATGAAATCGGTGAGTTTTGGCAAGCGAAGCATAGTCAAATTTATCCTGAATTAGCAAGAATGGAAGAACGAGGGATCATCAAACATGAAGTTGAAATTACAGGGATGAAATTGGAGAAGAAAGTCTATCAATTAACGGATGAAGGAAAGGCATTGTTAAACGAATGGATTCGGACGCCAACGAATGAATTACCAGTCAATCGAGATGAGTTTGTGTTGAAATTATATTTTGTGAAAGATGTGAATGATCCGATGTTGAGAGAGATCATTGAGCAGCAAAGGGATCTTCATGAAGAAAAGCGAGCGCATCTATTGGCACGTCAAGAGAGGATATTTCCAACAAGAAAAGAACAAGAAGAAAATTATGGACACTATTTGATTTTATCCCATGCGATCAATCGAGAAACAGAATATGCGAATTGGTTGACGGGCGTATTAGAAGAGCAAAAAAGACAGAAATAATAAATGGAATAGAGAATATAAGATAAACTTAATTGAATAACTTCATTTAATGATAGTAGTGAATTGAAAAAGATAGAAAAGAAGCAAAAAATGTAGTCGATTATCGTCAATTTCTTAAACTGTTTTGGTAAAACACATGAGAAATTGGGAGAATTGACTACATTTTATTTTCCATTGCTTAAAGATTTTTCAATAATTGTTCGAAATCAATTTTTTCGCTTACGGGGACAATTTTATACGTGAGTTCATCTGTTGCTTCATCGTGGATGATATAAAGTTTTGAGTCTTCAGTTGTCTCTTTGAAATCACCGATCAATAAAACAGTATATCTTTCATCAATCAATTCGATTTCTTTGATTGCTTTGGAAAAAACTTTGCGGACATGCTTCATTTTTTTTAGACGTTCTTCGGCTTTTTCAGCTGATTTGTTCAACGTATAGCCTTCATCTAAATATTTTTTGATAATCTCAACCTTGATAACAGTAGGTAATTGATATTTTCGAGGACAATTCACACCAGTAGAAACGGAACGAATGAATTCTTTTTGTTCCCAATATCGTAACTGACGTGGAGACACACCGACAATTTCACTTAGTTCACTGATTCCTACCAGTAAATGATCATTTTCTAATAAACGTTTCAGGGATGCTCCTACCATTTTTGTCCCTCCTTTTGTTGTCTAACTTTCCTTAATTATACTTGGGATAACTTATGTGTCAAGTAGGTTGACAAATGAACGAAATAGGACTAAAGTATTCAAGTGGTTTCAGAAAGAATTCAGAAAGAAGGAGAAATATGAATAAAAATCAACCCGTAGATATTTACGGCAAACCATATAATCGGACACTATTAGTTGTCGTTTTATTGATTGGTACCTTTTGTACGGTATTAAATCAAACCTTATTAACTACAGCTTTTCCTACGCTGATGAAAGATTTTGATATCTCTGCATCAAGTGTTCAATGGCTAACAACAGGGTTCTTATTGGTTAACGGAATCATGATTCCGATTACTGCTTGGCTGATCAATAAATTTAGTTCAAGAAGTTTATATTTATCAGCAATGTCAGTCTTTTTAATCGGAACAATTACCTGTTTTGTTGCCCCTAACTTTAGTACTTTATTGATTGGACGTTTGATCCAAGCCTGTGGTGTGGGTGTTTCAATGCCTTTATTACAAAATATTATGTTATCGATTTTCCCACCAGAAAAAAGAGGATCTGCCATGGGGATGTCAGGAATCGTTATTGGATTGGCTCCAGCTTTAGGACCAACATTATCAGGTTATATTATTGATAACTATCATTGGCGTGATCTATTTGGTATGGTCTTACCAATTGTCGTCTTAGTTTTGGTCTTAGCCTTTTTCTTGATGCGAAGCGTTATTCCGTTATCAAATCCAAGTATCGATATTCTATCTGCTATCCTTTCAACAATTGGATTTGGTAGTTTGCTTTATGGCTTTTCAAGTGTCGGTGACGCTGGATGGGGCAGTGCGAAAGTGATCGGCTTCTTGATCGTAGGGGTAATATTTATTGCCTTATTTGCATGGCGCCAACTTCGTTTGGAAAATCCATTCTTGGAACTGCGTGTATTTAAATCATCAACCTTTACGATTGCAGCAGTTTTAGCTGGTGTAACGAATATGGCGATGGTCGGTGCTGAAATGGTTGTTCCTCTATATATCCAAAATATCCGTGGTGAATCAGCTTTTCATTCTGGCTTGATGTTACTACCCGGTGCCTTGATTATGGGGGCGATGATGCCGATCACAGGTGCGATCTTTGATAAACACGGTGCAAAACGTTTAGCGATTGTCGGGATGTTCGTGCTAACCGCTGCAACAGCACCATTTGCTTTCTTAACAAAAACAACGCCTGTTTTATATATTGTTGTTCTTTATGCGATTCGGATGTTTGGGATCTCTATGGTTATGATGCCAGTAACAACATCTGGTATGAATGCTTTACCAAACAAACTGATCAGTCATGGGACTGCAGTAAACAATACCTTCCGACAAATTGCTAGTTCGATTGGGACAGCTATTTTGATCAGTGTATTGACCAATGTAACAAAAGATAATCTACCTGCAAAATCAGTCTTAGAAAGCACGCCTTTAACTTATAAAGACCAAGCGATCAATGCGACATTATCTGGTTACCACGCAGCATTCTTTGTGGCGATCGTCTTTGGTGTGATTGGTTTTGTGATTGCCTTCTTATTGAAGAGAAAAGAACCTGTTCTAGCGAAAGCGGGGGATAAAGCATGATTATTTTCGTATTGATCATTAGTTTAGTGGCTTTTGCCCTAATGAATATCTTTGCAAAAAAAGCTTGGCAAACAATTGTATCATTACTTTTTGGGTTAGTCTTTGTGGCATCCTTAGGGTTGATCGTGGCTAATTTATCCAACCATTTTGGCATGGAAAAAGTAACTGAAACGAAAACCACTAACATCGTATCAAGTGCTGATTCAGATAGTGCAAATATGCTTTTATATCAAGCGTTAGGTGACGGGACTGAAAAAGTCTACCTTTACCGTACGAGTGAAGACCAAAAGAAACCAAAAGCTACCGGTACTGATAATGAAACCAATAAAGTAGAACGTACGACTGGTCAAGCGCAAAAAGTAGCAAAAACAACTTATTGGGTCTATAAAAATGATATGTATAAATTCTGGTTCAATCTAGCGGACAATAACCACGAGTATGCAAGTCGTGTGAACACCTTTAAAATTCCAGCTGATTGGATCGAATTAAGTACGGATCAAGCAAAAACATTAGCGCAACGAGTAAAAGAACAACAAAGTACGATGGAAAGCGACGCAAAGGCTTTTGTACAAGAAGGTCTGATGAAAGCTATGACTGAAAATCCAGCCATGACGCCAGAAGAACAAGCAACCTTGTCAAAAGAATTAGCAACGCAATTCCAACAACAAGCATTAACGAAATTAGTTGAAGAAGTCAAAGCCAATAAATAGTCAGCTAATCAAGTAAGTGCAAGAATCAGTTAATTTCAAAAAGGGCTCCTCCCTACAGTTGAACGATCAGCTGTGGAGGGTCCTTTTTTTTGTTATACTGAACAAAAAAGGAGTGGGGAAATGCAAAAAAAATATTCTTTCCAGTCAAAAATTTATGCTTCTGAAATAGGCAAGGGTGGCGCATATATCATTTTTCCTTATGATCTCAGAGAAGAGTTTGGTGTAGGTCGAGTCAAAGTTCAAGCGACATTTGATGAAGTAGCATATGAGGGAAGTATTGTGAATATGGGGGTGAAAAACGAAGATGGAACAATTTGCTACATCTTAGGGATACGTAAAGATATTCGTAAAAAAATTGAGAAAGACATCGGTGATATCGTTTCTGTAGAAGTGATTCCAAAAAATTAAAGCAGAAGATAGTTGTCTTCTGCTCATTTTTTATTAACTACCATGATGGATTTGCCACAATCCGATCTATTTTTCTAACTCAATTTCTCCGATTCCTTTCAATTCGAGATAAATCGAGGCTTGTTGATCATATCCAGAATAGTCAAAAGTCATATCCCAATAGTTATTTGACCCTTCAGTAACAGAAGTAAATTTAGAATATGGGTAATAGGTTGTCGTCTTTTCAGTTACTATTTTTAATTGAATATTGTTGTCGGCATTACTTTTTGGTTTTGGCAACTTTTTCAAAAAGTCTTGTTCATCTTTAAAACGAATGACAAAATTAGTAGGATATGCCATTGCTCGCTCAATCGGTAAAAGGTGATTATTTTTTGGAGTAAAATTTATTTCGTCAAAATAGTTGATCTTACTTGTATCAATAGGTAGTTCCCATTCGCCTTTAAAAATAGAATATGTTTTTGGGTCACTTGTTCTGTAGGCTGTGATGCCATTGATTTGTATGGTTGTCTCTTCAAGAGAGGGAACCGAGCCCGTTTTTGTAGGATGTAGATTGTAAATAAATTCCAATGTGTTTGTTTCTCGATCAATGGTCTGTTCCTCATTGATCGAACGGAATAGCGACAAGTCTTCTTTTTCTTCTGCTAGACCTGAACGAAAATCAATCAAATACTGATCTTGCCCATTTTTGATCCCAAAATTTAATCCATATTTCTCCCATTTTTTGTTTAAAAGCTCCGAGTTTTTTGGAAGATGAACAGTAAAATGTAACCCTAGTTCATTTTTATCTACATAGAGTTCTGTTAACTGTATATCTGCTTTTTTATCATAAGCTGTAAGTTGTTGGCTGGAAATAAACCCTTCATGATTCAATGTTTCAGAAGTAAATTTCCCAAACCGTAAAAAATTAGCAGTTGCAGTGCCTAAGGGTGAGTAAGCATACAAACAGATACTTATGAGAAATACGGCAACAGCTATCAAATAACCCCGTTTTTTTATGTAGTTTTTAAGTGGAACCTGTTTCTCCTTTCGTATAGAGTCATAGGTGGCTTCTAATTTGGTTCGTACTTCTGAGGGTAAGCGTTCCTCTTTTTTGAGTTCTTCCATAAATTTCTTTTCAGAAATAGTCATTTTTTCTCCTCCTAGCTCTCCTCTATTTTTAGTAGTTTTTTCCCTCGAGCAAGGTGTGTCTTCACTGTATTGACTGGTTCAGATAATATCGTGCTGATTTCTTTGATGGAAAACCCATTATAGTAATAGAGCACCAACGGAATTCGATATTTCAAATCTAATTTTTGTAGCATGTGTTTTAATTCCATTGAACGTATCGTTGTATTTTTTTCTTCCTCGTATTCTACATAAAAAGTTTCTTTCTTTGATTTTTTGAGAATTTTTTTGCAATTATTAATGAGAATTTTGCATAACCAGGTGTTAAAATATTCTGGTTTTTGCACGCTTTGGATATTTTTGTAGGCCGTCAATGCTGTTTCTTGTAAACAATCTGCAATATCTTCTGAATTGTTCAAAAACTTACGCGCTGTATTATAGAGAACAGCTTCATAACTTTTAAACAATTGGACAAATGCCTCTTTATCTCCCTCCTTTGCTTTTTTTACTAAAAATAAATCACTGGGCACACGATTTTCCTCCCACTTCATAAAGATTTTTTCTCTTACATCTATTAGAGTCAAATAAATAGGAAAAAGTTTCAAATACATAAAAATAATTTTGGCTATTTAAGCGTTTTCTAAAAGATGCATATTCTATCATTTAACTGTAAAAAACATAGGTACAGAAATAGGGAATAACTACAGCTCTAAAGTTGCAATTGGAGAAGCAATATGTGCTGGGGGGGTCTACACGCAAGAGTGGTACATCTACTATTCTTACAATCCAGTCAACAGTGCATGCTATGTTGTTTCTAACACATAATATTACTGACTAAAAAATAAAGAAGAAACTGAGCTAAAACTTGTCTCAGTTTCTTCTAGTATCTCTAAAAAAGAATAAATAGTGTTCAAAGTCTGACCTTCGGCAATAAGCCGAAATTGTCCAAAAATTTGAGAAGAACCAAGTAGACGACAATCAACAGGGAAAACAAGTATTTGTGTTTCTTGTCAATTGCCGGAAATTCCTTCTTATTTCTTGCTGCTAAGGACTTCTCAATCTCTTTCAAACAATATCAATCGTTTATTCTGCACGCAGAGCAATCGCTGCATCTTTTTTAGCAGCCATTCTTGCTGGGATGTGCCCACCTAACATCGTTAAGATCGTAGAGACGATCACGAGGATCAGTGCATGGAGTGGGTTCAATTGAGCCACATTTTTTAGATCAGTCATTTGATAGAGTAAATGATTGATTGGGAACGTTGCTAACCAAGCAATCAAAACACCTAATAAGCCCGAAGAAATTCCTAAGATACAAGTTTCTGCATCAAAGACACGAGTGATATCTTTTTTACGAGCCCCTAATGCTTTTAACACCCCGATTTCTTTGGTACGTTCGATGACTGAAGTATACGTGATAATACTGATCATGATCATACTTGTCACTAGTGAGATACCAGCAAAAGCAACCAATACATAAGTGATGGCATCCATCAAACCACCAGTCAATTCAGTCATTGTTCCTGCTAAGTCAGAGTAAATGATTTTATCTTCTTCTGCTTTTCCTTTGTTGTAAGCATCTAAGTAATCAAGGATTTTTTCTTTGTCACCAAAGTTATTTGGATAGATCATGATGCTAGTTGGAATGCTGTCACCGCCTAAATAGCTGATCAGTGATTGTTTAGCTGTTTCATCCACTTTTTCGTTGGACATCACATTCGTATCACTATCTTTTTGCGCTTTTACAATCTCAGAATCTTTATTTTCGTTAACGATTTGTGTCGTTAATTGATCACTATATGCGATTCCAGGGGAAAGAAGATTCATTGTTGAAGAAGATTTTACTCGTAAAATCCCTGCAATCTTTACTTCACTCGTTGAATTAGCATACATCGTATCGTAATCAGTATTTGGAATAAAGTTGCCAGTAGGTAATTTCGTGTAGTAATCATTGTTGTTGATCACTTTGAAAGTTGTCCCAACAATGCGATCAAAGTCTAATTTTTGACCGTCTTTTACATCAAAGCCCAGGTTTTTCAAGGCATTGATATTTGTATTGTTGTTACCATCTACGATCAAGACCACGTCATTCGCAGAAGCAGGATAACTGCCTGAAAGCAGTGAATAGTTCGCTTTTAAAAAGTTTTCTTTTTGATTGTCTAACTGTGTTGGAAAACTGGAAACACCGACACCCGTCATAGCAGACATCGTGCTTGATAATGATAATGATTCGTTTTCAGGGTTTTGGTTAGAGAAACTTACTGGTTGCACTTTACCATCAACTTGGCGAAGCATATTGATACCAGTAGCACGAGTAAAGCCAATATTATTACTTAAATTAGGATCGATATCTTTGACATAATCTACATAAGATTGGTCGATTTTATTGGTGTGCTGTGCTTTATCTTCATCACTGATTTTAGCAGTTACCTGTTTTGTATTTGGATAATCCGCTTTACTCGTACCCAATGAAGCAGAATCTGTTGAACGATTGGTTGTCACTTTGGAGATAGTGATCGGGAATTTTGCCATCGTTTCAGACTGTGTTTTATCAATTTGTTTTTGGAAGCCTGAAGATAATGCCAAGACGATCGCAATCCCGATGATCCCAATACTTGAAGCAAAGGACGTCAAAAATGTTCGCCCCTTTTTCGTGCGGATATTATTAAATGAAAGTTTCAAGGCTGTCCAGAAACTCATTTTTGTCCGACGTAAATTGAATTGATCATCTTTTGGTCGTTCGATATGAGGATGTGAATCTGCCAAGATTTTACCATCTGAAAATTCAATGATTCGATCTGCATATTGATGAGCAAGATCAGGGTTATGGGTAACCATGATTACTAGCTTCTCATTAGATAGTTCTTGGATCAATTCCATGATTTGGATACTTGTTTCGGTATCTAGTGCTCCAGTTGGTTCATCGCATAAGAGGATATCTGGATCGTTGGCTAAAGCACGGGCAATTGCGACCCGTTGCATTTGTCCGCCAGATAATTGGTTTGGTTTTTTGTGCATATGGTCCGTTAAACCGACACGGCGTAAGGCTTCCTCAGCCTTTTGGCGTTTTTCTTCTTTGGCCACACCGCTAAGTGTCATCCCTAATTCAACATTTTCGATGATTCCTAAATGTCCAATCAAGTTATAACTTTGAAAAATAAAACCAATCGAATTGTTTCGGTAAGCATCCCACTCACTATCTTTAAAGTCTTTTGTGGACTTTCCGTTGATCACCATATCTCCGGAATCATAGTTGTCTAAGCCACCGATGACATTCAACATCGTTGTTTTTCCTGAACCACTTGGACCAAGAATGGCAACAAATTCTTTTTTTCTAAAGGCAACAGATACGCCATCTAATGCTTTAGTCGTTGTTTCGCCAACTTTATAATATTTCTTTATATCTTTAAGTTGTAGCATATTCGTCCTTCTTTCTTATTAGAATATTCGGTATACTTAAAAGTATATCAGAACAATAAACGCAGTATAATCAATGAATGTTAACTCAATATGAACAATCAGAAAGAAACAAGAAATTTTTCAAAAAATCGAGGGAATAAAATGAACCGTATATTAGTAGTAGAAGATGATGAAAATTTACAATTGCTTTATCGTTCAGTATTAGAACATGCTGGGTTTTCGGTAGTCACAGCTAGTAGTGGAACAGAAGCACTAGCACGATTGGAAAATTTTCATGTAGAATTGATTATTACCGATATCATGATGCCTGAGATGGATGGTTATGAATTGTTGGAAAGTTTACGAGATGGGAAAATAGAGCTTCCTGTGCTGATGATCACGGCTAAAGCCGATTTTGAAGATAAAAAACGCGGTTTCCAGTTAGGAACGGATGATTACATGACGAAACCCGTAGATGTCAATGAAATGGTTTTACGTGTGGAAGCGTTATTAAGGCGAGCAAAAATCAATCATAGTAATCAATTGAACATTGGAAATACTACCTTAGATCAGGAAACGTATGAAGTGAGACAAAATGAAAAGGTTAGTGTGCTGCCTCAGAAAGAATTTCTTTTGCTTTACAAACTGTTAGCTTACCCGAATAAGATTTTTACGAGACAACAATTGATGGACGATATTTGGGGGTTGGATACAAATACAGAAGAACGAACGATCGATGTACATATCAAACGATTAAGGACACGTTTTGAAGCAAGTGAAGATTTTCAGCTCATCACCGTTAGAGGACTCGGGTATAAAGCGGAGGTCAAAAGATGAAAAAGAAATTATACTCTCAACTGTGGATCTACTTTGCTAGCATTGTGTTTGTTTCAATATTAGTGACTCTACTGTGCTTCTTAGGCTTTATTTTTTTGCTTTCTCATCAAAACGTTACGCCATCTGAAAGACCAACACTCTATCCGTTATTCGTTTTTGCTTTTTTTAGCATGATCGTCGGCACGGTAATCTCTGGCTTTGTCGGTCATAGGATCTTGAAGCCAATCAGTGAACTACGTAAAAATATGAGTAAAGTAGCTACAGGTGATTTTTCTATTCGAATGGAGGAACCTCCCAAAGTCGCAGAAGTCCAACAGTTATATAAAGATTTCAACGTGATGGTCCAAGAACTCAATAGCATCGAAACGCTAAGAAATGATTTTGTTTCGAGTGTTTCACATGAGTTTAAAACACCACTAGCGACGATCCAAGGCTATGTCCAATTGTTACAAGCACCAGATATTCCAGAAGAAGAGAAGCAAGTGTTTTTGCAACGATTGATTGAAAATATTACTCAGCTCTCACAGTTGACTGAAAATATCTTGAAACTAAATAAGTTAGAAAACCAAAGTGTCAAAATCGAAAAGCATAAATTTCGTTTAGATGAACAAATACGAGAAGTCATCGTGTTTTTGCAACCTAAATGGGAAGGGTTGAAGTTGCATATCGATTTGGATACGGTCTTTTATGAGGGAAACGAAGAATTTTTATACCAGGTGTGGTTGAATATCATGGATAATGCGATCAAGTATAATCAACCTGATGGCAAGATCGAAATTCGTTTGACTCAAAATGCTACAGATATTTTATTGGAAGTAACGGATTCAGGTGTAGGGATGAACGAAGAAACTCAAAATCGCATTTTTGAAAAATTTTATCAAGGAGACACAAGCCGTCAGATGGCTGGCAATGGCTTGGGATTGTCTTTGGTAAAAAAAATCCTTGAATTGCATGAGGGTACGATACGCTATAACAGCATTCCTGAGGTAGGAACCACAGCTGTGATCAGCTTGAAAAAATAAAAAGCTAAACTTTAATGATGAAGTAGTTGTTCTGTTCAATTGTTTTATTATGAACTAAAACCAGATCAATTACGTTATAAAAGAAACATACTAAGATGAGTGGGTAAGGTATTCCGTCGAATATCTTGCCCACTCATCTTAGTATGTTTTTGTCTTTCTCAAATGGCTCAACTCTAATAATCTGAAGCAACAATTGATTTCGGGTCGTTATTTATAGATTTTAGATCTGAGTATTATGCTGTTTTATTTAAAATAATCAACATTTATATTTTAAAACAATATTATATGTAGTATAATATGTTGTGAAAGAAGATATTGTATAAAAGAAGGTGAAGGAATGCACATCCAAGTTCCAACGATATTACTTGATGGCACGGTATTAGCTGCATTGAGTAAAGAAGATATGTATGGCTATGCGTTGACTAAAATCGTACAGGAAAGCCTGTCGGTAAGTGAGTCAACGATGTATCCCGTCTTAAGAAGGTTAAAAAAAGAAGGATTTTTAGATACTTATGATGAACCCTTTGAAGGAAGAAATCGTCGATATTATCAATTAACACCAGCGGGGTATAATCGGTTAGAAGATATTATTGATGAGTGGATCGTCTTTCGAGATTCCTTAAATCGATTATTGGAGGATAATAAACATGAATGAATATTTAGATGAGGTAATAGAGGAAATCCAAGAGATTCCTGAAGATGACCGATTCGATTTGATTCAATATTATGAAGAATATTTTTTAGATTCTGGCAAAACAATTGATCAAATCATTGAAGAATATGGTACGCCTAAACAGTTTGCGCTTAAATTGAAAATCAATTATTTCTCTGAACAAGATGATTCAGCAACAGATGAAGTCAACCCAAGAAGTTCTAAACGACAAATTCGATTGATTTGGATGATCATGATTGGCTTATGTGCCTCCCCTCTGTTGATTCCTTTGGCGATTGGTTTTGTTGCAGTGATCGTGGGGTTATTATGTCTATTAGTCGCTTTGCTGGTAGGTGGTTATGTCGGTTGTATTACTGTTTTAGGGCTTGGATTATTTTCAGTTGTTTCGGGTATTGGTGTGTTGGGGCAGTCGATAGAAAGTGGATTATTTTACGTTGGATTAGGGCTATTCGCTACCGGAACTGTCGTCTTCTGTGCGCCGCTCCTTCTGAAAATGACAAAATGGATATTTAAAATGATGATGAATTTTGTGAAGTGGGTTGGACGTCGTTTTGTAACGAGACGTGCGATTCATTCGTCGAAGTTATAAGAAAAAGAGGTGTGAAGATGAAATTAAAATATTTTTTAATGGCTGGTCTAGGCTTGATGGTTAGTGGTGGCTTACTTGCCGGGACAACCTATGCGTTTGGGACGCACCGAAGCCTTGCTTGGGAAAATGGCCCTCAATTGGTCGAAATGAAGCATGACTCACAAGTGATATCGACAAAAGAAAAAATCAACAAAATAGTGGTCAATGCACAATACCAACAAGTTGAGATCAAACGTGGCAAAAATTTTGAAGTTAACTCTACGTATGAAAAAGCAAGTAAACCTCAAGTCACTACTAAAGGAGATACTTTGACGATTAACGGAAGTGGTCGTGAACAAAACGTCTTGTTTCATGTAATGAATAACACATCCAAAATCACTCTGACAGTTCCTAGCGAACTTCCTTTAGATCAACTTGTGTTAGAAGGAGAGCAAGGACAACTTTTATTAAATGACGTAGTGAGTGAGAATGTTTCCGTTACAAATAATGGTGGATACATTACATTTAATAAAGTTGATGGAAAAAAAGTCAAAGTAAATTCTGTGCAAAGTTATGTAAATATTGATAATTCAGATATTTCAAACATCGAATTGAATGCCAAGTATGGGAATCTATTCTTAAATGGATTCAAAAATACCCAAGGAACAGTTATGTTAGAAAATTGCTATGTAGACTTTCTTGATAATGGAGAGATTGGATTAGATATTGATCTATTAGGGATGTCAACTGTCACAAAAAATAATGAAGAATTACCAATCAAAACAGTGATCAAAGGAGAAAACAATATAAAAATCACTGGTTATGATAGCAGTGTGGTGATAGCTGACGAAAACCATCAATATGATGTTTAAAAAGGATAAAGTCTGTCATTAAGAGTAAGTAAAGAGAAATAAATCGAAGAGGTTCAAAGATAGGTGCAACTATTTTTGGAACTTTTCGATTTTTTGATTAAGCGATTTTTTTCAAAAGATTTTGAATGACGGTCGTTGATTATGGATGATGATCCACGTAAAAGTTTTTTTCGAATAACAGTTTATTCACATTTAGATAACGATTTTACATCTTTTATCTCGGATAGGTTAGCTAATATAACAGACATGACTGTTAGGATGCTAAGACATCGGGCAGTATCATGGGGAATAACGATTTTTTTCATCGCTTAACTTACAAATCTGTAGTAAAATAAGAGAAAATAGAGAAAACACAGCTGAGATAATAAGGTGGAAAAATAGATGAGAATAGATGAAGCGAAACGAGAAGAGCTACAGTTAGAAATAACAAAATTACATAATTATCTCACGGAACTTAATCATAAATATTATGATACAAAAAAAGAACGTGTGATGATCGATTACCCGAATAACTCAGAAGGTCGGCAATTAGAACAAGTTTACAATGAAGTATTCCATCATTTATTGAAAGTAAAGAGGGAATTAGACTATTACTCTTTGCCGATTTTAGATACAGGGATCTTAAAGTACGACGAAGAAAAAGAGCGTTTTGTGTTCAAATCAGTTCGAGAGAATTTGATTCTTTCTGCAGGAATTGATTTAGAGATTTTAGTGGAAGATTATTTTACTGAAGAAAAACATTGGGTACGCACAAGGTTAGAATATCTACCCCAAACTTCCGGAGGACCACAAGTGAGTGGTTGGTATATCACAGAAGATAAGGAATTAGAATTAGAGGGAGTGATGGCACGGATTAGAAAGAAACCAATCATGTAGGAATGGTCTAAGAAAGGAACTAAGTGATGAGTGAAAAGAAAGCGGTTTATGTAAATGGGTATATTGGATTGATCGGTTTGGTGTTATTAGTTGGTATCGGCGGCTTCTTATTCTATTTTGGCATGACAAGTGGAGCAATCTTCCAGACGGTCATGGGTTTCGTTTGTTGGTTGATTGCTATTGCACTACTAAGCTCCGCAACGGTTGTTAGTCCCAACCAAGCAAAAGTTATTTTGTTTTTTGGACAGTACATTGGGACGATACGAGAAAGTGGGTTTTTCTTAACGGTTCCGTTTGCACAAAAAATCAACTTATCTTTAAAAGTACGAAATTTTAACAGTTCGGTTTTAAAGGTGAACGATCTAGACGGCAATCCCATCGAAATATCTGCCGTCGTAGTCTTTAAAGTTGTTGACACGGCTAAGGCGTTGTTCGATGTGGCGTATTACCAAGATTTTGTTGAGATTCAAAGTGAGACAGCGATTCGTCATATTGCCAGCCAATACCCTTATGATACTTTCAATGAAGAAGATTTGACTTTGCGAGGCAATACGACTGCCATCTCTGATGAATTAGCCAACGAGCTACAAGAGCGGTTATCTGTTGCTGGGGTCGAGGTGATTGAAACGAGATTGAATCATCTAGCTTATGCGACTGAGATTGCTAGTGCAATGTTACAAAGACAACAAGCAAAAGCTATTTTATCTGCTCGGCAAACGATCGTTGAAGGAGCAGTTACGATGACACAAATGGCATTGGAACAAATTGAAACAGGACAAGAAATCAATTTCACAGATGATCGGAAAGTCCAATTGATCAATAACCTACTTGTTTCGATTATTACAGATAAAGGAACACAACCAGTCATTAATACAGGGACAGTGAAAGAAAAATAGCCATTATTGAGTAAATATCGTATGATTGTAACGAATTTTTCAACTGTATTTTTTCTATAATAGAACAGTAGAGTAGTCAGAGACTGAGCCAAAACTCAGTCTTTTTTAGTATTTCTAAAAACGAATAAACGGTGTTCAAGAAGCAACTCCTCAACAATAAGCGATGATTTTCTAAAATATGAGGAGCTATTTTAAAAAATCCTCTCTTATTCGCTCGGAGTTGAACGCTTCTTTCACAGCCTCTTGCTTTAAACGGTGTTCAAACATCAGCTCCTTGAAATAAGCCTGAATTTTTCAAAACATGAGAAGCTGTTTCAAAAAATTCTTTCTTATTGTCATCAGAGCTACCCGATGTTTTCACGACCTCTGATTCACGGCGTTCAAAGAGCTGACCTCTTGTTCACGGTAAGATCAAAGCGGCATCTTCAAAAAATTTGAGAAGCAGTTTTCGGAAATTCCTTCTTATTTCTTGATGCTAAACACTTTTATCTCAACTTCTTTTTATAAAATTCATCAAACTATTATCTAAATAAAAAACGATTCGATTCAAGCTTGCGGATCACTCTTTTGCTTTGTGATAGATAAATGACAATATTGAAAGATATTTGACAGCTAAATCAAAGGTAAAATACGGTCTTTTTTTTTATAATTGCCCTATCATATGTGAAAGAAGGAGAGGAAATGAAGAAACTACTGGTCGGGATTGGCATTTCCATTGCAGCGTTGGTATTAGGTTCGGTAGTTTTTATCTTTGGGGGCCTAAAAATTGCGGATCGAATGATCATGGGTGGCGATAGCTACTATGTCAAAATTACGACAGATGGAGAAAAAGAGGAAATAAAAGATAATCGTAATGAAATAACCATCCAATATAAATATACTCTTCCCGGATATGATGAAAAGGGAAGTGAAAAAATATTAACATTTAATGGACAAAAACCGCGTCCTTTAAGAAAAGGAGCCTATTTAGAGATTACATGGAATGAAAAAAAAGGTGTCACTTCTTATGAAGAAGTTAAACAAAACGATATACCTAAGTTAGCACAAGAAAAACTAAGTAAAGGATAGATGAAAATGGAAAAAATTGTTGAGGTTCAAAATGTAACAAAAATCTACGGTAAGAATAATGAGAAGAAGACACAAGCCTTAAGTGGGATTAGCTTTACAGTAGAAAAAGGAGAATTTATCGGAATCATGGGGGCTTCTGGATCTGGTAAATCAACGTTGTTAAATATTTTATCTACATTAGACAAACCCACAGACGGAAATATCCGAATCAATCAAAACGATGTAACAAAGTTAAAAGGAAACCAATTAGCAGACTTTCGTGCGAAAGAGATTGGCTTTATTTTCCAAGATTTTAATTTACTAGAAAACTTAACTGCACAAGAAAACATTGCAGTACCACTTTCCTTACAAGGCGTTAAACCTAAAGAAATCAAGCGACGGGTCAAAGCAGTAGCAGAACGTTTATCGATTTCTCATATCATGGGAAGTTATCCTTCTGAGATTTCAGGTGGTCAAAAACAACGGGTAGCAGCAGCTCGTGCCTTGGTTACACAACCAACGATCTTATTAGGTGATGAACCGACTGGAGCTTTAGATTCTAAGAGTGCGCGTGATTTGCTAGATACGATGAAAGAATTGAATCAAAAAGATGATGTTTCAATTCTATTAGTAACACATGATCCGTTTTCTGCTAGCTACTGTGAACGAATCTTATTTATCAAAGATGGCGGTATCCACGAAGAAGTCAAACGTGGCGAACAAAGCCGTGATGAGTTTTATCGTCATATTTTAACGATCTTAGGAAATCTAGAACAGTAAGGGGAGGAAAAAACATGCTTTGGAAATTATCGCTTACTGGGATTAAAGGGCGTTTAAGAGATTATATTGTTTTATTTTCAGGTTTGGTTATGACTTCAGCTATTTTTTATATGTTCGAGTCAATCGCAAGCAATGAAGCGTTTTTAGAAAGTAATTCTACCGTTGGATCAACTGTTTTAATTTTTCATTTTGGCTCGGTATTATTAGCAATCATTACTTTTGTATACATCCTTTATGCTAATTCATTTTTAATGGCGATGCGTCAGAAAGATTATGCAATGTTTATGATGTTAGGGGCTAAGGGCAGAAAAATTGCACAAATGATTTTTACCGAAACATTTGTTGTGGGTGCAACGGCGACCGTCGTTGGCTCTGCGATTGGTGTAGGGCTAACAAGTATTGTGGAACGAATACTCGTTGAACAATTAAACATTTCAATTACACATTTTACACCATTTAGTGTAAAGGGTATTCTGATCACTCTTTTCTTTTTTGCTGTTTTGTTTTTATTAGCAGCAATCACCAATGCTTTTTCAATTGTGAAAAAGCCAATTCTTACATTGATTCGTGCGGAAGCTACACCAACACGAATGAAACAAAATAAATTTTTATTTTTACTTGAAGTTGTATTAGGGGTTGTTTTATTAGGCGTTGGTTATTACGTTCTATCAGAAATTGCACGTATTGGATTGTCTGGTTTAGGGATTTCTCTCGTAACGATTTGTCTGGGAACCTATTTCATTTTCCATTCAGTGATTATTTTCTTCTTGTCTTTACTGAAAAAATCAGAAGGTATCTCATTGAAAAAGTTGAACAACTTTACCTTATCACAATTAAGCTTTAGGATTCGGGACTATACGCAAATGCTTTCAATGGTAGCGATCTTATTTGCTTTAGCTTTAGGAGCGTTAACGGTTGGTTTAGGATTCAGAAATCAAATCTCCGCATTGACCAATTCATCAAACGCTTATGATTTAGTTCTAAACAATGCACAAAAGATTGACCAAGGAAAAGTCGGAGAACTAAATCCAACGTCAAATAACATCTATGCCCAAAAAGAAGATGAACAATACGTTTATTACAATTATGATGAATGGGAAAAAGAGCCGCTTAGATATATTGCATATAGTGGGAACACTTTTGCGGATAACAAAGTAAAGACAGCAACTGCTGAAGAAATCGCAAATTCAAGTGATTTGCAAGAGACATTAAGACAAAACGAATTACCTACGCAACAAGCGAAGGGAATAAAATTAGTTCGTGCAAGTGAATTCGATCAATTAGCGTTGCCAGAAACAACGTTACAATTAATTACAGTCAAAGATTTTGAAGCAAGTTTATCAGGTATCGAAACATTAGTAAAAGAAAATAATCAAGTCAATCCAGAGTTGAAAGATTACCAAGCCATGAGTGGACAAAAATATGAAATGTATCAACAAGTGAATGGTATTTTCTCAGGGATGGAATTTATGGGCTTCTTCCTAGGAATTGCGTTCTTAGCGATGTTAGCAAGTTGCTTGATGTTTAAGATTCTTTCAGGTAGTAAGAGTGACATTGGTCGATATACGATGTTAGAAAAAATCGGTGCGACTCGTGGCTTATTAAGACAATCGATTCGACGAGAAATTGGTGTTTTATTCTTAGCGCCTGGTATTTTAGGAGCGATCCATGTCTTATTTGGTTTAAGACTATTTGAATTTTTAATGAATGATCCATATCGTGATGTGTTGATACCATTCGGAATTTTCTTTGTCATGTACTTTATTTACTATGTATTGACTGTTTGGTTATATACAAGTATTGTTTTGAAAAGAGAGAAATAAAAATACTCTAAATAGGTGAAATTGGTTGGTTTCATCGATAGCACTTGTTAAAGAGACGAAAAAGAAGCATTGGTTCATCTGAGGTATTGAACTAGGCAATATCAGCTTCTGGAGGAATAAATTGTTCCATATGGATTACTGAAGTGGTTTGATGGACGATCCAATAGTTAAACAAAAGGCACACTCCTTTGATTTTTGTTCGTTACTTGAATCTTACAAGGTTGTGTGCTTTTTGTGTACGCTAAAACAAGAAACATCTGAGACATCACACGTTCACTCTAAACATGAATAAGCCGGAGAAGAGACTGAGACAAAACTTGTCTCAACCTCTTCTCCGACTTGTTTTCAGAGCTAGACACTTCTGTCATAGCTTTTTTTAAGTTAATCTACTCCACGATGGATGGATGATCGCTAAGTTTTTCAATAAAGGAATGGTATCGGCTTTGACTTTAATGACAGTCGTTTTTGGAATTTCTCTGGCAGATAGTTGCAAGTACAATTCCCAGTAATTTGGTGTTTTCATTGTAGAAAGATATTCTGGTTTTTTCGTAATTGTTTTTAAAGACCAAGTGTCTACGTCAACTAGCGACATCTCATTTTTATCCCAAGACACAGGTACTACCAAAGGTTTTGAAACGTTTTTAACTTTGGTTTCTTTATTATCTTCTTTTTTCGGTTCATCGTATTTAGTTAAATCATACGATTCAATGATCGTATTCAATTTTTTGGCGTATTGTTTATCTGTAGCATAGCGGCCTTCCAGATACTTCGTTGCCTCTTTATAACTTTTGGCTTCAGATTTCCAAGTTGGTTTGTAGAAATCTTTGTTATTGGACAACCCGCCTTTGATCAATTTCGCATAGTCTTCTAAGCTTTCTTTATAAGAAGGGTATTTACGGAAGGTTGCATGGATTTGGTAATTTGCACCGTTGCTGTCTTGTTCCAAAGTATTGAACAAAACACTTTTTCCTTCATAAGTTCCTTTTATGCCAAACAGATTATAGTTTGGTTCACTTGCCAACAAACTATTGCCAGAACCACTTTCTAAAATCGCTTGAGCCATCATAACAGAAGCGTAAATGCCTTCTTTTTGACCAATTTCTTGCGCGCTTGTAGCAATTTTTTTCAAAAACTGATCCGTTGTTTGATTTTTTGTAAAGTTGAATGAATCATTTAAACCATCTAAAATCGACTGGTTTTTCAGTTGGTCAGTCACGCTTGGTAGACCTGCGATATTGACACGTACTGCAAAATCTGGTCTGAAATCAGCAATTGAAGTAATCCGAACTTTGTCACCTGGTTGAGGGGCATGAATAAATTGTCCATTACCAATATAAATCCCAACGTGGTGAGTGACACCTGAGGAAGGTCCCCAGAATACTAAGTCACCTGGTTGTGCTTGATCTATTGGAATCTGTGTTCCAGCGTATTGTTGTTCACCTGTCCATCCACCGATATAATGACCAGTAGCTTTCATGTAAACATAATAAGCTAAACCCGAACAGTCAAATGTACTTGGTCCTTTTGCTCCCCAAACGTAGGGTCTGCCTAAATATTTATAGGCTTCTTTCACGATTTCTTTTTGAACTGCTGTCGTGTTTGTTGGTAAAGTTGTTTCAATCGGTGTTTTGCTGACAAAATCGGAGGACCCGTCTACAGGATTTTCAATTCCTGCCTGTTGACCTTTATTTTTGTCATTTATTTGGTGATTGGAAGAATTATTGGTATTCGCTGAAACAACTGAATCGTTACTGGTTGACGTTGACGGTTTCGATTGTTCTTTTGAACTATCAGTTGGTTTATTTTTATCTGTGCTAGGTTTCGTTGTATCATTAGGTTTTGTCGTTTGAGAAGAATCTTGAGTATTTCCAGCTGAATTAGTCGTATCCTGAGTAGAAGAGTCTTCAGATGGAACAGTTGGTGTGTTGAATGAAGCAGTCAATGATAGATCCATTACACCAACGACAAAGAATCTTTTTTGATAATTCACTTCTTGGGCACCATTTACTTGGAAAGAAAGTAATTTTTCACCTTTAGGAGGGGTGATTTCATAGAACACTTTCGTTCCTTCTTTCAACCCACTGACCGTGCCATTAGGTTGGATGGTCAACTCTTTTTCTTCTCGAGGGGCGCTACTGATAACAGACAGCTTAATTTTCCCCAGTAATTCGGGATTAACTGTCAGTGTATGTGTCGCAACTTCTTCCGCAGGTTTCTCAGTTGATTCACCTGTTTCAGTCGTTGATGATTCACCCGTTGAGCCAGTTGTGGCTGATGAATCTGTGGTGGACGATTCAGTTGTGTCTGTACTTGATGCTGTTGAAGTTACAGAATCACTTCCCGAAACAAGTGAGCTACTTGTAGTTGTTGGTTGGTTTTCTGTTGCAAAAACAGCTTGAGTCGATAAAATCGTTGGAGCAATCAGCCAAGATGCAGCAAGTAGGCGTATTGCTTTATTTTTGTTCATATGCGGTACTCCTTTTCTTTTTGCTTGTGACGAGTCTCTATGCTCATGCAACTGTTGTTAATACATAACAAAGATCTGATTTTTTTGATTAATAAGCTACGATTCTTTTTTCTAATAAGTCGCTTCGCTTTAATATTTTAATTATTCTGCATGCCATTAATTTGTTGGGGGAGAACAAATTTGGGGGAAATGGTCATACTACTTAAATTGTACCAAAGGAGATAGATTTCTACAAAATATTTGTAAAAATAACGACCGTAAAAAACAAAAAAAAAATAAAACACAAAAATACTTCATCATGTTTTATTTTTTTCTTCATAATTTATTCACAAATGCTACTTACACGCTTAGTTGAAGCTCTTTTTTTCAATTCTACTGGTAATAATTTTTCGCTCCATTCTTTTTCAGGCGACTGGATACGGGCTAATAATAATTGAGCAGCAGATTGTCCTAATTCAAAAATTGGTTGAGCGATCGTCGTTAATTTTGGTTTGACATATTCACACATATCCACATTATCGTATCCAATCACACTATAATCTTCGGGGATTTTCTTTCCATGTTCTTCCAACCCACGATAAATACCAAAAGCGAGCTCGTCGTTTAAGGCAAAGATTGCGGTCGCAGAGGAATTAAGAATCGTTGGAACGACCTGGTACCCACCATTTTTAGAAAAATGAGTAGGTAGTAACAATAAATTGTCGTGCGAGAGCTGATAAAAATCTAGTGCATGTTTAAAACCCTCGATCCTACGATAGACGTTTTCAGGGGGATTTTGTGGATAAACGAGCGCAATGGATTGGTGACCTAAATGAAGTAAGTGTGTACCAGCCAAGTATCCTCCACGAAAATCATCTGTGCTGATCGCATCACTAAATCCTTCAGCCTTTTTTTGATCCAACACAATAAAAGGTCGATTTTGTTTCTTAAGATTTTCATTGATTGCTGTAGTCGAAACAGCGGAAGTAGCTATGATAAACCCATCGACTCCTCGTCGTGCTAATTCGGCTAAATACTCAATTTCTTTTTGATGGTCAGAATCAGCGTTACATAAAATCGTCACGAAGTTTTGTTTGTATAACACATCTTCAATTCCACGCATTAGCGTATTAAAAAAAGGGTTGGTGATATCCGGCACGAGGACACCGATCGTTTTTGTTTCTTTCGTAATCATTTGGCGAGCGACATAGTCAGGTTGATAGCCGAGAATGTCTTTTGAAGCAAGCACTTTTTCAACTGTTTTAGCGCTGAATTTTTCTTCATTACCATTTAAAATCAATGAAACAGTGGCAATGGAAACACCAGAATGTTTTGCCACGTCTTTAATCGTTATTTTCTTTTTCTTCATTCTGATACTCCTATCTGACGGTTACTTTTATTTTCCCATGGAAAACCAGCAATGTAAATGAAAAACAAGGCGTGTTTGGTTCCTTTATCTGGCTTCTTCGATTGCTTGAAGGATTTCTTTGGTTGTACGCACTCGTGCTGTTTTTGGAAACATTTTTTCAAAAAAGAGCGTATGAAGTTCTAGATCTCGATCACTACAACCATCTTCGATAACAATAACATGGTAACCATGTTGAAAAGCATCTAAAGCGGTGGCATAGACACCGTTTGAAGTTGCTACACCTGAAAGAATGAGCGTATCGATCTTTCTTCGACGAAGTTGGGCATCTAAAGACGTTCCAAAAAAAGCACTTGGATTATGTTTAGTGATCGTGAGTGTGTTTTGTGTTCCTTTGGTGGTAGGTTCAAGTAATAAATCAGTAAATTCTTTAGGGGGGGTATAAAAAGCACCTGCTTGTGCTCGGTCATTTTTAGCACTCAAATACTGAAAGCTGGTAATATCGACATTGACTAGTATATTCCAAGCAGGTGTATGCTTTAACTGCTCAGCAATCAGTTGATTGTTTGAGAGGATGGTGGTTGCATCATAAGGGAATAATTGCCCAGAATTCACAATTCCTTTTTGGAGATCGATTGGTAAAAAAGCTGTTTTTGCTAATTCGAGTGGAATAGGTGATTTTGTAGTAGTCATGGGTTTTCCTTCTTTCAATGAATAGATCGTTTTCCATGTAAGTAAAACATAATTTCTGTATTTGTCAATGAATCGTCTATCAAATCTTTAGTCTGATTCATTTCAATGGTAAAATAAAAAGTAGCGACTTTATTCGTAAAGAGATGGAGATGAGAGAAGAAGGATGAGCTATGTAGAAGTAATCAACGAATGTAAACGGTACAAAATGGGAGAAACAACGATTACCGCAAATGATAATATTTCATTTGCGATCAAAAAAGGAGAACTAGTCATTATACTTGGTCCAAGTGGTGCAGGGAAGTCAACAGTTCTTAATATATTAGGCGGGATGGATAAGCCAGATGAAGGGCAAATCATCATTGATCAGACAGACATCGCTCAGTTCAACGATAAACAATTGACCGCCTATCGTCGAACAGATGTCGGATTTGTATTTCAATTTTATAATTTGGTACCGAATTTAACAGCAAAAGAAAATGTCGAGTTGGCAACAGAAGTTTCACCAGATGCGTTAGATCCAGTGGAGGTATTGACACAAGTAGGTCTGGCACATCGGCTGGACAATTTTCCTTCACAGCTTTCAGGAGGAGAACAGCAGCGTGTTTCCATTGCTCGAGCATTAGCAAAAAATCCGAAATTACTTCTATGTGATGAACCAACAGGTGCGTTGGATTTTGAAACAGGGAAACAGGTGTTGAAGTTATTACAAAATGCGAGTAGAGAACATGGAAATACGGTGTTGATCATTACTCATAATTCTGCCTTAGCACCGATTGCTGATCGTGTCATCCATATCAACGATGCGAAAGTCCGTTCGATTGAAACAAACGATCATCCTTCAACCATTGATGAGATTGTGTGGTAAGGAGGGGCTATGAAAACAAAAACATATCTTAAAGCAAGTGCTAGAGAAATCAAACAATCGAAAGGCAGATTTATTGCCATTGTATTGATCATTTTGCTAGGGACCTTGTTATTCGTAGGCGTTAAAATGGCGGGGCCGGTTATGCAAAAAACGATGGATCACTATGTTGAAAAAGGCAATCTATCGGATTTACAAATCATTTCAACTGGTGGTTTAACGGAACAAGACGTAACTAGAGCCGAAAAAATCCCTGATGCACAACTGGAAACGGGAAAACAATTTTATTATTCCAGCTCAAGTAAAAACGAAGTTGTGCAAGTTTTTTCTTATAAAAAATCAAATAAACAAAACCTTTTAGAAGTAGTAGATGGGCATTTACCAAAGAATAAAGACGAACTCGTACTAGATGAAAAAGCAAAAAGTCTAGGCTATAAAATAGGCGAAACGTATAAGATCGATTCTGACAACGTGAAAAAGAAAGACTATCAAATTGTTGGATTTGTACGATCGCCACTTTTCATCAATAATTTAGAACGTGGTTTTGCCAATGTCGGGAACGGCACGATCGATTATTTTGTTTATTTACCTGAAACAGAATTTAACACAGACATTCAATCGGTTATTTACTTAACGTTTAAAAATGTTTCATCCTTTGATACTTATAGTAAAGAATATCGGGACAAAATGGCACAAAACCAAAAAAGCGTGGAGAAACTTTTTCAAGATCGACCAGCTGCACGTTTAACTGAACTAAGGGAACAAGCTAAGGAGTCTTTACAACCAGAAAAAGAAAAGGTGAGTGCTGGTCAAGAACAAATTAGTCTGGCACAAAGTCAATTGGCAGCTGCCAGAGCCCAACTAGAGCAACAACGTTCAATGATCGAACAATTGCCTGAAGTACAACGAACAGTAGCAACTAATGAACTAGCTACGCAAGAAGCACAGCTAGCTGAGCAAGAAAAGCAAGTCGCTGAACAACAAGAAAAACTGAATGATGCACAGGCCCAAATTACCGAAAATGAAGAAAAGATCAATCGTTTGGAAAAACCAACCTATCGTTTCCAAGAGCGTTCAGATAATGTGGGTTTTCAAGAATTTGGTGATTTAGCTGAACGGATCGCAGCCATTGCTAATGTTTTTCCTGTTTTCTTCTTCTTTATTGCAGCATTGATCACTTTTACGACGATGACACGGATGGTCGAAGAAAACCGACGAGAAATCGGTACGTTGAAAGCATTAGGCTATACTAAATTTGAAATTGCAAAAAAATATGCTATTTATGCAAGTTTAGCTTCTGGTCTAGGAATTATTTTAGGAACCGTCTTAGGAACCAATCTATTACCAAGAATTATTTTTGAACTATCGAATGAACGCTATGATATCGGATCAGCAGTCATTTTTTATGATTGGTCTCCGATTTTACAAGCGGCAGTGGCGTTTTTTATCGCTGCATTTGATGCAGCAATGATCGTATTATTCAAAGATTTAAGAGAAAGACCGGCAGCTTTATTACAACCCAAAGCGCCAAAACCAGGCAAAAGAATATTATTGGAATATATCACACCACTGTGGTCAAGATTAAGCTTTAATCAGAAAATCAGTTATCGAAATCTGTTCCGTTATAAATCCAGAATGTTTATGGCAATCGTTGGGATTGCTGGTTGTGCTGGTTTAATGGTAGCAGGCGTAGGATTGAAAGACTCTTTAAGCTCTGTTTCTGATAAACAATTTGGCCCAATTACGAATTACCAAGCAATTGTCACTTTAGATGGAGAAACAGAAAACAGTGAAACAAAAGCAAAGGAACAGTTAGAATCCGATCCGAAAATTACTGATTTGCTAGCAGTAAACATGCAAACGATCGAGCTTCGGCAACAAGGACAAGCGACTCAAAGCGTAACGATGATCATACCGGAAACGTCAAAAGGTCTATCACCGTTTATTCACTTGATCTCATTAAAAGGACGTAACATGGAGTTGAATGATTCAGGAATCGTCCTCACACAAAAAGCTGCCGAACTGTTTGATGTATCTGAAGGAGACCGCCTTTCATTGTACACGGATGACCAAAAAGAGTTATCGGTTACGGTGAAAGCCATTGCTCAAAACTATTTAGGAAACTTTGTTTATATGAGCCCTGCCTATTATCAAAAAGTATCAGGAAACGAAGCTTCTACAAATGCTTATTTAGTTCAAGCTGACCCAATGTCTAAAAAACAAGAGAATGCTTTGTCAGAAAAGCTATTGGGAACCAATGCAGTAACAAATACATCATTTGTTTCGAAACAAATGGAAACCCAAGAAGAATCACTTGCGAACCTCGATTCAATCGTTGTGATTTTTGTCGTTTTATCAGGGCTGTTAGCGTTTATCGTGTTGTATAATTTAACCAATATCAATATTTCTGAACGAGTGCGGGAATTATCAACGATCAAAGTACTAGGCTTTTTTGATAAAGAAGTAACGATGTATATTGTGAGGGAGAATATTATTTTTACTTTAGTTGGTATTGTAGGTGGATTTGGCATCGGCTACGTCCTAACTGACTTTATTTTACAACAGGCTTCAATGGAGACGGTGATCTTCCCCTTAGTGATCACTTGGAAAGCATATGCTCTTTCTGCTGTTTTGACTATTGAATTTACAGTTATCGTTATGATAGCGACCCACTTCAAGCTGAAAAATATCAATATGATTGATGCTTTGAAATCAAACGAATAAAAAAAGCTTCTTGCTAAAAGTTGAGTAGACTTTTGCAAGAAGTTTTTTTATTAAGTAACTGGTTGATGAAAAGAAAATTTGGTATAGGGAAAATAATACGTAGGTTTTGTTATGCCAATTTGTTGGATGTGCGACAGTTTATAATGGGTGAGGTCTTCCTATTAGAGGACTTAGCTCTGTCCTTGATAAACGCTTCCTTTTCCTTTATAATAGGATTTGTAAACTTGTATATATAAGTTGGAATAATAGCTGATTGGAGGCGAATGAGGATGTCGTTTAATGAGAAAGTAGTTTATCAAATTTATCCTAAATCTTATCGTGATAGTAATGGTGACGGGATTGGCGATTTAAAAGGGATCAAAGAAAAATTACCTTATCTGCATGAACTAGGGGTCGATATGATTTGGTTGAACCCTATTTATCCGAGTCCACAAAAAGATAATGGCTATGATATTTCTGATTATGTAGCGATTGATCCACTATTTGGAACGATGGAAGAATTTGAAGAACTAGTCACACAAGCAAAGAGCTATAATATAGAGATTATGCTTGATATGGTTTTAAACCATGTCTCAATAGAACATGAATGGTTTCAAAAAGCTTTAGCTGGCGATCGTTTTTACCAAGATTTTTTTATTCTAAGAGATGAGCCAACCGATTGGGTATCTAAATTTGGTGGTAATGCATGGGCGCCTTTTGGAGATACGGGTAAGTATTATTTACATCTCTATGATCAAACACAAGCAGATTTAAATTGGCGAAATGAAGCAGTTCAAGCAGAGTTGTTCAAAGTTGTTCGTTTTTGGATATCTAAAGGGGTCAAAGGCTTTCGCTTTGATGTGATCAACGTAATCGGGAAAGATGAAGAACTCAAAAATAATGCAGAGAACCAAGGAAAAGCAGAATATACTGACAAGCCGATTACTCATACGTATCTTCAACGATTAAATCGGGAAACTTTTGGTCAAGATCCAGAAATCATCACAGTTGGAGAAATGAGTTCAACGACGATTGAAAATTGTATTTTGTATACGGAACCAAGTCGGAATGAGCTTTCGATGGTGTTCAATTTTCATCATTTGAAGGTTGATTACGAAAATGGAAACAAATGGAGTACGCCACCTTTTGATTTTGAAGCTTTAAAAAGTCTGTTCCATACATGGGGCGAAGCGATGAGTAAAGGAAATGGCTGGAATGCGTTGTTCTTAAATAACCACGACCAGCCAAGAGCCCTCAACCGCTTTGTAGCAATTGATAAATACCGCACAGAAGGGGCTAAAATGTTAGCGACGATGATCCATTTGAATCGTGGGACGCCTTATATTTATATGGGGGAAGAAATTGGGATGATCGATCCAGACTTTCAGCATATCGATGATTACGTCGATGTAGAAAGTTTAAATGCTTACCAAGAAATGCTGAACCAATCATTCTCGGAAGAAGAAGCTTTTCGGCGAATCAAGGCGAAATCCAGAGATAACGCTCGGACACCGATGCAATGGACAAGTGATGAAACAGCTGGCTTTACCACAGGAACACCTTGGTTAGGTTTAGCAGCAAATCATGAGGTCATCAATGTAGAACAAGAACGTACATCTGAACAATCGATTTTCGCATACTACAAAAAATTGATTCAATTGCGAAAACAATATCCTGTAATTGCATCAGGGGACTATCAAGCTTATGAACCCGATCATCCTCAAGTATACGGTTATTTAAGACAATTAGACGGACAAAAATTATTGGTTTTAACTAATTTTTACGAAAATGAAACGACCATAACGATCCCAGAAGAATTTGCTAGTGCCCAACCGCTTATCAGCAATTATGCCAATACTCTTATTCAAGAGGAATTGACCCTAAGGCCTTATCAAGCGATCGCCCTGTTGATCCAGTAAATAAAAGATCAAGAGCAAAAAATTGGTAAACGATGAGCCGATAGTAACTGAGCATGATCTTTGTTTCTAAAGTAATAAAAAATTTTCATGAGTTTGACAAATTACTGATGTCCTTATGAGCAACTGTTTTGAAAAAAACGATGAATCGGTTGTAGATAAAATTTTACACGAGATATTTCGAAAGAAAATTGTATTTTTAATGAACCATCAGCTGGTGGTAAAACATTCGACGCTTAATCCATGAGTTATTGGATTAAGGTCGTTTTTATTTTGTCTAAAAACAAATGTGAGATAAGAAGAAAGAATCATGAAAAAAAACGATTGAGTAATGATAAAATTGAGTATCGCAAATCAAAGAATATGATGGAAGCAATAACAATTTAATGTATGCTCTCATCTAAGAAAAAAGAGGATACAATATCATTAATATACCTAGTGTAAGATGGACTATAAATCTTTTATTTGTATTTTGCCTAAAACTTGCCTGAAGTTTTTCTGAAACCCAAACAAATTGTAATTCGTTTTTGGGATGGTCTATTAAATACTGTTTAAATATTTCGCGTTCCTTTTTTTGGATTTAATTAAGTAAAAACCTGTAACAGCACTGATGGTAAGGGCTATTCCCAAATAGGGAATTATATAATTCAAATTTTTAGGAACGTCTTCAATAGGGAAAAAGTAGTGAATAACACGTTCCAAAATAAAAAAGACAATAACATAAATGATAAATGAAAATTTTCTTTTTAGAGCAAAAGAAGGATCCTTTTTTTCATAATATTGCGAGATTGCTTTTTTTCGTTTCTTTTGTTCTTGTTCAGTTAGGTTTGGAAAAGTACGCTCTCTTTCTTGTTTATATAGAGCCATGATATCTGAATACTCCTGTTGGATCTGCCTGACTTTGTAGACTGTATAAATAAAACTACCATAATATATTAAAGTAAACATAAATTTAATTAAAAGCATTATTTAGTTCTCCTTAAAGACCTTTTTTTAATTATAGCAAACAACATTTGAAAGTAGCTTTAAAAATGTAATAAAAAAGAGAGCGGGGCAATAATCAGATTTTTTTCTGACTATTGTCTCACTCTCTTTTTCTTTTACCCATTAACCTTTACATAAAGCGTAATATGTAGGTGAAATATTTCTTCAGATGATAAGTAGTAGAAGAAGCTTGATTGATTTCCTCAATCAATGAAAGAAATATATATAAACGTTATGGTAAACGATCAAAATTCAAGAATATTAATTGGGAATATTGAGCGTTTATGCTTAATTAGAACAAGTAAAATAAATGTTGCAGGGGAGATGATCCATACGATTTTGTCAGCTTCGGTAACAAAATGGACATTGGAAAGAGACATCAATTGAAAACAGGGGAAACACCTAAAGCTGATGAAGTGGTATTGACGAGAAAATAATGATCAAAAATAAGAGCAAAAAAGGAGTAAATATGAGTAAAAAAAAATTAACAGCAAAACGTAAAAAACAGCTATTAACGATGTTTGCGGTGGCTGGGGTGATGGGAAATACTGGGATTGCACCAACGATGGCATTAGCGGATACTTTGACACCAACAGCTGAAACTGCTACTGAACAAACACAGGCGAATGAAGCAAAAGAAGTCATCGATCAAACGATACAAAACGTCACAGATCCGTTAGTAAACCCAACGGATTCAACCACTACAACTAGTGATTCATTAGCAACAACTGATGAAGCAACGGATGAAACAACTGAGAACACCCAGGAACAAGCAAAAGAACAAGAACAAGCAACAGCAGCGACTGCCGAAAGTGAAGGGGATGCAACTAATCCAACAGCTGAAGCGCCAAAAGTAGCGAAAAAAGCGAACGTGGTAGCTGCCTCCGAGATAACAGGCACGTGGGGTACCAGTCCGTATACTTTTGATGAAAACACAGGAGTATTGACAATCGGAGCAGGTGAGTTAAGTGGATATACAGAATCCCCATGGTCCGAAAATAAAAACGTAGATGCTGAAGCAATCAAGAAAATTGTCTTGTCTGGAAAAGTAGTTGCTCCAAAAAATTCTAGGTTATTATTTAGTGGAAATACCCCTGCTGAAAAACTTACGAATGTAACTGAAATCGAAGGGTTAAGTCAACTGGATACCAGTAACGTAACAGATATGTGGAAAATGTTTAAAGATATGAGTAGCATAACAAGTCTAGATGTAAGTGGCTTTGATACCAGTAACGTAACAGATATGCGTTCTATGTTTTATGGTATGAGCAGCGTAACAAGTCTAGATGTAAGCAATTTTGACACTAGCAAAGTAACATTTATGTCTTATATGTTTGCTGATGCTCCACTTAAGAAATTAACTCTAGGAGATACATTTAAATTTGTAGAAGCAAACGCAAGTCTTACTTCTGCTTGGAAGAGAGAAGATGGCAAAGGGACGTTTTATTCAGCAGAAGATTTCATGAAAAACTATGGCACCGGTGATCTGACTGCTGGCACGTATGTTTCCGTTGAAACAGACACGTGGGGAACTAGTCCGTATATGTTTGATAAAGATACAGGAACGTTAACAATCGGAGCAGGTGAGTTAAGTGGCTATAAAGAATCGCCATGGAGCAGCAATAAAGTAGATAATAAAGCCATCAAAAAAATTGTCTTGGCTGGGAAAGTAGTTGCTCCAGAAAATTCAAACTACTTATTTAGTACAAGTACCGTTGGTAAGGATCTTACGAATGTAACTGAAATCGAAGGGTTAAGTCAACTGGATACCAGCAACGTAACAGATATGAGTTATATGTTTTTTGGTATGAGCAGTGTAACAAGTTTAGATGTAAGTAGCTTTGATACCAGTAACGTAACAACTATGAGTTATATGTTTTATGGTATGAGCAGTGTAACAGGTTTAGATGTAAGCAACTTTGATACCAGTAACGTAACAACTATGGGTTATATGTTTAAAGGTATGGGTAGCGTAACAAGTCTAGATTTAAGCAACTTTGACACCAGCAACGTAACAGATATGACTGATATGTTTTTTGGTACTTCACTTAAAAAATTAATTCTAGGAGATACCTTTAAATTTGTAGCAGGAAAAGGAGCTCTTACTTCTGCTTGGAAGAGAGAAGATGGCAAAGGAAAGGCTTATACAGCAGCAGATTTCATGAAAAACTATGGCACTGGTGACTTGACTGCGGGCACGTATGTTTCCGTTGAAATAGGCACATGGGGAACTAGTCCGTATAATTTTGATGAAACCACAGGGACATTGACGATCGAAGCAGGTGAGTTAAGTGGTTTTGTAGAATCGCCATGGTCCGAAAACAAAAAAGTAGATGCTACAGCCATCAAGAAAATTGTCTTGTCTGGAAAAGTAGTTGCTCCAGAAAATTCTTTTTTATTATTTAGTGGAAATACCTCGGCTGACAAACCTACGAATGTAACTGAAATCGAAGGGTTAAGTCAACTGGATACCAGTAACGTAACAGATATGAGTAAAATGTTTAAAGGTATGAGTAGCATAACAAGTCTAGATGTAAGTGGCTTTGATACCAGTAAAGTAACAAATATGCAACATATGTTTTCCGGTATGAGCAGCGTAACAAGTCTAGATGTAAGTGGCTTTGATACCAGTAACGTAACAGATATGGCTAATATGTTTCGTGGTATGAGCAGTGTAACAAGTTTAGATGTAAGTGGTTTTGATACCAGTAATGTAACAACTATGGAGAATATGTTTTACAATATAAGCAGCGTAACAAGTCTAGATTTAAGTGTTTTTGATACTAGTAACGTAACAACTATGCAGGATATGTTTAAGGACACACCTCTTGCTAAATTAACACTAGGCGATCACTTTAAAGCGGTTGGAGACACTAAGTTATCAGCGCCGAAAGCACTGAACGAAGGGGATCAGCTGACAGGAAATTGGATTCGTGAAGATGGTCAGTCCAAAGGCTATTCACCTGCTGACTTTATGACAAATTACGGAACTGGGGATTTAACGGCAGGAACTTATGTGGCAGAACTAGTGAAAAGTGAGTTGAAACCATAAGAATATCATGTAGGAGATGTCAATATTACTGGAACCTACACAGGGGATATGTCTCTCGGACGATTAACCGTTAATGGCAAAGTTGTCAGCTGGAACGGTAGCTTCAAAGATGGTCAATTCAGCTATTATGTCGGTGTTGGCAAATTAAAAGTCGGCGACAAAGTCGTATTAGATGGCTACAACAAAGAGAAGGAATTGATAGATTCAAAAGAGATTGAAGTGATTTCCGAATCTTCAGGATCAATTGATCAGGTGGACACTTATAAGCTAGGTGATTCAACCATTACTGGAACTTATACGGGGGATATCCATAAAGGAAAACTAGTAGTGAATGGGGAAGTAATCAGCTGGGGCGGAACCTATAAAGATGGTAAGTTTAGCTATTATGTGAACTCTCAAATCATCAAAGCAGGGGATCAAGCAACGATTCAAGGCTATGATAAATTCGATACACCACTAGGGGACCCACAACCAGTGACTATAGGAGAACAACTGGGTCAATTAACAGAAGCCCATCGTGTGGGAATCAGTACAGTGATCGAAGGAAACTACACAGGCGATGTTTACCAAGGAATCTTATTGGTCAATGGTGAAAAAGTTAGTCAAGGCGGTAGCTTCAAAGATGGCAAGTTCAGTTATTATGTAGGAAACCTTAAAGTGTCAGAAGACGATCAGGTAGTCTTGATGGGTGCCAACAATCGAGGACAACAAATTCCAGGATCAGAGATTGATGTCACTATTCAAACACCAACAGCTGAAATCAACGAATTGACTTATAAAATCGGCACACAAACGATCAAAGGAGCCTATGGTTCTGATACCCAAGTCCACCAAGGACACTTGTTTGTCAATGGTAAACTGATCAGTAAAGGTGGGAGCTTTAAGGATGGGGCAATCAGTTATTATGTGAAGCCAGACCTAATCAAAGCTGATGATCAAGTAACAATGAATTTCTATGATGGCAGTGGCAACTTATTGGCTGAAAACCAAACAGTTTCTGTAAACTAAGGAAAAATAAATTTATGTAAGTCTAAAAACTGGGGCATTGATTAGAAAAAATCTGATCAATGTCTCAGTTTTCTTGATTTAAGATACGCTCAAAATTCAAACAGGTTGAGCTAAATGATGAATACCGGAATGTGTACAGAGGTTTATATTTTGTGTCAAATAAAATTAAAAATTTATGCCATTTCAAAAGAAAAGTGACACACAAAAAATACATTATATCAGGGGTTTCTTCTTTTTTTAACTTGTGAACTTAGCTATCTTTTCCCTTTCTATTCTTACTTTTTAGTTTAAAAATATCTATTGTCATTGTGTCGATCAAATCTCCATTTTCTGGACATTAATATCTAAAAATAAATATGATGTAAAATTATGTGTTACTCAGTGTTGTGTAGTAATTACACTGATCAACCTGCCAAGAGTCCAATCACAACCACCTTTGAACAACATGAAACAACGATGACTAATAACAATGGATTTAACGCTTCGCAAAATCCATTGGATGGACAATGATATTAGCAATGATGATTTCCCATTCTGATTGTAAAAGATCAATAAAGTTGATATAATGAATACGAAAAGAGGAGTTGCGCTAACAACTCCTTAACAGCACCGTTTAAGACGGTGACCAGTTTAATATTATTTTTGAAAAATAATCGTCGACCGGCTAAAGCTGACGGTTATTTTTTTTGATTGTTGTTTACAACTGCCAAGATTCCAAAAATGATTGTTGCGATTAAAGAACCGAAACCAATCATTAATCCTAGCGCCGTTTCAACAGGCAAAAGGCTTCTCCTTTCTGTAAGATTTTGGAAGTACGCACATACGCACCACCTCACTTTCAATCGGATAGCCACCGTCACAAACTTTACTGTCTTGATTATTATTAGCATATCTAAAATCGATTAAAAATTCTCGATTTTAGTTGTTTTTTCTATAATTTTAGCGAGGTGATCGTGATGGAATAATCTATTGTTTTACTCGGTAAAATTCAGGAAATCAAGACACAGCCATTGCTTGTGCGATTTACATTACCAATGAGCCCTGAATCAATCAATCAGTGGTCAATATAGAAATAACGGATAAATTGCTTATTTTGGAAGAAGGCAATTATACTATTTCAGTAACAGGTCACTTCAATAAACGGAATCACTTAGTCATTGAATCGATATAAATTAAAAACCCCAATCATTTTATGCGATTGATGAGCATACAAAAGAAGAGCTGCACTCCTAAATGTGGATTGCAGCTCTTGTTGTTTTACATAGAAACAGGAACAAAGGTCTGTTTAGTAGAGACTGGGACAATAGTCTTCTTCAGTAAGAAAAATAAGCTTGATCGTCCTAGTCCCTCGTTTTTTTGAGAGGTGTTCCAGACTTTCTTTACTCTTTTTCAAAGTAGTCTTTTTCCGAAAATTCTGCTTTTTGGTAGACACCCTGATCGCCATAATACTTGTTGTAGCGTTGTTTGAACTTTTTAAAAGTAAAGACAACCAATAATTTGATCAATGTGTAGATGGGGATCCCAAAAATTACACCCATGAGTCCTAGTAAATCACCCATCACTAATAAAACAATCAAAATAGTGATTGGATGGACTTGAAGGCGATTGCCCATAACTCGAGGGATAACTAAGTCCCCATGAAGTAATTGGACGATGAACCAGACCAAAACAAACTTAATTGCCATGAATGTCGAATCTTGGAAAGCAATAAACAATCCAGGAAAGAAGGCAATAAATGGTCCAATGTAAGGAATGATACATAAAATCCCAGCTGCGATTGCTAGTATGCTTGCAAATTCTAAGCCGATCAATAAAAATGTGACCCAATAAACAGCTCCTAAGATGAAAGAAGCAATGATTTGCCCTTTTAAGAAATCACCTAATTGTTGATTGGCGATTTTAGTCAATGTGCGAAAATCTGTACGGAACTTGGGTGGTACGATCCCTAACACAGCTTGATAAAATTTCTGAGGATCTCTTAATAAGAAGAACGCAATGATTGGACCAGTAAACAATGTAATAAAGGTAGATGTTACTGCTGAAAAGATATTCCCGATACTTTGTGCGCCACTTTCCCAATAATCGCCAATAAACGAGGCAAAATTAGACGTCCAATCATCAATCGATGAAAAGAATTGATCGAATGTGTCCGCAAAAGGTGTTTGCGCTAGGAAGTTTTTCAAAGTTTGTATAAAATCGTTGAACAAATCAGGAAAACTAGTCATTAGTGTTTTGGCTTGTTGCTCCAAGAAAGGAACTAACCAAACACTCCCTAAGCCGATCAAAAATAAAATAATGACATAAACAATAGTAACAGATAAATTTCTAGATAGTTTTCGACTCAAACGTTTGATCAACGGGTCTAGTAAATAATATAAAACTAACGCAAATAGTACTGGAGCGAGTGTCGTCGCAAAAATCACAAAAAATGGTTTAAAAATAAAACCGATCTGCTGAAAAAAATAGATCACTAAAGCTAACATAATCAACAACCCTAATACATAATAGGAAGTTGTTCCTCCTAGAAAACGTATCAGACGAGACTGATCTTTAGAATTATTCTTCAATTTGTTACTCCTTTCAATGTACTAAATCGCTCTAAGTTCAAGATAAAAGTAAAAGGAAATTGTTTTTTACCTATCGGGAACGTCAAGCTGATTTATCTTATTATAGTCGGAACTAGTGACAAAAAGAAAATGATACTGTTCAGAAATGGCTAGAAAATAAAAAGAAATAGTTTTAAGAAAACGCTTGACTATTTATTTAGCGATATGATAAATTAAATCCTGTTGCTAAAACGTAAAGATTACGATTTGGTAACTTTAATCGTAAAATGAAAGAAGATGAAGGAGTGTCGTCAGGAGTGTCGTCAAATGAAGCGTTTGGTTTATTTATTAGGGATAGTAGTTACTGTTTGTATACTTGCCAGTTGTGGCAATCAACAAGAAGCCGCGAACAAAAAAGAAAAATTGCAGGTGATGACGACTTTTTATCCAATGTATGATTTCACGAAAGAAGTAGTTGGAGATGAAGGAGAAGTTGAGTTATTGATTCCTGCTGGGACAGATTCACACGACTATGAGCCATCAGCAAAAGATATGGCAAAAATTCAAAATGCGGATGTCTTTGTCTATAACAACGAAAATATGGAAACCTGGGTACCAGCAATCCAAAACACATTGAAAGAGGGGAATGTGTTAGCAGTCAAAGCGACTGAAGGGATGTTGTTGTTACCGGGTAGTGAAGAAGGACATGACCATAGTCATGGCGAAGCAGGGCATTTTCATGAATTAGACCCGCATGTTTGGTTAGCTCCAAGTTTAGCAATGAAACAAGTAAAAAGTATAAGGGATCAACTGATCACAAAATACCCCGATAAAAAAGAAGCCTTTACTAAAAATGCGGAGAATTATTTAGAAAAATTACAAGAACTTCATCAGAGTTATCAGGATACCTTAAGTAAAGCAAAACAAAAATCTTTTGTTACCCAACATGCCGCATTCAACTATTTGGCATTAGAGTATGGACTGAAACAAGTGTCAATAGCTGGCTTATCCTCAAGTGAGGAGCCTTCAGCCGCAAGAATTGCTGAATTAAAACAGTTTGTAAAAGATCATGGGATCAAATATATTTATTTCGAAGAAAATGCTAAAGACAGTATCGCTAGAACTCTAGCAAATGAAGCCGGCGTTTCTTTGGCTGTCTTGAATCCTCTAGAAGGTTTAACGAAAGAACAACTTGCAAATGGTGAAAACTACGTAACCATAATGAAAGAAAACCTCAAGTCATTACAAAAAACGACAGATACAGTGAATCCACTGGAAGCCACACTGACACCAGAAAAAGAAAAAAATGTATATAATTGTTACTTTGAAGATTCAGCTGTGAAAGACCGCAAATTGTTCGATTGGAAAGGGCAATGGCAAACGGTCGATAACTATTTAGCTGATGGAACCTTAGATCCCGTATTTGAGTATAAGGCAAAAATCGATCCAAAAAAATCAGCAAAAGAGTACAAGGATTATTATACCGTCGGATACCATACGGATGTCGAAAAGATCAAGATTGACGGAGATCGAATGGCATTTACTTTTAAAAATGGTGAGACGAAGCAATCATCTTACCGATATGCAGGTAAAAGAGTTTTGAATTACGCTGCAGGAAATCGAGGCGTACGCTACTTATTTGAAGCAGTAGAGCCAGAAAGTGGCGCTTATCGATATGTACAATTCAGTGATCATTCGATTGCACCAACAGATTCGGAACATTTTCATATCTATTTAGGGAATGAAAGTCAAGAAAGTTTACTGGCAGAAATGGATCATTGGCCAACTTTTTATCCAGTGGAGATGAGTGGGCAAGAAATTGCGCAAGAAATGCTGTTACATTAAACTACAAAATAGGAACAAGAAAAGATAAATAAGAAAAAATGAGCAAAACAAACAGACGAGTTTTGCTCATTTTTTTGTTTGTTTTTTGGGAGAAGTCTGAGATTTACGAGATCAATTTTTTTAAACCACGTACAGAAGCCGGAATCACTTCGCCATTTGCTAACGTGATTTCACGAGTTTTTTTGTTGATCGTACGGACATTTTGAGTATTGATCACGTATGATTTATGGCAGCGGATAAAATGACGGTTCATTTTCTCTATTTCTTTGATTTTATCATAGAACTGCATTTGCGCATGAGTCAAATGAACCTCTAATTTATGTGGCGTTCCTGGGGAAGTAGTGAAATACTGGATATCTTTGATCGGAAGAAATTTTATTTCATCGTTAAATTCGATTTTAAAAATATCTTTTTGTAAAGGAGTCGCTTTGACATCTTCAAAGATCTTACTTAAAATACGTTCCACATTTTCTTTTAAATCAAAAATATCTTCTTTGATAATATAATCAGTCGGTTCAATATTACTCTTTAAGATAGACATTGAAAGATCCGCATGAGAAGTAACATAAATAATTTTTCCTAAAGGATCTAGATCTCTTACGCGTTTTCCGATCATAATACCATCTAGATCGCTATCTTTTAATTCAATGTCTAAAAAATAAATACCAAAAGATGAGGTTCGTACTCTAGCTGCTTGAAGAAGTTCAATTGGATCAGAAGTGGCGATATGGACATAACTATCCAAATTCTCAATCATAATTCGATTTTTGATCACTGCTGAAATTACTTCCAACTGTTTCGTGTCATCTTCGCAAATATAAATTGGAATCATACGAATACTCCTTTATTTTGTTTGTATATAGATTGTCTGAGAAAAACGTTGATTCTCAATAGATGTCTCTAAAAAGATATAAGGATTGGCCTTTGACAGCTCATCCAAAATGAATAAACCGAGTCCTTCGTTTTTAGGATCTTTTTTTGTTGAAAAACCTTTTTGTTTTAATTGATTTAACGGAAGTGTATTCATCGTTGTATTGATGACACGAATAATCACTGAGTTTTTCTTTTTTAAAACAAAGAGTTCAATTTTCTTCTTTTTAGTAATTAAAGCTCCTTCAATCGCATTATCTAAAATAATACCTAACATTCGGACGATGTTTACTGTGTGTTTTTTCTTTAAAGTGATCTCTTCTGGAATAACAAGATGCACGGATAATCCTTTTTCTTGTGCCATCATTAATTTCAAAGACAATAAGCTTCTTATTTCAGGAATTTTTATGTTATCTAACAGACTAAAGTTTGCTGGGAAAAGATCCATCATTTGACGAGTGGGTAAGATATTTTGATTGTAGTACTTACGTAATCCCTCCAGGTCACCTTCAGCAAGATAACTATTCATTGAAAAAAGCAAGTTTTGATAATCATGCTTGAATTCTCTAAGGTCTTGATAGTTTTTTTCTAGATCACGGATGTAATCTTGTTGCATTTGCATACGCTGTTCTAACAATTGGTCTGCCATTTTTCTCTTTGAAATTTTCCAATAATAAATGAGGATAAACAGCCCGCCACAGAGATAAAGAATGAAAAAGCCAGTGTTGATAGTTAAAATTTGGGGAGTCTCGCCAGAAAAACGTGTATAAAAGATAACGATATAATAGGTAAATAACATCAACGCGCCAACGGTTCCAATCATTCGGCGATCCAAACCATGAAAATTTTCTAAGGCTTTTTTAAAGGCTAAAGCAAGTAAGATCGATAACGTCGCAGAAATGACGATATGAATATACTGCAAGGAATCTCCTGGTTCAATGACAGCAGATTTCAAAATAAAAAAATCGCTGATGCTCGTCAAATGGTCTCCTAAAAGCGAAGTAAGCAATCCCCAAGGAAGAGCATAAACCAGTTTTTGCGGGGAAGTAGAAAAGAAGAAGAATGTTAGCATCAGCATACCTATAGCAAATAAAGCAGTAAATATCCCAAATAAAGGATACATAAAACCTAACAAGACACAAGAGATTAAAATAGTGGTAACGAATAAGTATTTCTTTTTAATTTGGTGTTCAATGAGTAATACACAAATTGTGTAAATTAAATATTGCAAGGCTATGGACCACAAAAACATAAAGTACAGCTCCCATTGATTTTTACCAAATTATAGCATATTTATTGAATTATTTTTTTAATTTTTCAGGGATTTTAAACTCTGAACTCATACCAAAGCAGCATCCAGACACAAAGAAGTCAGACAAATTAGTAAGTTGTTTAATGATTGTTTTTTTCATAGAAAATTCCTCCAAGATTCATTATATAATTCGTAATTGGAAGCAGCGTAGCTATTTCTAAAATAATCCCGAGAAGCAAGTAAGTAGAAAAGTAAGAATTAGGGAAAAATAAAATAGTTATTGCAAATAGAAGAAACATGAAAATTGCTTTTTTTAACAGTGGTGGGCGTTTTTCAGGTTCAATGGGATTGATTGCTGTACCTTTTGATCCATAGCGAAGCAACAATAAGAAACAGATGATCAATGAAATGACCTTCAGTGGGGAAGAGATGGTCACATCAAAGTGTTTCATTAAGAGGGGAACGCCCCACAAATAAAGCAAAGTCCATAGTAAACAAACAAATTCAGAATCAGAATGAAGTCCGTAAGCATAGCGACGGATACAAATATAAGAAAGAAAGGTCAATCCTGTTTCGACCCAAGAACCGGTTATTAAAGAAAATACTAAAACAACGGCCAATTTGCCAAGGTTATTCATTAATACATCAAGGGCAAATTTTACTTGGAGATAAACCATTTCATCTTCTATTTTTTCACCACTGAATAATGTGTCTAATATTCTATTTACAACTTTATTTTTCATCCAACGTACCTCCAATAACGATTTTATTCTAAATTTGTTAAAAATAGTGTTTCGATTCATAAAAGGTTGTTTTGACATCAAAACCGTAAAAAAAAGATCAAAAAATTCAGTTAGATCTTTCTTTTTTGAGTATTTTATAAATGGCAGATAAAAAAAGTGAACGGTTTTGACATGAAAAGGGCTTTTTATGATTTTTATGTGTTCTCTGCCTAGAAGTGTGTTAAAAATTGATTGACTTAAAAAATATTGGAGGAACTATCATGGGGAATGAACAAGTAATGGAGAAAATGGATGAGCAATTATTTGAAGTTGGTGAAACAGGTGCTTTTGTTTCAGATTTATTTGAAGCACCTATCAAAGGAGAAATTGAAAAAGTTTATGAAAACAGCGTGATGATCCGGGTCATCAAATGTGCAGTAGAAGATAATGAAACTGCCGACAGTTTGCATTGGCAGCTTGTTGTTCAAAAATCAAGTGCGATAATGGAATGAATAAACATAAACACAACAAATAGGCTGAGGTACTGTCCGAGTATCCTGTAAATCAGTCTATTTGTTGTGTTTTGAAGTATAGTGATTTTTTAGTTGGCCATTAAAGTGAACACGCTTGTCCTTATTTTTGGGATAAGACTATATGACGTTGGTAAAATTTCCATACTTGAATGCTTTGAACAATTGCTATGATTAAAAATAAAACAGCCACTAATAAAATAGCAAAATGCCCAAATAAATGGTGGCAAAAAACGAGAACGCCTGCACCACTGATGAAAGCCAGAACAACTGTCAGAAAATGGAAAAAACGATCGAACGCTTCTTTTTCTTTTGTGACAAGAGAATCGTATAAGTTAGTAGCAACTCCTTTTAGATTCCCCGTAGTAAAAAGATTAGTATAAGCTCGTCCATCGATTTTATCAAAAGCGACCCATTGAATAGCTGCTGTAAATGCAATCATGATGGTTACGATGGCTGGGTGGATACTGATTGGAGTCAGACTGACTAAGAAAAAGATAATTGCTTCGTAGTAAAGAACATACAAACGCCAATAGTGTTTTTCTTTCTTTTTGAAATAATCAATCAAAAATTTTGTCAGTAAAATCCCTAAAAAAAAGAAGACAGTAGAAAGTATTTTTTTTCCAACGCTAATCCATTCACCATCGAAAGCTTGGATGATTGCTAAGACAATATTACCCGTTTGTGCTGAAGCAAATGCGTTATATTGAATATATGTATAACTGTCCATTGCGCCACCGATAAAGGATAATAAAAGTCCGATTGTCCGTCCTTCATGAAATGAAGTACTCATTTATATTCACCTTCAAATTAATATATTTGTCTTTTTTATTCTATCATATTGGTTATATGTTTTTGATATTTTATAGATAATTTTCAGAAAAGGTCAGTGTTTGCTAAAGTCATTTTAATTTTTAGAAAGGTCTGTTAGTATAAAAGAAAAATATTGACCATTTATATATAGAAAGATGTGAAAACAATCAATCAAGGGAATGAAAAAGAAATACTTCGCTTACAAAGAGAAATCAGTCATTGGGAAAAAAGATATGAGAGGCTCCAACAAATTTTCCGGATGCAAGAAGAGATCATTGCAAGCTATGAAGCAGCTTATGGTGAAGCACCTGGGCTGATTGAGGAAGAAAAAGAAACGAATAATAGTCATTCATTTTTCGATATGATGGAAAAGCGCTCCTACAATCGTTTTAATTACGAGCAAAAAGCAGCGATTACTTACAATATGGAAAAAAATCTAAGGATCATTGCAGGAGCGGGAAGTGGGAAGACCCAAACAATTTGTGCAAAAGCTGTCTATTTAATGACTGAAAATCAGGTAGATGAGCAACGGATATTGATGATCACTTTTACGAGAAATGCTGCGAATGAATTGAAAAAGCGAGTAGATAATTTTAGCCAACGGAAGACCAATGTTCATATAGGAACTTTTCATAGTATCTTTTTTCGTTTGTACAATGATATTTGTCGCCAATTCCCAGAAGTAGTCACTGAAGGGATACAGGGAGAATTTTCAAAAGAGACCTCATACAAAGTCAGTGGACTAATACAACAACTTATTCGTAAGTATAATTTATATGCTTTTGATCAATATGGAGAAAAAAATTTGGCGGCACGTCTTGATTATTGGCAGAATATGAACTTATCAATAGAAGAAACGCGAGTATTGATAAAAGAAAACTTTGACTTTATTGAACCGAATGCAACTATGCCGATTTCCGAAAGAATGACCCACTTCATGCGAGAACTGCAAGCACAAAAGAAAGAGCAACATCTTTTTGAATTCAATGATGTTCTAAGTAATTTAAAACAAGCCTTGCAGAACGAAGAAATCAGAAACTTCGTGGGACAAAAATATGATTATTTATTTATTGATGAATTTCAAGACACGAATCCTTTACAGTGGGAAATTGTACGCCTGATCACGAAGGAAACACCAATGAAACTTATTGTGGTCGGTGACGATGATCAAAGTATCTATGGGTTTCGAGGTTCGGAACCTTCTTATATTAAAAATTTTGACCAAGAGTACGCAACGAAGACGCTTTTTTTATTAACCAACTATCGTTCACGTGCCACCATTGTTCAAGGAGCGAATCGCTTAATTACTTTTAATAAAAATGATCGTATCCAAAAAGCAATGATTCCAGCTAAGAAAGAGGCGGGGATTATGCAGGCGCTAGCTTTTGATGACATACAAGCTGAAAGTCGCTGGATCATTGAACAAATCAAAACATTGATTAAACATAAAGGAAAATACAAAGAATCAATCGTTTTATATCGGTCGTTAACGCAAACCCAGCAATTAGTCCAAGACTTGTTACAGACGGATATCCCCTTTGTGCTAGAAGCAGATGGCCCATACGAAGGGATATTTGGGATAAAACTATTTCAACAGTTCTATCAAAGGATTCTTTACTGGCAAAATGCAACTACTTATCAAAAAAAGACACAAGGTTATCAACAAGTACTCTATCAGTTAATGATTAATTGCTATTTCAAGAAGGCTGAATGTGAGGACTATTTTTCTAAACGAAATAAAGTAACAGATATTGTGGAATATATCCTTTCTGTAAAGCCGCATTTAAAAACAAAAGAAAAAGAGATTCATCGGTTTGTAAAGGACCTTCATACTTTTGATAAAAATGGCGGAAAAGGTTTTGATCGTTTAATTCAAAGCTACCTTAAATTAAGTCGACCAACTAAAGAAATAGACGGTAGTGAGCGTGAATGGTTGTTAGGAACGCTCAAACAATTTCCAACATTAGAAAAAATCAACCATTTAGAAAAAGACATCCAAGCAGTTGCGAAACAACTAAAAACTCGTTTAATCGCTTACCGACAAGGAAAACTTGATGCTTTATGCATTCAAAGTATTCATAGAAGTAAAGGCTTAAGCTATCGCAATGTTTTTTTAGTTGGTTGTAATGAAGGAGCTATTCCTTACAATGGTGCCTCTGATAAAGCAGCCATTAGTTTGGATAAGGTCAAGGCAGAGCATGTGACAACAGTCGAAGAAGAACGCCGTCTTTTTTATGTAGCAATGACCCGAGCAAGGAATCGTCTCTATTTGTGTATACCTTTGATGAAGGGGACGAGAAAATTGAAAACTTCTAGATTTATTAGAGAAACAGGTTGTAAAATTAAAAAAATACATGTTTAATCACATAAAAAACGATATTATTAGGTAAAAAATACTAATAATGTCGTTTTTTTTATGTGTTTTTCTTCTTTTTTTTATACAAAATAAATTAAGTTTTTTCATATAAACACAGGATTAAAAGGGTTTAATAGCAAAGAAGAATAAATTTTCTGAATTTTAATAGCTAATAATTGGTGTTTTTTATAACTTTCAGTTAGAATGGGATTATAATTAAAAAGGAGTGAGAGAATGATAAAAGTATATACTTCCCCTAGCTGTACTTCTTGTAGAAAGGCAAGAGCATGGTTGCAAGAAAATCGTTTAGATTTTGAAGAAAAAAATATTTTTGCAGAGCCGATATCAGAAAATGAAATACGTGAAATTTTAGCAGCCACTAACGGAGGCGTTGAAGACATTATCTCTACTCGCTCAAAAATATACGAAAAATTAGCTATTGACTTCAACGAGCTCACATTAAAGCAAATGATCGTCCTTTTTAAACAATATCCTTCTTTACTAAGACGTCCGATCTTAATTGATGAAAAAAGAATATTGATCGGTTTTAATGAAGATGAAATTCGTTCGTTTGTTCCAAGAGAAATTCGTTCAGTTGCAAGAAGAATGATTTATATGCAAAACAGTATCTTCAGTTAAATTTAAAAAAGGAGGAATCTTGTGAAGGTATACGGGTCGGCGCATTGTGTGACGTGTCTAAAAGCAAAGCAGTGGTTAGAAGAACATCATCTCTCTTATCAGTTTATTGATTTAGATCAAAGAGAGCTAACCGTTAAGGAAGCAAAAGAATTGTGTGGGTTTGAGAATGTTCACGCGGAACGACTGTTCGCCACTTGGTCACAAGGTTTCAAAAATCTGGAAATTGATTTATCTACTATTAATGAACAACAATTGATTGTTTTGTGTAGAACACATGGAGAACTAATCAGACGTCCGCTGATTATTTTTGATAATGTTTTATTTGTTGGGTTTAATGAGGAATTAATGGAGAAATTAATTGCAAGCCAATAAATACAGGATGACCTCAGTGGCAAAAAAACGAAATAGTCGGTTAGAGGAGATGGATGGCTATTCATTTCCTTTTTTTGTGAGTGATCTTTTCTAAAAGAAACTTGTCTCGGTCTCTTCTATTATCTCTAAAAACGAATAAACGGTGTTCAAGAAGCAACTCCTCAACAATAAGCGATGATTTTCTAAAATATGAGGAGCTATTTTAAAAAATCCTCTCTTATTCGCTCGGAGTTGAACGCTTCTTTCACAGCCTCTTGCTTTAAACGGTATTCAAACATCAGCTCCTTGAAATAAGCCTGAATTTTTCAAAACATGAGAAGCTGTTTCAAAAAATTCTTTCTTATTGTCATCAGAGCTACCCGATGTTTTCACGACCTCTGATTCACGGTGAGACAAAAGCAGCATCTTCGGAAATTTCTTCTTATTTCTTGATGCTGCTTTTGTCTCAACCTCATTGATCAACGGGAAAACGATGAACGCTCATCAATGGGGCAACTGTGTGGAGTAACCAAAGATGTCATAAATGGACAACAGCTGAAAGAAGTCTTACGGTTCGATTATCTAGATAGCCAGAATCAGTAGAATGACTATGGCTTATTTAATATAGAAAAGCTGAAACCAAGAGTGATAACCTATACCAAAGGTTTAAATACTTATTGACATGTGTAAAATTACATGGTATATTCTTTTTTGTTGTTTTTAGTTACTCGTTTTAAAAAAATGAAGTAATAAAAAAGATTCAAAAAGTTCTTGACGTGTGAGTTATCACATGATAAGATAACTGAGTCGTTAAAAACCGACAGCTTATGAAGCTTGATTTCATCGAAATAAACTTCAAAAAAGTTGTTGACAAATAACAAACGATGAGTTATGATAAATGAGTTACTGAAGCGTTTCTGAAAAATGAAGTCAAAAAACTTTTAAAAAAATAGTTGACAAACAAATGTCGATCTGTTATGATATAAAAGTTGCTACGGCAATATCGAATGATTAATCGCTAGCTCGTTAAGAAGTTTCAACTTTAAATCAAGCAGCA